>CAYZLI010000029.1:0-1795 GCA_964479195.1 uncultured Rhodocyclaceae bacterium
CAAACTCAAAGATCGCTTTCAACGACTGATGGAATCGGCTTCTACTCCAACCCGATCCGCCGCCCTGACCGTGCGCCGTGTCCTCGGCCTGTTCAAGCTGCGCATCGGCGTCGTCATCACCTTCACGGCGCTGGCCGGCCTCGCCGTCACGCCGGGCGCCTCGCTCACGGGCTGGCAACTCGCGGTGCTCGCCCTGGCCGTGCTGGTCTCCTCGGCCAGCGCCGGTGCCTTCAACCAGTACTACGAGCACGACATCGATCCCCTCATGGCGCGCACCAGGAAGCGCGCCTTCGCCACGGGCGAACTGAAGCACGGCCCGGCCTGGCTCTGGCTGATCGGCGCGCTGACCGCCGTCTCCGTCGCTGCGGCGTGGATCGCACTCAACGTCTGGGTCGCCCTCTACACCTTCCTCGGCGCCTTCTTCTACGCCATCGTCTATACGGTGTGGCTCAAGCGCCGCACCTGGCTCAACATCGTCATCGGCGGCCTGGCCGGCAGTTGGGCGGTGCTCGCCGGCGCGGCTGCCGCCGACCCGCAACTGGGTGCCGTGCCGCTGGCCCTGGCCTTCGTGCTGTTCCTGTGGACCCCGCCCCATTTCTGGAGCCTGGCCATCGCCTTCCGGGAGGATTACGCTTCAGCCGGTGTGCCCATGCTGCCCGTGGTGGTGGGCGAGGCGCGCGCCGCGCGGGCCATCTTCGGCAGCGCCGTGGCACTCGTGGCCGCCTCCCTGGCGCCGGCTTTCTTCGGCCTGGGCGCGATCTACTTCGCCGGCGCGGCGATCGGCGGCGCCGTCTTCATCGCCAAGGCCTGGCGGCTGGCCCAGGCCCCCTCCCGCAAGACGGCGATGGCCTGCTTCCACGCCTCGCTGCTGCAGTTGACGCTGGTGCTCACCACGGCGATCATTGACGCCCGCTTCTAGGGCACACCGGACAACGTGACATTCAAGACACGCGGGGCAGGCTGGATGCCTGCCCTTTTGCTTTGCTGGTCGGCAGCGCTTTGTGCCGCCCAGGGGGCGGCGGTTTCCTCCCGCCCGCTCGATCCGGCCGCCGCTCCCAACGTGCCCACCCTCGACCAGCAAAAGGCGCTGGACCTCTCCCAGGCGGTGGTGAACAAGCCCATCGGCGACTTCACCCTGCTCAGCCGCGAAGGCAAGCCGGTGCGCCTGGCCGACTACCGGGGCAAGCCCCTGCTGGTGAGCTTCATCTACACGGGCTGCTTCCAGGTCTGCCCGACCACCACCAAGAACCTGCAGAAGGCCATCACCGGCACCGTGGCGGTGCTGGGCACCGACCGGTTCAACACGGTCAGCATCGGCTTCAACCAGCCCTTCGACTCCCCCCAGGCGTTGAAGGCCTTCGCCACCCAGAACGGCATCGTCTTCCCCAACTGGGAATTCCTCAGCCCCGCGCCCGCCATCCTCGACGATCTGACGAAGAGTTTCGGCTTCAGCTACGTAGCCACGCCGGCGGGCTTCGACCACCTGGTGCAGGTCAGCATTGTCGACGGCGAAGGGAAGATCTACCGCCAGGTCTATGGCGAGGCGCTGACCGCCGACCTGCTGGTGGAGCCGCTCAAGCAGCTCGTCACGGGCGCCCCCGTGGCGCAGACCAACCCGATAGCCGACCTCGCCGACCGCGTGCGCATCCTGTGCTCGGTCTACGATCCCACCACCGGCCAGTATCGCGTCAATTACGTCCTGATCTTCGAGATCGCCGGCTTCCTCACCTTCCTCATCTACATCGCCTGGTACCTCTGGCGCGGGCTGCGCTCGGGCAAGGCGAAGAGTGCCTAG
>CAYZLI010000029.1:1895-28739 GCA_964479195.1 uncultured Rhodocyclaceae bacterium
CGGTCTGGGCCTGCTGCAGCGGGTCGAGAGCTTCTTCGACGCCTTCTTCGGCCCCGCCAGCAATCCCTGGCGGCGCCTGGGCGCGCTCGGCTTCTATTTCGTCTGGATCACCACGGCGAGCGGCCTCTACCTGTTCGCCGTGCTCGACACCGGCATCGAGGAGATCCACACCTCCATCGAGTACTACACCCGCGAGCAATGGTGGCTGGGGGGGCTGCTGCGCAGCCTGCACCGCTATTCCGCGGACGCGCTGGTCGCGGTGATGTTCCTGCACTTGGTGCGGGAGTTCCTCTACGGGCGCTATTCCGGCTTCCGCTGGTTCTCCTGGATCACCGGCATGCCGGTCATCTGGCTGGTCTACGCCTCGGGTGTGGGCGGCTACTGGCTGGTGTGGGACCAGCTCGGCCAGTTCAGCGCCATCGCCAGCGCCGAGTGGTTCGACTCGCTCGCCATCTTCGCCGACCCGGCGACGCGCAACTTCCTCACGCCGGGGGCGATGAACGACCGCTTCTTCTCGCTGCTGGTCTTCCTGCACATCGGCATTCCGCTCATGCTGCTGCTCTCCCTGTGGATCCACATTCAGCGCATCTCCCGGGCCGAGGTGTTCCCCTCCCGCATGCTGGGCTGGGGCAGCTTCGCCATGCTGCTGGCCTTGGCCCTGGTGAAGCCGACGCTCTCCCACGGGAAAGCGGACCTGTCCGTCGTGCCGGCAGTGCTCGACCTGGACTGGTACTACCTGTTCGTGCATCCGCTGATGTACGCCACCTCGCCCGCCGGCTTGTGGACGCTGGCCGCGGTGGTGACGCTCCTGCTCTGCGCCCTGCCCCTGCTGCCCCACCCCAAGCGGCAGCCCGTCGCCGTGGTGGACCCGGCCAACTGCAACGGCTGCCGCCGCTGCTTCGAGGACTGCCCTTACTTCGCCGTGGAGATGGCGCCGCACCCGGACAAGCCCGGCCATGAGCTGGCCCGGGTCGACCCGGACCTGTGCGCCGCCTGCGGCATCTGCGCCGGCGCCTGCCCCTCCTCCACACCCTTCCGCAGCATGGAGCGGCTGGTGACCGGCATCGACATGCCGCAGCAGCCGATCGGCGCGCTGCGCCAGGAGATGGAGGGCAGGATCGCCGCCCTGACGGCCTCCCCCAGGCTCGTGGTGTTCGCCTGCGACTGCGCCGTTGATGCGCGCCGCCTGCAAGCGGACAACACCGCCGTGATGAGCCTCATGTGCACGGGGCTGCTGCCGCCCAGCTTCGTCGAGTACGCCCTGCGCGGCGGCGCCGACGGCGTGCTGGTCACCGGCTGCCGCGAAGGCAGTTGCGCCTACCGCTTCGGCACCCGCTGGACGCAGGAGCGCCTGGCCGGGACGCGGGAGCCACACCTGCGCAGCAACGTGCCGGCCGAGCGCCTGCGCCTGGCCTGGGCGGACCGCCATGAAAAGGGCGGACTCGCTGCGGCGCTGGAAGAATTCCGCAAGGACCTGCAAACCCTGGGCGCGGACGAGAAACGTCCGCGCGCCTATACTCCCCGGAGGATCGCCCACTATGGTTAAGTCCGCCCTCAGCCCCGTCGCCCTCGTCGGCCAAGTTGTGTTCTATGGCCTTTTCGCCGTCATCATCGGCTATTTCTCCACGGCGCCGAAGTACGCGCACCTGCCCCCCGACCACGCGCTCATCAAGCTGTCCTTCAGCCACCACGGCCAACCGGTCACCGAATGCCGCAAGCGCACGGCGGAGGAACTGGCCAAGCTGGCGCCCAACATGCGCGCCCCCATGGCCTGCCCGCGCGAGCGCTCGCCCGTGACCGTCCAGGTGGAACTGGACGGCAAGCCGCTGTTCGCCGGCGCGGCGCCGCCCTCCGGCCTGTCCAAGGACGGCACGTCCACGATCTACCGGCGCTTCGAGGTGCCGGCCGGCGAGCATGCGCTGGCCGTCAAAATGAACGACAATGTGCGGGTCAAGGACTTCAACTTCACGAAGGCCGAAAAAGTGACGCTGAAACCCGCCCAGATCCTGGTGATCGATTTCGACGCCGGCAAGGGCGGCGTCGTCTTCGTTCAATGAGCGCAGTGGCGTAGGGCGCAATAAGCCTGTCCTGAGCCTGTCGAAGGGCGAAGCGCATTGCGCCGGATTACCCATCCGGCGCATTACGGCTTCGCCTAATGCGCCCTACGATGGCTACGATGGCTTTCTTCCCAGCATGAGCGCAGTTCCCCAGACCCTGACCGCCGGCACCCTCCCCGCGACCGAATACACCCTGCCCACCGCCGACGCGCGCCTGAAACGGCTGGCGCGGGGCTGGCTGTGGCTCGGCCTCGCGGCGCTCATCGGCTCCGGCGTCCTGTCCATCGTCCTCGTCCTGTCCCGGGCGCCCCAGTTCCACAACCTGCTCCCCGTCGCGGATTTCTTCCGTGTCGCCCTGGTGGTGCATGTGGATCTGTCGGTGCTCGTCTGGTTTGTCTCTATCGGCGGCATTCTCTGGTCCCTGGCCGGCGGCACGCGCGCCCTGGGCCTGGGGTGGACCGCCCTGGCGGTGGCGGGCCTGGGCACGGCGCTGATGACCGTGTCGCCCTTCGTCGGCCACGGCGGGCCGGTGATGGCCAACTACATCCCGGTGCTGGACGACCCGGTATTCCTCCGCGGCCTGGTGATCTTCGGCGCCGGCTCATTGCTGCTGGTGGTGCGCAGCCTCGCCGCCGCGCCCCCGCTCCTGGGTCCGCGCGCCGCGCCCGAGGACGGCGCCGGCGCCCTGCGCCTCGGCCTGACCCTGGCCCTGGCGCCCGCCGCCATCGCCCTGGCCGCCTTCGCCTGGTCCTGGCTCACCATGCCGGCGGACCTCTCGGGCAAGGCCTACTACGAGATCCTGTTCTGGGGCGGCGGCCACGCCCTGCAGTTCACCTGGACGGCCTTCATGCTGATCGCATGGCTGTGGCTGGCCAGCGCCGCCGGCGGGCGCGTTCCCATGAGCCCGCGCATCGCCGTGCTGATGTTCGCTCTCGCCGCGGTCTGCGTGCTGGTCATTCCGGCGGCCTACCTGCTCTGGCCCGCCCACGCCGTCGAGCACCGCAACCTGCTCACCTTCGCCATGGGCCTGGGCGGTGGCCTGCCCATCCTGCCGGTGGCCCTGGCGGCGCTGCTGGCCCTGCCGCCGCGCACCGCCATCGAGCCGGACGCGCGCCCGCTGCGCGCCGCGCTCTATTCCTCGCTGGCCCTGTTCGCCTTCGGCGGCATCATCGGCTTCACCATCGCCGGCAACAACGTCAAGATCCCGGCCCACTACCACGGCTGCATCGTCGGCGTGACCCTGGCGCTGATGGGACTGGTCTATCACCTGCTGCCGCGTCTGGGCTACGGCCTGCCGGCGCGTCGCGCCGCCACCTTCTCGTCTTACTGCTATGCGCTCGGCCAGGCCATGCACATCGGCGGCCTGATGTGGTCGGGCGGCTACGGGGTGCAGCGCAAGGTGGCGGGCGCCGAGCAGGTGTTGCGCAGCACCGGGGAAGTCGTCGCCATGGGCGTCATGGGCCTGGGCGGCCTCGTCGCCATCATCGGCGGGCTGGTGTTCGTGGTGGTGGTGATCGGCGCCATGCGTCGCGGCCGCCCGTAGTGGCGTAGGGCGGATTAGGCGAAGCCGTAATCCGCCGCATGGTGTGGCCCGTCGGCGCAATGCGCATCCGGCGCAATACGCTGTGCTATTGCGCCCTACGCCATAGCACCGGAATCAGTTGCGCGACGAACGCCGCGAGCGCCGCGCCCGCCAGCAGGGCCGCTTGCCGGAAACCCAGGGCGACGGCTAGGCCGGCGGCCACAAATGCCAGGGCACGCAGCGCAGCGCAGCGCCCGAGCCTGCGGCGCGCCTCGTCATGCCAGCCGGTTTGCAGGCCGGGTTTCAGCCAGAGCGGCAGGAGCTGGCTCACGGCGCCCGTCACCAGCGGCAGGAGAAAGGCCAGGACGAAGCCGAGGATGGCGTCCGCACCGTAGAGGCGGCCGTTGGCATGGCCCGCGCCGAGGAACAGCAGCGCCGTCAGTCCGAACAAGGCCGCGGCGAGGGACGGTGCGGCGCCGTGGGCCATGCCCATTTCGCGCCAGAAGCGCACCGCCCAGGCCGTACCCAGGCGCACCACGGGAAGCAGCAGCAGGGCCAGTCCGGCGTAGGCGGCGGGTTTCGCCCAAGCGGCCCCCGCCGCCACCAGGAGGACGCCGGACACGGCGAGGAGCAGGTCGGCGCGCAGGCGCGCGGCGGCGCGCTCGTCGGGGCGCCCCGCCGCCGTAGGCAGCAACACCGCCAGGGTGCCCAGGGCGGTGAGGCCGATGAAGCCGAGGACGTTGAGGTGCAGGTGGAACACGCGCAGCGCGCCGCGGCTGCCGGGCCACAGGCCCATGGCCAGGACGGCGGCCAGCGCCAGGGCAAGGAGCAGGACCGCCGCCAGGTACCAGCGCAGGCAGGGGTGGGGGGCGCCCAGCGCGGCGCGGGCGCGACCGAGGATCCAGCCGGCCATGGCGAGCGCGGCGGCCAGGGCCAGCGTGGCGCCGGCATGTATGCCGGCGGCGAAGAAGGACGGCAGCGCGAATCCCGCCGTCGCCAGCAGCCCCGCCGCGATGCCGGCGAAGGGCAGAACATGCACGGCGCGGCCCGGCGGACGCCCCCGCGTGAGCACCGGCACGAAGTGCGTCATGGCGCCCAGGATGAGGGGCAGGATGCCCACCGCGAAGGCGACGTGGGCCGCCGCGGCCGGCGCCACGAAGCCGGCGAAGGTGAGCGCCAGCGCGGTAGCGAGCGCCGTGACGGCGGTGGCAACGAGGGTGGGCAGCATTTTTTGTTTTGTCATTCCCGCGAATGCGGGAATCCAGCGTCGTTGCGAAAGCCACTGGATTCCCGCCTTCGCGGGAATGACAGGAGGAGCCTCAGGCCTGCTTCTTCACGAAGTCGATGACGATCGCGCCCGGCTCGCGCTGGACGTACTGGATGTCCACCTTCTCGCCGTAGCGGGCGCGCAGTTGGTCGAGCAGCGGCAGCGGGTCGTGATCGTTGCAGAAGCGCATGGTCTCGCCGGGGAAGAGCGCGTCCAGGGCGCCGAAGATCGCGGCGTGGCGAAAACGCTTGGCGATGCCGCGGGCGTCGAAGGGATAGAGCTGGTCGGCCTGCAGGTGTAGATGCGGATGGGACATGTCCATTCTCCGGTTGGGGTTAATGCTGGCCGCGTCAATTTTCGCGGTGGCAAGGATTGTCCCCGGCGGCCCGGCCGCCGGCCTTGATTCAAATCATGGAAGAAAAATAATTAAAGCCTTATATTCCGCACACTTAGTAAGGTTATTCGGACGGTTCCGCGGGCGTTTTTTGCCGCCGCCGCCCCTTCGCCAACCCCGAGCCCCGACGGAAGACAAGATGCTCAAGACCATCCACAAGCTGCTGCAATGGCTGTTCATGCGCGTCGAGGGTGTGTTCAACATCGCCTTCGGCGACAAGCTGAATCCCCTCTACCACCTCGGCACGATCACCTTCTTCCAGTTCTGGCTGGTCTCGGTCAGCGGCCTCTACCTCTACATCTTCATGGACACGGGCGTGAAAGACGCCTACGACTCCATGGAAAGCATCACGCATGACCAGTGGTGGCTGGGCGGTATCATGCGCAGCGTACACCGGTATGCCTCCGACGGCATGATCCTCACCATGCTGCTGCACATGGTGCGCCACTTCGGCTTCGACCGGTACCGCGGCTTCCGCTGGTTCTCCTGGGCCACCGGCGTGATGCTGATCTGGCTGGTGTACATCTCCGCCATCAACGGCTTCATGCTGCCCTGGGACCAACTGGCCCAGTTCGTCACCGTCGCCACCGCCGAGATGCTCGACTGGCTGCCCATCTTCAAGGGCACGCTGATCCGCAATTTCATCTTCGAGGGGGCGGTGAACGACCGCCTGTTCACCCTGCTCGCCTTCATCCACCTGGGCGCGCCGCTGGTGGTGCTGATGCTCATGTGGATCCACGTGCAGCGCGTGCCGCGCGCCCACACCAACCCGCCGCGGCCCATCGCCATCGCCGTGCTCCTCACCTTCCTCGCGCTCTCGCTGGCGAAGCCGGTGGTGAGCCAGGGCCCGGCCAACCTCTCGATCGAGGTGACGAGCCTGGAATTCGACTGGTTCCTGCTGCCCATCTACCCGCTGATCTACGACTGGCCGCTGGAGCGCCTGTGGGCCCTGATCGTCGGCGCCAGCGTGGCTCTGTTCCTCGTACCCTGGCTGCCGCCGCGCCTGCGCCGTGGCGCCAAGGCGGAGGTCCAGATCAGCGTGCACCCGGACAACAAGACCGTGAAGGCGCGCTTCGGCGAGACCATCCTCGACGCCGGCCTGCGGGGCGAGATCAACCTGCCCTACGACTGCCGCAACGGCGGCTGCGGCGCGTGCAAGTGCGCCGTGCTCAACGGCGCGGTGGACCCGGGCGTGTATCAGCCCGGGGCGCTATCCGCCGCGGAGCGCGCCATGGGCAAGGTGCTCATGTGCTGCGCCACGCCCCTGGGAGACATCGAGATCGAGTACCAGCCCGAGTTCGCCCTGGCCCGCGCCCCGGTCGAGGAATACGTGGGCCACATCGACAAGCTGGAACTGCTCGCCCACGACGTCATGGGGGTGACGATCAAGCTGCCGGAAGGCGAGAGGATTCCCTTCATCGCCGGCCAGTACATCAACGTCATCCTGCAGGACGGCAGCCGCCGCGCCTTCTCCTTTGCCAGCGCGCCGCACCAGCAGGGCAACGTCGAGCTGCAGATCCGCCTGGTGCCGGGCGGGCGCTTCACCACCCATGTCTTCGAGGAAATGCGAGTGGGGGATGCCATCCGGTTCGAGGGCCCCCTGGGCGATTTCGTGCTGCGCGAATCGAACCGGCCCATCATCTTCGTCGCCGGGGCCACGGGCTTCGCGCCGGTGAAGAGCATGGTGGAGGACGCCTTCCACCGCGGCCTGCAGCGGCCTATCTACCTCTACTGGGGGGTGCGCAAGCGGCGCGACCTCTACCTGGCCGAGTTGCCGGCGCAGTGGGCACGCGAGCATGCCAACTTCAAGTTCATCCCCGTCATCTCCGAGCCGGGCCCCGAGGACGAATGGACCGGCCGCACGGGGCTGGTCCATGAGGCCATCCTGCAGGATTTCCCGAGCCTCGCCGGCAAGGAGATCTACGCCTGCGGCTCGGTGAAGATGGTGGAAGCGGTCTTCCCGCAGTTGAAGAACCAGGGCGCCGAGGAAGGCATGTGCTTCTCGGACGCCTTCCACATCAGCGCCCGCTCGATCGCGCTGCAGCCGGCGGGTTGAGGTATGTCGTCCCCGCGAACGCGGGGACCCAGTGTCTTTGGCAAACGCCGCTGGATCCCCGCCTCCGCGGGGATGACCGCGCAAGCGCGGTCACTCCGGCAGCGCGACCTCGCCGTCCTTGCTGAACTGATAGTCGCGGAACACGTGCTCGGCGGTCAGCAGCTTGTAGCTGCCGTCGGGCAGGCGGCGCGTCGTGTCCTTCAGCCGCCAGGTGTAGGCGCCGCAGGTCCAGCAGTCGAAGTTGCGCATGTGGGTGCACAGGCAGGTCTTGTCCCAGACCTGGATCTTCTTCGCGCCCGGATGCGCCGCCACCTCGCGGTAATAGGCGTCGATGTAGGCGCAGTGGCCGTTCGAATCGAGCAGATAGCCGTAGGCCTCGCAGTTGGGGCGGATGCCCGCGCCGATGGCCGGGCTGCCCTTCAGCATGCGCATGGGATAGCCCGTGGGCGAGATGCCGTTCACCTCGATGTCCCCCTCGCCCGCCTTGAAGTATTCCTGCTGCACCCCCTCGGGCAGGCCGCACTCTTCCGTCACGGTGAAGCGCGTGGCCACCTGCACCGCCGCCGCCCCCTCCTCCAGGTAGGACACCGCATCGGAGCCCGTGAAGATGCCCCCGGCGGGAATGAGCGGGATGTCGAGCTGCTCCTGCTCCAGGTAGCGGCGGATGTCCGCGACGATGCTGCGCAGGTCGTGCTTCATCCAGTCTTCGATGCCGAAGCCCAAGTGGCCGCCGGCGAGCGGCCCTTCGATGACGACGAAATCCGGCAGCCGGTTCGTCCGCGCCGACTTGCGCAGGAAGAGCTGCAGGGCGCGCAGGGACGAGACGATGATGCCCAGCTTGGCGTCGCGGAAACGCGGATGGTCCTCGATCAGCGCGAAGGAGCCCAGGTGCAGCCCGGCGGCCAGGGTGATGCCGTCGACGCCCGCGTCCAGGGCCGCGGCCAGGCGCACGCGCAGGGTCTCCCGCGGCGCGTTCATGGTGAGCTTCTCCATGCAGTTGATGAAGATCAGCCCCGGCCCACGCTTGGCCTCCATGGTATGGCCCACGTGCAGGCGCGTCGCCTCGGCCACGTCGCCGAGGTCGAACTGCACCTCGGACTTGTCCACGTTGGCGACGTTGTGCTTATAACGCTTCTGCTTCGCGCTGACGAATTTCGTGTCGTAGCGCCGGTCGGAGACCGTCTTGACCATGGCGTCGGAGATATGGCCGATGCCGCCCAGGCGCGCGGCCTCCAGGGCGAGCTCGGCCGTGGAGATGTCCACGCCCATGCCGCCGATCACGATCGGCACCAGTTCCCGGGTGCCGAGGCGCAGGCGGAAATCATCCACGCACTTCATTGTCTTCCTTCGAGTAATCGGGCAAGTCGCGCATTGTAGCCGCTGCGGGCCGCCCCATTCTACGCGGCTTCCCCCATCCGGATAGGGAATTCACCCCATGTTCCGGCAAGGGGTATTCCCGCAACATCCGGCCTTGAGGCGGACCGGCCGACAGGGCTAGGCCGTCAGCTCGCGCGCCGTGATCCGATAGCGGAACTTGTCCGGCGCCAGGCCGTCGCGATGGCCGCTGGCCGTGCGGGCGTTGGGGTACATGAAGAAGTCGACGGGACGGCCGAGGGTCGGCACCAGGTCGAAGTCCCGCGCGGTATTGAAGCCGATCCAGTTCATTTCCCAATAGCCGAACAGGCGCTCGCGCAAGGCCCGCAGCTTCGGATCGGCAAGCGACAGGTTTTCCTCGAGCACCACCTTGCGCACGTCCGCGGGATCCACGGGAATCCAGCCCCAGGGCTCGGCGTAAAACTCGGCGCGGCAATGCTGGGCGCGGCTCACGTCGCCGCTCTTGCCCAGGCTCCTGAACTGCGCGGAGTCCGCCACGCGGATGCCATAGACCTCCCGCGCCGGGATGCCGGCGGCGCGGGCCAGCCCGACGAAAAGCGAGTTGATGTCGGCGCACTTGCCGCCGAAGTTGCGCGATTCCAGCATGAACTTGATGTCGCCGACGCCGCATCCCTCCACCGCCGGGTCGCGGAAGGTGTTGTCCACCACCCACTCGTAGATGGCGCGGGCCTTGTCGATCGGCGCCGCGAGGCCGCGGGTGATCTGGCGTGCGGTCTCGCCGACGATGCCGTCCAAGGGCATGCTGGCCGTCGGCTTGAGGTAGAGGGTGGCATCGGGATCGAGCATCGGACGGCCCGCCGGCGAACCCGGTCGCAGCTCCCGGTCCCTCGCCACCACGCGCGCCGACAGGCGCACCCGGCGCGGCTCATCGCCCCGCGGCCAGGCGGCGTGAAACATCCGCGCACCGTACGTAACCTCGCGCCGGATCGCCGCCTTGGCGACCGTGCCCGTCCAGTCCGCGGAAAAGGCTTCCTGGTAGCCGGCCGCGCTCTGGGGCAAGGGCAGCCATACTTCGGCGGGGTCCGGATCGGCAATGAGGTCGATGTCGTAGGTAATCTCGAAGCTGCGCCGGCGCGCAGTGGTCGCCCGGGCGGCGGGAGGAATCAGGGTGAGCGCGGCGGCCGAGGCAGCCGTGCGCAGGAAAGCGCGTCGTTTCATGCTGGGGTTCCTTCAACAGCCTGTTGATGGGCGGGTACTGCTTAGTCCATTCAGGATAACAAACGGTTCTGGTCAGGAGAGGAGCTTGAGGTCGAACATCCGCTCGATCAGCCAAGTGGCGGCAATGAGCACGGTCGCCGCCGAGCCGCCGAAAAAGACCAGGCGGCGATAGACCCAGGAGGCGCGCAGCAGGAAAGCGGCCGGCAGGAACACCAGCACGATGGCCAGTTGGCCGACCTCCACGCCCAGGTTGAAGCCCACCAGGGCGAGCGCCAGCGCCCCCTGGGGCAGGCCCAGGTCCTGCAGCACGCTGGCGAAGCCGAAGCCGTGCACCAGCCCGAAGAGGAAGGCGACGCGCCAGCGGCCGGCGTGCACCAGGGGAAAGAGGTTGTTCGCGGCGGCGAACACGACGGACGCGGCGATCGCCGATTCCACCAGGCGCGAGGGCAGGCTCACCGCGCCGAGCACGGCAAGGCTCAGGGTGATGGAGTGCGCCACGGTGAAGGCCGTGACGATCTTGAACACGTCCCAGAAAGCCGGCGCGAACCGCTCCACGGGCTCCCAGCCGCGGGCGACCGGCAGGAACACCGCAGGCAGCAGCAGGGAAAGCAGGAACAGGATGTGGTCGAAGCCGATCCAGATGTGCCAGACACCCTCCTGCAGGTATTGCAGGAACTGGGCGAGGCGCGACACGCTGCCCAGCTCGAAGCGCTGCGTCTGCCGCTCCGGAGCGAACACGCCGGTCGTCGTGGCCCCGTCCCGCTCCAGGCGCAGCAGGCCCTTGTGCAGGCGGTCGAGGTCGAAGAACAGGCGGTAGCCCACTTCCAGTACGGCCGGAGCGGCCGCGCAGTCGGCGGCAAAGCGCAGCACGGCATAGGCGCCGTCGCTGTGGCGGTCCACCAGGTGGCCCGTCACGCGCAGCGGGCAGGCTTGGCCGTCGGCGTTCACGCGCAGGCGCGACAGCGCATAGGCGGCGATGTCGCCGTGACGCGCGCGCAGCTCCCCCCAGGTGATCTCGCCATTGCCGTCGGCATCCAGGCCGATGGCAAAGTCCAGGTCGCGCAGGGCGATGTCCCACTGGCCTTCGACCACGGCCGCATCGGCCTTGAGGGCAAGGTAGCTGTCGCTGGGCTTGTGGGCCCAGGCGGGCGCGGCCAGGAACAGGGCGAGGAGGACCAGGAGCAGCCCGAAGACCCGTTCACGGTTCGACGAGCTCACCGCGAACGGCTCTTGATGCGACCATAATCGCCGGAGCGGCAGCCTGAGCGGCTGTTGGTTCGACGAGCTCACCGCGAACGGCTCTTGATGCGACCGTTCGCCCTGAGCTTGTCGAAGGGCGAGCGGCTCGGCTGCTTTCTGGCGCGCCTTCATCGTGCGACCATTCCCCGCAGATCCTCGGCGAGGCGCGCCAGGCGCGAATCTTCGAAGCCCGATTGGGCCAGCCAGTCGAGCGCGGGCTGCGCCGCGTCGGGGCTCTTTGCCGCCCGCGCGGCCAGCAGCAGGATCTCCGCATCGCGCGGCTCGCGCTGCACGCGGTAGTTCTCCTGCGCCAGGCGCAGCGCGCCCTGGACATCGCCCAGGAGGAACAGGCGCAGGCGTGCCTCCTCCTGCTGGTGGGTCTTGTCGCCGCGCAGGCCGGCCGCGGCGAAACGCTCCCGCAACGTGCTCACGTAACCGCCCAGCGCCGGCGACTTGGCCGCCTGCGCAGCCAGGGCCAGCCGCAGCAGCAGGATGTCGGAACGCTCCCAGCCCTTCAGCAATTCCAGCACCTCGCCCGGCCGGCCCTGCTCCAGCAGGAAGTCCGCGTAGGCGGCGAGGAGATAGCCGTCGGTGAGGCCGAGGGCCAGGGCGGCGCGGAAGTGCGCCTCGGCCTCGGCGGGCTTGCCCTGGCGCTGGGCGAACTCGGCCAGGCGCGTGAGCACCCACAGGCGCTGCTCGGCACTCGCTCCCGGTGAACGGGCGAGCGCGTCGCCCAGGGCGGCATAAGCGGCAGCCAGGCGGCCGCTGGCGGCGTCGACGTAGGCTGCGCAGCCCGCCCCCATCAGCCTCCGGCTGCGCAGGGCGGCGCACTCCTCCCGCGCCTTGGCGTAGTCCGCCCGCACCATGTGCAGGGCGGCGCGCCAGGAGCGGGCCTCGGCGTAGTCGGGATCGGCCTGGAGCGCCCGGCCCAGGTCCTGGAGCGCGCCCTCGAAGTCGTGGCCGTACTGGCGCAGCAGGCCGCGCAGCAGCCACAGTTCCGCCGATGCGCCCTCATCCAGGGGGATCGGCGCCAGTGCCGCCTGGGCATAGCCGATGTAGCGCGGATCGCCCTCGGCCATGGCCAGGTCGAAGTAGCGCCGGGCCAGGCGCGCCGCCGCGGCGGCATCCCCCGGGCTTACGGCGTTGGCGGCCCGCAATTCCCGCAACTCGCGGGCGACGGGATCGGCGGCGCGCACCGGCAGCCGCTCCAGCACCTCGGCGTCGTCCTTCGGCACGAAAGGCGCGGCCCAGGCCGCGGCCGCGACCAACAGCGGCAGCCCGGCTCGAAGGAGCGGGCCGAGCCGGGCTGCTATGACAGGGCGATTCATGGCCATTACATGGTTATGGGTATTGCTGCGAATTCGGCAACCGGCCTGTCAACCGGTGTACGGCGGCGGCGTTAAGCGCATTGACACGCTTCAAGTGTCAAGCTTCCTGCAACCCTACCCCAAGGAGAGTCAAATGAGCAAACTGCTGTCGATGCTGATCGCCGCCATGTTCGCCACGGTGAGCATGAGCGCCCTGGCCGCCTCCCACACCGGCGGCATGAAGGACATGAAGGACGATAAGGCCATGATGGAGAAGAAGGACGAGAAGGCGGAAATGAAGGACGAGAAGAAGACCGAGAAGAAGGCTGCCAAGAAGAAGACCGCCAAGAAGGCAGCCAAGGCCGAAGAGCAGAAGGAGGAAATGAAGAAGTAGGGTTTTCCTGCTCGCGAAAAAGCAGGGCGATTCGCCCTGCTTTTTTTGCAGCTACCACAAGGGCTTGCTGAGGTTCTCGGTGAAGCCGCTGAACATGAGGTTGAAGCTGAGGCTGATCCGGGGCTCGGCGCTCCGGTTGGCGTCGACCGAATGCTGCAGCCAGGCCGGGAAGACCAGCAACGTTCCGTTCTCCACCCGCACCACCACCTGGTCGGTATTCTCCGCCGTAAGCTCCACGACCGGCGGGCGGATGATCCCGGTCTGCAGCCGCGGGTCATGGAAGTTGATGGTGTCCGCGCCTTCCCGGGTCTGCAGGTAGTACGCGCCGCTCAGGAAGTTGTTGGGATGGCTGTGGGCGCGGTGGGCGGCGCCCGGGGCGAGGATGTTGGCCCAGCAGCCGGTGATGCGGCAGTCCTCATAGCCTATCCGCAGGAAGCGCAGCACGCTCTTCGCCGCGCGCTGGACGCAGGCGGCGAAGTCCTGGAATTCCGCGAGCTCGTGGAGGGCCTGGGCCGACTGCCAGGCCTCGCCGCGGCCCAGCCCGGGCAGGTCCTGGCGCATCGCGTCGATGGCCGCGAGCAGCTTCGCATCCATCGCTTCATGCAGTGCTGCGTCGAGCTGGAGTTTCCAGATCAGGGTCGGAAACATCGGCAGCACATCGGAGCTCTCGATCCAGGGATCGGCTTTCCCGGCCATGGCGCCACTTCCTCCGGCATCAGCGATACAGGCTGAGACTGGCGGCAGCGGCGATGATTCCGGGCGACGGATCGATGGACTCGACGCCGTCAGGTGCTATACAGGAAGCTGTGGGACAAGGCACCCGAAAGGATTTTCCGTGCTCGGTGGCGACAGCGCGGCTCGCGGCGAAGACGACACGATCCTCGTGCATCCGCTCATGGTCCGGGCGGTCCACTGGATCAACGTCCTGGCCATGCTGGTGATGATCCTGAGCGGCTGGCGCATCTACAACGCGTCGCCGCTCTTCGGCTTCAAGTTCCCGCCGGACCTCACGCTCGGCGGCTGGCTCGGGGGCGCGCTGCAGTGGCATTTCGCCGCCATGTGGCTGCTGGTGTTCAACGGCCTGGCCTATCTGCTGTACGGTATTTTTTCCGGCCATTACCGCCGCAGTTTCCTGCCCATCTCCCTGCACTCCGTCCTGCGGGAGATCGCAAACGTCCTGCGCGGCCGCCTGTCCCACGAGGTAGGCGTCTATAACCCTGTTCAGCGCATGGCTTACCTGGGGGTGATCGTCATCGGCATCCTGCTGGTGCTCTCGGGCCTCGCCATCTGGAAGCCGGTGCAATTGCAGGAACTGGCCGCGCTCATGGGCGGTTACGAGGGCGCGCGCTGGGTGCACTTCCTGGCCATGGGCGCCATGGTGCTGTTCCTGGTGGTCCACGTCGTCATGGTGGCGCTGGTGCCGCGCACCTTCCTGCCCATGTGGACCGGCCGTGCGCGAAAGGAACACGGGTGAAACGGCGCACCGGCATCGACCGCAGACTGGTGGACCCGGCCTCGAGGAGCATCCAGCGGCTGGAGCGAAGGCTGTTCCTGAAGCAGTCCCTGAGCCTCGGCGCGCTGACCCTGCTTTCCGGCTGCCGCATCGGCGACGTGGAGGCCGTGCAGAAGGTCCTGTGGGCCATGTCCCGCTGGAACGACCGCGTCCAGGCCGCCCTGTTCAACCCCGACAAGCTCGCGCCGACCTACCCGGAAAGCGCCATCACCCGACCCTTCCCCTTCAACGCCTTCTACGGCGAGGACGAGGTCCCGGAAGTGGACGCCGGCGACTTTCAACTGGAACTCGGCGGACTCATCCGCGAGCGCAAACCGTGGACCCTGCCGGAGCTGTACGCGCTGCCCCAGACCGCCCAGATCACCCGCCACGTCTGCGTGGAAGGCTGGAGCGCCATCGGCAAATGGGGCGGCGTCACCTTCCGCACGTTCCTGGAGCGGGTCGGCGCCGACCTCGGCGCGAAGTACGTCGGCTTCAAGTGCGCCGATGATTACTACACCAGCATCGACATGGCCACCGCCCTGCATCCCCAGACCCTGCTCACCTTCCGCTTCGCCGACGAGATCCTGCCGCCGAAGTACGGATTCCCGATGAAGCTGCGCATCCCCACCAAGCTCGGCTTCAAGAACCCGAAGCACATCATGGCCATCTTCGTCACCAACATGTACCCGGGAGGCTACTGGGAGGACCAGGGTTACAACTGGTTCTCGGGGCTGTGAGCGCCGGCGATGAAGAACGGGATTCTGTCCGCGCTGTTCCTGGCCGGCGCGCTCGCGCTCGCCGCCGAGCCGCCGGCGATTTCCAACTGGACGCCGAAGGCGCCCGCCAAGGTCAAGCAGCCCATGCGGATGGACGAACCCATGCCCATCGGCATGAAGCGCGAAGGCATGATGAAGGGCGACGTGAAGAAGGCCGCCGAGAAGAAGGCAGCGGAAATGAAGCCGTTGATGGAGCGGGAGGAGCGGGCCATGCCCGCAGGCGGCGCGAAGAAGTGAGCGCCGCCTGCGGCCCCGGTCAGTGGCTCGTCCCCGCGGAGCGGGTGATCTTGTTGTGCACGTTGTACTTGCCGACGGGCTTCTTTGCCGGCAGGCGCTTCACTTCCTTCAGCGTGGCGGCGTCGTAGACGAGCAGCGCACCGTCGTTCTCCCACAGGCTGGCCAGCGCGTACTTGCCGTCGCGGGTGAATTCGATGTGGGCGAGGGTCTTGCCCGGCATGGGCTTCAACTGCGCCACAACCTCCAGGGTCTCCTTGTCGATCACGGTGAGCGTGTCCTTGTGCTGCGGGCTCATCATGGAATCCACCCAGGCGTAGCGGGTGTTCTCGTGGCTGCGCATGAAGAAGCCGGGGCCCGGCGTCTTGATCTGCTTCACCGTCTTCCAGTCCTTCATGTCGATGATGCTGACCACGCCTTCCTTGAGGTTGGGCGTGGCCATCACCGGGCGCCCCTGCCAGGTCCAGGTGATGCCCGAGCCCAGGTGCGGCATGCCGGGCAGTTCCAGGTCGGCGATCTTGCGCCGCACATCCAGATGCACCACCTGGCCCTTGCCTCCATCTCTCGAGGCGCCCATCACTTCGCTGTACTCCTGGGTGAAGAAGAAGTCGTCCAGGTAGTCGTCCAGCACCGAACGCCGGGGATTGAGGAAGCCGGGCGCGAAAGCCCCCTCCCGGTACTTGAAGTCGTGAATGACCCCCAGGGCGATCTCCGGGGCCTGGGGATCGTAGCTCACCTCCCATACCTCCTTCACGTCCTTCAGGGCGGCGACGAAGCTCTTGCGCGGCTCGGCCGTATAGACCGCGGAGACGCGGGAGCTCTGCTTGCCGTCCTTGTCCGCGACCGGAAGGATCTTCACGAGCTTGAGGTCGGCATCCAGGATCACCAGGGTGTGCGGCAGGTAGTTGGCCACCGCCACGTATTTGCCGTCGCCGGAGACGGCGGCATTGCGCGTGTTGATGCCGGCGCGCACCTCGGCCACCACCTTGAGGTTCCAGATGTCGAACTTGGAAATCCAGCCGTCGCGGGAGGCGAAGAAGACGTAGCGCCCGTCCGGCGTGAACTTCGGCCCGCCGTGCAGGGCGAAGCGGGAGGGAAAGCGGTGGATGGGCTCCAGTTTGTCGCCGTCGAGGATGGTGACGTGATGGTCGCCGCCTTCCACCACCACGAAGAGGTTCATCAAGTCGGCGGAGAACTGCGGCTTGTCCGGCAGGGCGCCTGTCGCGAAATGCACGATGCGCGAGGCGGCGATTTCCTTCTCGCCCCAGGTGGGGGCGGGCTTGACGGGCGTGTAGATGTAGTCGGCGAGCTGCTGGATTTCCTCGGGCTTGAGGACGTCGCGGAAGGGCGGCATCTGCACGACCGGGCGGCTGTCGCGGATCATCGCCTCCGCGTCCTTCCTCTTCAGCCGCGAGAGATTCTCCGGCAGCAGGGCCGGACCCATGAGGCCGAGCCGGTCGGCGCCGTGGCACTCGGCGCAGCGCTGCTGGTACAGCTCCTGCACCGGCTCGGCGGCGACGGCGTGCAAGCAAAGAAAAGCGATTACCACGGGGAGCACGGGGCTTTTTCGCCTAAGCTTTTCCCCGTGTCCCCCGTGGTTAGAGCCGTTTTTCATTTCAGTCCAATCTCTTCGTCGGTGAGATAGCAAGCCGGGTCCTCCGCCCAGGGATCGCCGGTGAGCTGCTGGGCGCGCACGCGGGTGTTGCCGCCGCAGATGTCGAAATGGGCGCAGGCGCCGCAACGCCCATGCACCTTGCGCGGCTGCGCCTTCAGGCCGGCCATGAGGGGATCGGTAGTGTCCGTCCAGATTTCCGAGAACGGCCGCTCGCGCACGTTGCCCAGGTTGTGGTGCCACCACATGGTGTCCGGGTGCACATTGCCCAGGTTGTCGATGTTGGCCACGTTTACGCCCGAGGAATTGCCGCCCCACTGCACGAGCTTGGCGCGGATGTGCGCCTCGAGATGGGGGAAGTGCCGGCGCACCCAATAGAGCATGTACACCCCGTCGGCATCGTTGTTGCCCGTGGTGAACTCCTTGTCGAGCCCGCGCTGCTGATACGCCCGGCAGGTGTCGAAGAGCAGGTCCATGGCCCGGCGCGTCATCTGGTGATGGGCGTCGTCCTTGCGGTTCTTGTTGCCGCGGCCGGCGTAGTTGAGGTGGGAGAAGTAGAAGCGATCGATGCCCTCGTCCTCGATGAGTTGCAGCAGCCCCGGCAGGTCGTGGGCGTTGTCCCGGGTCATGGTGAAGCGCACCCCCACCTTCATGCCCCGGTCGCGGCACAGGCGGATGCCGGCCAGCGACTTCTCGAAGGCCCCGTCCATGCGGCGGAACTTGTCGTGGGTCGCCCGGATGCCGTCCAGGCTCACGCCCACATAGTTGAAATCCGCTTCCGCGATGCGCTCGATGTTCTCTTCCGTGATCAGCGTGCCGTTGGAGGACAGGCCCACGTAGAAGCCCAGGGCCTTGGCACGCCTGGCGATGTCGAAGAGGTCCGGGCGCAGCAGGGGCTCGCCGCCGGAGAGGATCAGCACCGGCACGCCGAAGCCCATGAGGTCATCCATCACGCGGAAGATTTCGGGGGTCGTCAGCTCGCCGGCGAAATCCTTGTCGGCGGAGATGGAGTAGCAGTGCTTGCAGGTGAGGTTGCAGCGGCGGATGAGGTTCCAGATGACCACCGGTCCGGGGCGACTGCGTAGGGCGGAGCAGTGCCTGCCGAAGGCAGGTGCGACCCCGGAGCGGGATGCGGGCGCCCCGTCCGCGGTCGCTGGCATCCCCTCCGCTGCCCGATCCCCTTTCAGGGGCCCCTCGGGCAACGCTTCGGGGCGACCATTGCGCTTCGGCCCCAAGGGCGTCGGCCGGGCGATCTCTTGCATGTACTGGGAGATACGAAACATGCTGGGCAAGTTATCAGGCCGGCGAAATATGGCGTTGATGCACGTCAATCCGCCCTCGGGGCTATAGTGAAAGCACCATGTCAACCCCGCAAGCCTGCGACTCCCCCGGCGAGGGCTTGGCCGCCCGCCTGCGCGCCCACGTGAGCGCCCTCGCCGCCCGGATCGGCGAGCGCAACGTCTATCGGCCCGAGGCCCTGCACGCGGCTGCCGATTACATCCGGGGCCAATGGCAGGCCCAGGGCCACCCGGTCGCCGCCCAGGCTTACACCGCGGCGGGGGTCGCCTGCGAAAACCTCGAAGTCGTGCGCTCCGGCCCCTCCCGCGAGATCGTCCTCGTGGGCGCCCATTACGACACGGTCGCCGGCAGCCCCGGCGCCGACGACAACGCCAGCGGCGTGGCCGGCCTGCTGGAGCTCAGCCGTCTCCTGGCCGACGCTGCCCCGCGCCGCAGCCTGCGCTTCGTCGCTTTCGTGAACGAGGAGCCGCCCTTCTTCTTCTGGAAGCAGATGGGCAGCATGGTCTACGCCCGGGCGGCGCGGGCGCGGGGCGACGACATCCGCCTGATGCTCTCCCTGGAAATGCTCGGCTGCTACAGCGACGCGACCGGCAGCCAGGCCTATCCGCCCTTGCTGCGCTTCTTCTATCCCGGGTGCGGGAACTTCATCGCCTTCGTGTCGAACCTGGCCTCGCGCCGGGCGCTCGACCGGTTCACCCGGGCCTTTCGCGCCGCCAGCGATTTTCCCGCGGAGCGGCTCGCCGCCCCGTCGCTCATACCGGGCGTAGCCTGGAGCGACCAGCTCTCCTTCTGGCGCCAGGGCTACCCTGCCCTCATGGTGACCGACACGGCCTTCTACCGCAACGCCCATTACCACCGCGCCAGCGACACGCCGGAGAAGCTCGATTACGGGCGCATGGCCCGGGTGGTCGAGGGCCTGGCGCAGGCGATCCTCGCGTCAGCCGAGGAGTCGTAGGGCGCAATAGCCGCGAAGCGGCGCGGCTTATTGCGCCTACCCCGCCAAGCGCAAGCCGGTCTTCTTGAGGATGCGGCTGCTGTAGAGCACATCAAAGCGCCGGCAGGCCTTGCCCAGGAGTGCGGCGATTTCCTGCACTTGCGCCTCCACCTCGGCGCGGCTCTTGCCATGCACCATGGCGAACAGGTTGTAGGGCCACTCGGGCGGATGGCGCGGGCGGTGGTAGCAGTGGGTGACGAAGGGCAGCCGGCCGAGCTTCTCGCCCAGTTCGTCGATCAGCTCGTCCGGCACGTCCCACACGGACATGCCGTTGGCGGTATAGCCGATGGCGTAGTGGTTGGGCACGGCGCCGATGCGGCGGATCACCCCGGCCTCCAGCAGGCGCCGCAAGCGCGCCATGACCTCCTCGGGCGGCATGCCGAGCTGCATGGCCAACGCATGATAGGGCCGCGGCACCAGCGGCAGGCCGCCCTGGGTCGCGACGATCAGGCGCCGGTCATCCGGATCGAGCGCGACTGGTTCCCTACGGCTCACCGCTCACCCCCTACGCCGCCAGCTTCATCTCGACGAAGTATTCCCGCAGCTTCGGGAAGGCATAGACCGGCAGGCCGGTCGCCTGCTCGATCCTGGCGATGGCCTGGCCGATGCCCTCCGGCGTTTCCGTGGCCAGCACGAACCACATGTTGAAGGCGTGCTCGCGCCGGTAGTTGTGGGCCACCTCGGACAGGGCGTTGACCTGCTCCGCCACCCGGTCGAAGTCCGCCTCGGGCACCGCCAGGGCCACCAGCACGAAGGCGCCGCCCAGGCGCTCCACCTGGTACATGGGGCCGAAGCGGGTCAGCACGCGGGCTTCCAGCAGCCGCTGCAGGCGCGCGATCAGCTCCGCCTCTTCGATGCCCAGCGCCAGCGCCACTTCCCGGTAGGGCTCCGCGCAGATGGGGAAGCCGCCCTGCAGGGCGTTGATGATCCGGCGGTCCAGCTCATCCATGGACGGCTTACCGAATTTCCCGGAAATGGCCCGCGGCCATTTCCGACACGAAGCTCCCCTCGCCCGCGAGAGCGGGAGAGGGGCTGGGGGTGAGGGCGGCGGCCGGGACGTAGCGGGCGCCGCACTGCTTGAAGCGCCGGCGCGAGAACAGCACCGCGTTCGGATAGCCGGCCAGGCCCAGCCGGCCGCGCAGGTCGGCGACCGCCGCCTCCACGGCGCCGCGCTCCCGGCCATGGATCATGCAGTAGAGGTTGTAGGGCCACTCGGGAAGATGGCGCCGGCGCCGGTAGCACAGGGTCACCTCCGGCTCGGCGGCCAGCCGGGCGCCGACTTCGGCCACCTCCGCATCCGGCACGTCCCACACCACCATGGCGTTGGCCGTGTAGCCCAGTTCGTGGTGGCGCACGACGACGCCGAAGCGCTTGATGACGCCCTCGTTGCGCCAGGCCTTCAGGGTGGCGATCGCCTGCTCCTCGCCCATGCCGGCCTGCGCCCCCAGGCGGGCGAAGGGACGGGGCACCAGTTCCAGCCCGTCCTGCAGCGCGGCCATCAGGTGGCTCTCCTGCGCCGACAGGGCGTGGAGGGCGTGGCTGTGGCCCGCCTCGATGCGATGCCCGGAGCAGGGCGTTTTGCATACGCCGGCCAGGTCGAAGCCCAGGTCGATGTAGAACTCGTGCTCCAGGGGCAGCGCCATGACGGCGCAGCCGGTCTCCCGCTCGATGGAAGCGAGCAGCGCGCGCAGTTGCCCCTGGTCGGCGGCCTGGGCGACGAACCACAGGTTGTAGCGGTGCGCCCGCTCGTAGTTGTGGTTCACCTCCGGGCGGGCGCTCACCAGCGCGGCGATTGCCTCCAGGCGATGGGGCGGCGCGGCCAGGGCCGCCAGCGTGCTGGCGCCCACCCGGCGCGGCGCCAGCACCGCGCCGACCCGGCTGACGACGCCGGCCTCGCCGAGCCGGCGCAGGGCGCCAAGCACCGTCGCCTCGTCGGTGCACAGCCGGTAGGCCATTTCCGCGAAGGGCTCCGGCTCCAGCGGGAAGTTGCGCTGGAAGTCGTTGATGAGGTGGAACTCCAGGTTGTCCAGGGGCTGGTCCATTGCTAAAAGCCGATCCGCGCCGCGCGCGAGGTGAAGAAGATGCCCGAGGGGCTCTGGGCCGGCAGTTCCGCCAGCCGGGCGAAGCTGGTGGTGTCATAGACGACGACCTTGTGATCGTCCCGGGCGGAGAGCCACACCGCCTCGCCGCGGGGCGTGAATTCCAGGTGCAGCACCGCTTTGCCGGGCTGCAGGGTCTGCACGATCTTGTGGTCGAGGGTGTCCACCACCTGCACCCAGCCGTTGTCCGGGAAGGCGAAATTCACCCAGACCTGGCGCCCATCGGGGCGGGCGATGACGAAGACCGGCTGCCCCTTGACGGGGATGCGCCCCACTTCCTGCCAGGTGGCGGTGTCCACCACCAGCACCTCGTGGCGGCCGATGGCGGGCAGATAGGCATGGCGCCCCGCGACGGCCCAGCCGCGCAGGTGGGGCATCTTGAACACGGGCAGCCGCTCTTGGCCACTGAGCTGCCCCTTGCCGTAGTCGGCGAGGATCTTTCTCGCCCCCTTCTCCGGCTGCCAGAGATCGACCAGGGCCACGCCGTCCTCGCCGAACAGCCCGGCCAGGTAGTGGCGCCCGTCCGGGGTGACCAGGCCGTCGTAGGGCTGGCTGCCGACGTTGCGGAATTTCGTGACTTTCGGCTGGCGCGGGTCGGCCAGATCCGCCACCCAGATCTCGCCGGCATCGAACAGGGAATAGACGAACTTGTTGCCCGGGGCATCGGCCAGGCCCACCACCTTGGAGCGGCGGCTGCCATCGCCGTAGGTGGAGGGAATGTCGGCCACCAGATCCAGGGTGTCGGCGTCGAACACCTTGATGCCCCCCGGCTCGTAGTTTTGCGCCGCCACCAGCCGGCCGTCCTGGGAGATGGCGCCGCCGATGGAATTGCCGGCCTGGATGACGCGCTTGGCGATCTTGCCGAGCAGCAGATCCACCTTGGTCAGCCCGCCGTCGCGCCCGAAGACATAGGCGTAGCGCCCATCGCGGGAGTACACCGCCGAAGCGTGGGAGAGATCGCCCAGGCCCTCGACGCTAGCGAGAACGCGCTTGGCGCCGACCTCCACCACCGCGACGCGCCCGGCGGCGCGCTCGATGACGATGCCCAGGTCGCCCGTGCCGCGCAGGTCTATGGTCGTGCAGGCGGACAGCACACAAGCTGCGAGCACCACCATGAGCGCGCGCCGAGCTGCCGCTCGTGGTGAGCTTGTCGAACCATGAGCGGCTTTCGGCCCGCGCCGTTCGCCCTTCGACGGGCTCAGGACGAACGGCCTTTTCACAGCGCCGCCAAAACCGATACTCCCGATTTGTCGCACCATGATCTACCGTCCCGCGGCCTCTTCCTGGGGAAAGCCGGCCATCAAATGCTTCACGATCCAATCCGCTTCCGCCTCGCTGACGAAAGCCTGCCAGGGCGGCATGGGCGTGCCCGACCGGCCCTGCAGCACCGTGGAGCGCAGGGAGTCCTCGGGCTTGTCGCGCAGGGTCTCGGGCAGCAGCGGCGGGCCGAGCCCGCCCTTCAGGGTAAGGCCATGGCAGGAGCCGCAATCCTGCCGCACCAGGCGCACCAGCTCGCGGGCGCGCTCGGCGCCCACCGTCGGCGGCTGCTGGGCGTGGGCGGCCAGGGCGCAGAAGGAAAGCGCGACGAGGGGCAGGGCGGCGGCCAAGGGCAGAAGCTGCTTCATGGGCGAGTTCGTATGCACGCCGCAAGATTGCAGGCTTGCGCCCCATAAAGCGTTGACTTCCATCAAGGGAGCCGTAGGGCGCAATGGCGAAGCGTATTGCGCCGGACAAAGGGCGTGCTTCCATCAAGGGAGCCATAGAACAAAAAAACGGGGGCCGCAGCCCCCGTTTCAACGCGCGCCGGCGCCAGGCTCACATCTTCAGGATCCAGTCGATGACGGCCTTGAGGTCCGCATCGTTGATCTTGTCGGTCGGATTCGGCGGCATGGGCACCGGGCCCCAGGTGCCCGAACCGCCCTTGCGCACCTTGGCGGCGAGCTTGCCGGGGGCATCGGCCTGGCCCTTGTACTTCTTCGCCACTTCCTGGTAGGCCGGACCGACGATCTTCTTGTCCTTGGCGTGGCAGGCCATGCAGCCGGCCTTCTGGGCCGCGGCTTCGTTGGCCATGGCGGCGGGAGCCGCGACGAGCCCGGCGATGCCGCAAAGCATTGCGATATGGCTGAGTTTCATGGATTCACCTCTTAATAGACGTCGTGCTGCGTGTTGTGAACGTTGAACTTGCCTGTCGGCGTAATGAGCTTGGGATCCCTGATCACGGCCTTCAGCTTGCGCGTCTTGTCGTCTACGACCACGATGGCCGACTGCTGGTTCTTGGCGCTCCAGACGGAGAACCACACCTCGTCGCCGGCCTTGTTGTACTCGGGCTGGACGACGCGCTTGGCGCCTTCGCCGATGCCGGCCCACTCGGCGATCGGCAGGACTTCGTAGCCCTTGTCCAAGGCCTTGATGTCGAACACGGCGATGGACTGGCTGTGCTTGGCCTCCGGGTTGAGCGGGGTGTCGACCCACAGGTTTTTCGACTTCGGGTGGGTCTTGATGAAGAGCGAGCCGCCGCCCTGGGCCTTCAGGGTCTGCACCACCTTCCAGGCCTCCTTCGGGTGCTTCTTCGGGTCCGTGCCGATCAGGCTGACCGTCTCGTCGCCCAGGTGGCTGGTGGCCCAGACGGGACCGAACTTGGGATGCACGAAGTTGGCGCCGCGGCCCGGGTGCGGGATCTTGCCCACGTCCAGCAGCGCCGCCAGCTTGTCTTCCTTGGTGTCCACCACGGCGATCTTGTTGGAGGCGTTGGCCGCCACGAGGAAGTAGCGGCCCGTGGAGTCGAAACCGCCGTCATGCAGGAAGCGGGCGGCATTGATGCTGGTGATCTTCAGGTTGTCCAGGTCCTTGTAATTGACCACCAGGATCTTGCCGGTCTCCTTGGCATTGACGATGAATTCCGGGTTGTAGTGGGAGCCGACGATGGAGGCGACGCGCGGCTCGGGGTGGTACTCCTGGGTGTCCACCGTCATGCCGCGGGTCGACTCGATCTTGAGGGGCTTCAGGGTGTCGCCCTCCATGATCACGAACTGGGGCGGCCAGTAGGTGCCGGCGATGGCGTACTTGTCGTCATAGCCCTTGAACTTGGAGGTTTCCACGGAGCGCGCCTCGAGGCCCACCTTGATCTCGGCGACGTTGTCCGGCTTCTCCAGCCACAGGTCGATCAGGTTGATCCGCGCGTCGCGGCCGATCACGTACAGGTAGCGTCCCGACTTGGACATGCGGGAGATATGCACGGCGTAGCCGGTCTTGATGATGTTGATGATCTTCTTCGACTCGCCGTCGATCAGCGCGATCTCGCCCGAGTCGCGCAGGGTGACCGAGAAGAGGTTGTCGATGTTGATGTCGTTCATCTTCTTCGTCGGGCGCTTGCCCGGCGCGACGATGACCTTGTGGGTGGCCTGCATCTCCTTGATGCCGTACTCGGGCGGCGAGGGCGGCTCCTGCTGCACGTAGCGGGCCATGAGGTCCACCTCGGCGTCGGTCAGCTCGCCCGAGGTGCCCCAGTTGGGCATGCCGGCGGGCGAGCCGTACTTGATGAACACCTTGAGGTACTCGGTGCCGGCGGCCAGGGTCTTGTCCGTGGTGAGCGGCTTGCCGGTGGCGCCCTTGCGCAGCACGCCGTGGCAGCCGGCGCAGCGCTGGAAGTAGATTTCCTTGCCCTTCTCGAACTCCGCCTTGGTCATGGGCGGCGCCTTGGGATTGATGTTCTGGTGCATCTCCACCTGGCCCATGGGCGAATCACCCGCCTGGTATTTCATCTCGATGTCGGTCACCCCCGGCTTGACCCGGTCCTGGGCGTAAGCCGTGGCCGCGGCCAAGGGCAGGGCCGCCAACAGCGCGGCTCCCGCGACTGGCAGTTTGTATCTCTTTGTCATGATCATCCTCCTGGTTGAGAAATGTCAAAATTTGCGAAACATCAATGTTTGATAAAAATCAAACTGCAGTTAATAAGATAATTTTATTGTTACGCCCCGACGATATACCATTTGCCCGGGTAGGGTTATTGACGCGAATCAATTTTGCGGACGACGCCGCAAGCGGCGCGCCATTCGCCTAACCTATTGCCACAAAAAGAAAAACCGCCAGAACCGGCGGTGGGCCGCAACCGCAGGAAGCGGCGGGCTACTCCGTGACGTGGATCACGGCGTTCATTTCCGGGTGGGGCCCGCAGGTATAGGGGTAGCTGCCGGCCTTGGGGAAGGTCCGTTGCCAGGATTCGCCGGGAAAGAACCGGTCGGACTCGATCGGGCCTTCAGCCGGGAAGAGGATCGAATGATTCGCCCGCTTCTCGTTGTTGACCCAGCGGACGGTGGTCCCGGCCTTGACCGTCAGTTCGCGGGGAACGAACTGGTATTTCTCGATGGCGACCTCCGCCATCGGTTCGGCGAAGGCCGCAAAACAAACGAGCGCCAGCAGGGCCGGCGCCCGTTTCAGCAGCGGGAGCGGTTCCGCGCGCCAGGCCCGCGGAACCGGCGCCGTCCGCCTACTGCTTGGCGGCAGTGACGTCCGCCTTGGCGTCGATGCCCAGCGTGTAGCCGAGCGAGACATGGTGGAACCGGCCGTTGGTGTGGTCGTCGTGAATGGCGAAGCCGAAATTGTAGGTCTTGCCGGCGGCCAGCGCGATGTCCCCCTCGCCGCCCGCCAGTTTGCGGGTAAAGGTCACGCTCCAGGTGTCCCCGTTCAGTTCGCCCTTGGCATCCACCAGCGCCTTGCCGCCTTCCATCACGCGCTTGTCGGCGACATAGCCGTCAACCGGCTTGCCCTTGCTTTTCCATTGGACCAGGTCGTAGAACTTGCCGCCCTTGAGATCGGCGCCGGCGACGTACTTGGTCTTCTTGTCGTCCTTGCCTTCGGGCATGGTGCGCGAATCCTGATGGCAGGTCGCCCAGCAACCGCCCAGCTTCGCCGCCTCGATCTCCTTGCCCTTGGCGTCCTTGTAGATGATGGCATCGGTCGCCAGCATGAAGGCCAGCTTGACGGGATTGTCCTTGTCCATTTTCTCGCCACCGCCAGCCGGCTGTTTCCAGCTAAAGCGCAGGTAGAGATTGGTGCCGTCGTGCGCCGCTTGCACGGTCACCGGAATCGCCGCCGCCTTGCCTTTGATCGGCTTGGGCTCGATCTTCTGCCCGGTCACCATCTTCTTGCCCATGTCCGCCACTTCTTCCTCATGGCAACTGGTGCAGGTCTCGCCCTTGCGCATGCCCTTGGCGCCACCATGCTCGGTGCCGTTGGTGATCCACTCGATCGGGGATGCCCCGGGATAGAAGACCGTGATCTTCTTGTTCGGTACTTTGCCCCAGTCGGGTGCAGCCGCAGCGCCGCCAGCGCCCAGCGCGAGCACAAGTCCCACTGCGGAGGCGGTGATCAGTCGTGTGTGCATGGATGACTCCTCGTTATCTAGTTGCAATTGCGGTATTACTATAAGGGTGTGCGCCGCCTGCCGCAATGCGGCCCGGCGACCAATCGCCCGGTGGAGCCGGGCTCCTACTCCTCGTCGTCTTCCTTCATGCCCTTGGGCTTCTGGTGGGCGATGCCCTTGTGGC
>CAYZLI010000030.1:0-10539 GCA_964479195.1 uncultured Rhodocyclaceae bacterium
AGCTCTACATCGCCGGGCGCGAGATCGCCAACGGCTTCTCCGAGCTGAACGACCCGGAGGACCAGGCGGCGCGCTTCCTGGAGCAGGCCAAGGCCAAGGAAGCGGGCGACGAGGAGGCGATGTATTACGATGCAGACTACGTTCGCGCCCTGGAATACGGGCTGCCGCCCACCGCCGGCTGCGGCGTCGGCATCGACCGCCTGGTGATGCTGCTCACGGACAGCCCGAGCATCCGCGACGTCATCCTGTTCCCGCAGCTGCGCCGCGAGGTGTAAAAGAGTGTTTCGCGCGTCATCGGCCACCCCGACGGCGCGTTAGTCCCGCTGGAAACCTTCACCAAGGAGAACAGCATGGAAGCTACGAAATCCGGGAACAGGCTGCACCCCGTCCTCTGGGTCGCCGCGGTAGCGGTGATCCTGCTGTCCGCCGCCGGCATCGGCGCCATCTTCGGCGTCATTCCCGGGGTCGGCAGCGCCGCCAAGCCGGCCGAGCCGGCCGAGTCGGTCGCCGCCGTCCCTGCCCCGGCGCCCGCGCCGCAAGCGGCGCCCGAACCCACCGCAAAACCCGCGCCCGCTCCCGCACCGGCCGCACCGGCCGCACCGGTCAAGCGCAAGGTGGCGCAGGCGCCCAAGGCCGGCCCGCAACCAGCACCGGCGGCGCCGCCCGCGCCAGCTGCCCAGCCGGCGCCCCCGCCCTGCCCCGACTGCGGCGTGGTCGAGGCGATCCGCGAAGTCCAGGAGAAGGGTGAGGGCACGGGCCTCGGCGCCGTCGGCGGTGCGGTCGTCGGCGGCGTGCTCGGCCACCAGGTCGGCAAGGGCGGCGGCAAGGACCTCGCCACCATCGTCGGCGCCGTCGCCGGCGGCGTGGCCGGCCACCAGGTCGAGAAAAGCGTGCGCCAGAGCGTCAAGTACGAGATCGTCGTGCGCTTCGACGACGGCACCAGCCGCGTGCTCACCCAGGACGCCGCGCCCGCCTGGCGCCCCGGCGACAAGGTGCGCGTCGAGAACGGCGTGATCCTCGCCCGCTGAACCTTGCCCACGCCGGAGCCCATCATCCCCGCCGCGCTCGTCCTGCAGGACGGTGCGGCCTACAGCGAAGCCTTCGGCGACACCTACTGGTCGGTGCACGGCGGGCTGGACGAAACCCGGCACGTTTTCCTCTCCGGCAACGGTCTGCCGGCCCGCTGGACGCACCGCAGCCGCTTCACCATTCTCGAGACCGGCTTCGGCACCGGCCTCAACTTCCTCTGCGCCTGGCGCAGCTTTCGCGAAACCGCGCCGGCGGGTTCGCGCTTGCACTACCTGGCCATCGACAAGCATCCCTTCCGCCGCGACGACCTGGCCAGGCTCTACGCCCACTGGCCCGAGCTGGCCCCCTTGGGCGCCGCGCTGATCGAGCGTTATCCGCCCCTCTACCCCGGCTTCCATCGCCTGCGCCTGGACGGCGGCCGGGTGAGCCTCACGCTCCTGTGGGGCGAGGCGGCCGTCGCCCTGGCGCAGCTCGCGGCGCAGGTCGACGCCTTCTTCCTCGACGGCTTTGCCCCGGCGCGCAACCCGGACATGTGGAGCGCCGCCCTGTTCGCCCAGCTTGCCCGGCTCGCCGCCCCCGGCGCCACCTGCGCCAGCTACACGGTGGCGGGCGAGGTGCGCCGCGGGCTGGCCGCCGCCGGCTTCCGCATCGAGAAGCGCCCCGGCTTCGGCCGCAAGCGGGAAAGGCTCGTCGGCCGCTTTCCCGGCGATGCCCCGGAGGAAGGCCGCGAACGCCGGGCGCTCGTCATCGGCGCCGGCCTGGCCGGCACCCTGGCTGCGGAGCGCCTCGCCGCCCGCGGCTGGACGGTGGACCTGGTGGAACGGCGCGACGGACCGGCGCGGGAAACCTCCGGCAATCCCATCGGCATCATGCAGCCGGTGCCCTCCGCCGACTGGAACCGGCTGAGCCGGCTGACCCTGGCCGGCTTCCATTACACCCTGCGCCGGCTCGCCGAATTCGACGCGGCCGGGTCAGGCCTTCTCTGGCAGCAGTGCGGCGTGCTGCGCCTGGCGCGCGATGCGCGCGGTGTTGAGCGGCAGCGGCGCATCGCCGAGGCCGGCCTGCTGCCGCCGGAGGTGCTGCGCTGGGTGGATAGGGACGAGGCGTCGGCGCTGGCCGGCTGGCGCGTGCCGTCCAGCGGCTGGTGGTTTCCCCAGGGCTGCTGCCTGCACCCGCCCAGCCTGTGCGCCGCCGCCCTGCGCGCCGCGGGGGACGCCGTGCGGTTCCATGCGCGGCGCCATGCCGTCGACCTCATGAAGGACGAGCACGGCTGGCGCGTGATCGACGAGGCGGGCCGGACGATCGCCGAAGCTGACGTCGCCGTCCTCGCCAACGGCCATCTGGCGAAACGCTTCGCGCAGGCTTCCGGACTGCCCCTGCGCCCGGTGCGCGGCCAGATCACCTGCATCCCGGCCGAGCCGGGGCGCGCCATCAAGACCGTCGTCACCCGGGAAGGCTACGTCACGCCCGCCCTCGCCTTCGGCGTGCATGTGGCGGGGGCCACCTACGAGGAAGGCTCCACGGACGAAACGGTGCGCCCGGAAGACCACCGCGCCAATCTGCAGCGGCTCCGGGAGCTGCTGCCGGATTTCGCCGCCGGCGTCGACCCGGCGCGCATCGCCGGCCGGGCCGGCATCCGCACCGTGGGCGCCGACCGCCTGCCCCTGGTGGGGGCGCTGCCCGGAGCGGACGGCCTCTACGGCTTGCTGGGCCTGGGCTCGCGGGGCCTCGCCTACGCCCCGCTCGCCGCCGAACTGCTCGCCAGCCGGCTGGAGGGCGAGCCGCTGCCCCTCGAGCGGGACCTCGTCGCGGCCCTGGACCCGGCGCGCCCCGTGCGCCCCGCAAGGCACGCAGCGCCATGAGCGCGGCGGCGCTGGCGCTCGTCCTCGCCGCCGCCTTCATCCACGCCGGCTGGAATTACTGGCTCAAGAAAAGCGGCGGCGGGCTGGGCTTCGTCTGGCTGTTCGGCGCGATCTCCGCCGTGCTCTACCTGCCGCTGGCGGTCCTCGTCGCCCAACGCACCGGCTTCTCCCTCAACGCCCCACGGCTCGCCCTAGTCGCCGCCAGCGCCCTCCTGCACAGCGCCTACTACCTGCTGCTCGACCGGGGCTACCGGCGCGGCGACCTGTCCCTGGTCTATCCGCTGGCGCGGGCAACCGGCCCCCTCCTCACCCTGATCGCCGCCGTCGCCGTCCTCGGCGAAGAGCCAAGCCCGCTGGGCGTCGCCGGCGCGCTCACGGTGATCGGCGGGGCCATCCTGCTGACCGGAAACCCGCTGCGCATGCTGCACGCCGGGAATGGCCACGCGGCCGCCTACGCCCTGCTCACCGGGGCGATGATCGCCGCCTACACCCTGGTGGACAAACTGGCGGTGGCCGCCTGGCTGCTGCCGCCCCTGCTCCTCGACTGGGGCGCGAACCTGGGGCGCACCGCCATCCTGGCGCCCTTCGCCCTGCGCGATCCCGGTTCGATCCGCAAGGCATGGCGCGAGCAGCGCAAGGCCGTCCTCATCGTCGCCGCCCTCTGCCCCCTCGCCTACATCCTGGTCCTGACGGCGATGGTGTTCACGCCGGTGAGCTATGTCGCGCCAGCGCGGGAGATCAGCATCCTCGCCGCCGCCTTCATGGGCGCGCGCTGGCTGGCGGAGGCGGACGGCCGGCGCCGTCTCGCCGCCGCGGGCATCATGGTCGTAGGGGTGATGGCGCTGGCCTTAGCCTGAGCACGTAGGGCGGGTTAGCCGCAGGCGTAACCCGCCGGATGGGTTGAAGACGTCCGGCGTTGAAAACATCCGGCGCAATATGCTGCGCTATTGCGCCCTACGGGACTGGCCTGGCAGCGCTCAGAGGTGCCGCGCCAGCCGCGCCAGCACGAGCTCGCGGCCGAAGGCCTCCAGCACCGCGTCGATGGACGGCGTCTGCGTCTGGCCGGTGAGCACCACGCGCAGGGGGATCGCCACCTGGGGCAGCTTCATGCCCCGGGCGGCGACCACATCCTTCAGCGCCTGGTTGAGGGCGGCCCGCTCCCAGGCCGCCGTGGCCAGGCGGCCGTGCAGGTCCTTGAGCGCCCCCCGTGCGGCCTCCGTCACGTGCTGCGCCAGCAGCTCCGCGCCGGGATAGACCTCCACGTAGAAGGGCTCCACCGCGTCGGCCAGCTCATTGAGCGTGGCGACCCGGTCCTTGTACAGGGCCACCACCCGCTCCAGCTTCGGCCCGGCGACAGTGCCGATGCCGCGCGCCGACAGGCGCGGCGCCACTTCCTCGGCCAGCAGCCGCTCGTCCGCCGCCTTGATGTACTGGCCGTTCAGCCAGGCGAGCTTCTCCGGATTGAATTGGGCGGGCGAGCGGCTGATGTGCTCCAGGTCAAACCACTCGATGAACTGCTCCCGGGAGAACACCTCGTCGTTGCCGTGGGACCAGCCCAGGCGCGCCAGGTAGTTGAGCAACGCGGCGGGCAGGAAACCGTCCTCGGCGTACTGCATCACGGACACGGCGCCATGGCGCTTGGACAGGCGCTCGCCGTCGGCGCCGAGGATCATGGGCACGTGGGCGAAGGCCGGCGGCTCCGCGCCCAGGGCACGATAGATGTTGATCTGGCGCGGCGTGTTGTTCACGTGGTCGTCGCCGCGGATGCAATGGGTGATGCCCATGTCGAGATCGTCCACCACCACGCCGAAGTTGTAGGTGGGCACGCCGTCGGCGCGCATCAGCACGAGATCGTCCAGCTCCGCGTTGGCGATCTCGATGCGGCCCTTGACCAGGTCGTCCCAGGCCACTGCGCCCGCGTCGGGATTGCGAAAGCGCAGCACCGCCCGCGCGCCGGCAGGCGGTGTCCTGCCCTGGGCGTTCTCCGGCCGCCAGCGGCCGTCGTAGCGGGGCTTCAGGCCCTGGGTGCGCTGCGCCTCGCGCAGGGCATCGAGCTCTTCCTTGGTCGCGTAGCACCAGTAGGCATGTCCGCCCGCCAGGAGCTGCTCGGCCACCTCGCGGTAGCGCTCCAGCCGCTTCATTTGGAAGAAGGGCCCCGCATCCCATTCGAGGCCGAGCCAGGTCATGCCGTCGATGATGGCGTCGATGGACGCCTGCGTGGAGCGCTCCAGGTCCGTGTCCTCGATGCGCAGGATGAAGGTGCCGCCGTGCTTGCGCGCGTAGGCCCAGGAATAGAGCGCCGTGCGGGCGCCGCCCACATGGAGATAGCCGGTGGGGCTGGGGGCGAAACGGGTGCGGACAGGGCGGCTCATGGCAGGTCGGACGAGTTGGGCGGAAAGGGCGCTATTCTAAGCGATCCCGCCCTCCCTTCTGCGCAAACGACGAGGGGGCGTCGCCGCCCCCTCGTGTCACGCCGGCCTCACGCGGCCATGCGCTGCTCGGGCGGCATGCCCTGCTTGATAAGCTTGCGGATTTCTGCGCGCAGTTCTGCCGTGTCCGTATGGCCGTGCACGGCGCAGGCATGCTGAACGCAGGCCTCGAGCAGTTCCTCGTCCGTGTCGGCGGATATGGCCACGGTGCAGTTCATTTCGCTGGGGTACTCGCGGCAATCGACGAATTTTCTCGGCATGGCAACCTCCGTTGGAAAAACACAGGAGAATCGGCGGAAAACCATGGCCTGAGCGTGGCGGGCGGGCCCGACCGCGCCCACGCCACCGTTTCCTCCCGGGCCTTGCCCGGTCATTCAATATAGGCCAACAACGCCGGCTTGCCAGTGCCGGATTGCCACCATACGACGGGCCACAAATTGACCTGAACCGCCTACTTATGGGAGAATGCGCCCCTTCCAAATGGGTGGTTAGCTCAGCGGTAGAGCACTGCCTTCACACGGCAGGGGCCACAGGTTCGATCCCTGTACCACCCACCAGGTTTCGCCCGACAAGACCGGCTTGCGCCGGTCTTGTCGTTTCGGCCCGTCCGCTGCGCGAAGTCAGGCGGCGTCAGCCAGTGCGAAGCCCTTCTCCGAGAATACTCTCAGGCAGGCATCGACGGCCTCGGGGGCGTAGAGCCTGCCGCGGTTGGCGCGGATCTCGGCCAGTGCGGCCTCCACGCCCAGGGCGGCGCGGTAGGGGCGATGCGAGCCCATCGCCTCGACGACGTCGGCGACGGCGAGGATCTGCGCCTCGAGGATGATCTCGCCGTCCTTCAGCCCCTTCGGATAGCCGCTGCCGTCGAGCCGTTCGTGGTGCTGCAGGATCATCTGCGCCACCGGCCAGGGGAGTTCCACGTCCTTGACGATGTCGTAGCCCACCTCGGGGTGCGTCTTGATGAGGGCGAACTCGTAGGTCTGCAGCCGGCCGGGGCGGTTGAGAATCTCCGAGGGGACGTAAGCCTTGCCGATGTCGTGGATCAGGCCGCCGAAGCGGATGCCCTCGATCCTGTCCGGGGGCAGGCCCATTTCCGCGGCAATGGCGGCGGCCAGCCCCGCCACCCGCTGCTGGTGGCCGGCGGTGTAGGGGTCGCGCTTCTCGATGGTGCGCGCTATGGCGCGGATGGTGGCCTCCATGCTCCTGGCAAGCCGCTCGCCGCTGCGCTCATGCGCGGCGCGGGTGCGCAGCGTGGCGATGCCGAAGGCGAGATCCGCCGCGAGTTCCGCCAGCGGCTGCATCTCCTCCTCGCTGAACACCTCCGCGTCCGGGGCGTAGATGTTCAGCACGCCGATCACCTCCTCGGCCACCTTCAGGGGCAGGGCAACGCTGGAGCGGAACCCGTACTCCAGCGCACGGGCACGCCAAGGGCCGAATGCCGGGTCCTCCCGCGTATCATGGGTAACGTGGATGTGGCCGTCCCGGGCGGCGGACCCCGTGGGACCGCGTCCCCGCTCGGCGTCCGCCCAGGTGATGTCCAGCCGGGACACATACTCCTCGGCGCGCTCCCCGAACTGGGCGACGGGGCGCACGGACTTGTCCCGGTCATGCTCCACGTAGCCCACCCAGGCGAGGCGGAAGCCGCCCTCCTCCACCACCACGCGGCACATGTCGTCGAGCAGGGCGGCCTCGTGCGTGGCGTGGATGAGCGTCTCGTTGCACCGGCTCAGGGTGCGCAGGAAGCGGTTGGTCTTCTTCAGGGCCAGCTCCGCCCGCTTGAGCTCCGTGATGTCGCGCGCAATGGTGGAGATGCCGGTCAGCCGGCCCGTCTCGTCGTAAATGGGCGAGAGGGTCAGGGCCACGGTCAGGCGGGAGCCATCCTTCCTCACCCGCTCGGTCTCGTAGCCTTCCACCGACTCGCCGCGCTTGACCCGCTCCAGCAGCTCACGGATTTCGTCGCCGCGTTCGGGCGGCGCCAGAACGGAAACCGGCCGCCCCAGCATCTCCTCCGCGCTGTAGCCGTAAGTCTTTTGCGCACCCAGGTTCCAGCTCGTGATGACGCCCTCGGTATCCTTGCCGATGATGGCGTCGCGGGAGGAGCGCACGATGGCCGCAAGCTGCTCGCGGGTGCTCTCGGCCAGCTTGCGTTCCGTGACGTCGAGCAGGCTCAGCACGAGCCCGCTCACCTGGCCGTCGGGACCGTGCACCGGATGCAGGGCCCAGTCCCAGTACGACCGGCCCCGTTCCGGGTGACCGGCATACTCGAAGGGCCGCTCAAGGACGAACTCGGCCTTGCCCGTCTCCACCACGCGCCGGAAGATCGCCTCGTTTTCCGTGTTGGGATAGAGGGCGAAATGGTTCTTGCCGACGAAATATTCCGGCTCCTGTCCTTCGGCGGCGGCATAGTTGCGGTTCGCGCGGATGAAGTTGAAATCCCGGTCCATGTAGGCCACAAGCACGTGGATGCTGGAAAACATGGTCTCCAGCAGCTCGTTCGACTGGCGCAGCTCCGCCTCCGCTTCGGTGCGCTCGTGGATATCCTGGAGCAACTCGCCCTGGTAGCGGCGGATGTCGTCGCGCATGGCGGCAAACCCGGCGGCGAGCGCCCCCACCTCGTCGCCGGCATCCGCCGGCAGCGGCGCGCCGAACTGCCCCTGCGCCAGTTGGCGGGAGGCCGCCGCCAGAAGGCGGACCGGGCGCCGGACGGCCAGCTCCAGGGTCAGCACCAGGGTCAGGGTGACGACGGCCAGCATGCCCAGCAGCAGCATCGTCAGCTCCCCGTGCCGGGCCTGCAGTTCGCGGCGCAGCGCCGTCATGTCCACCGCGACGCTCAGCCGGCCCAGGTCCAGGCCCATGTAGCCAACGCCGCGCGTCACGTCGCGGACATCGGCCGACTGGAAAGGGGGCCGCACCATGCCGGGCAGCGGGTAGAGCAGCCTGCCCTCGGCGCTCTCGAGCCGGATCGCCTTCCAGTCCGAGTTGCGCTTGAACAGCTCGGTCAGGATGTCGTGCACCGTGTCCAGCTCCCGGGCCAGCAGCAGGGGCGACAGGCTGTCCGCGACGCTGTCCAGGTGCCGCTCCACCGCCCGGATGTGCAGCGCCTCCTGTTCGGCCACCGCCTTGGGAATCCAGTAGACGTGGAGGAAGCCGCCGACCAGGGCGCTGAGTAGCAGCAGAGGCAAGAGCAGCTTCGCCCGCAGTTTCACGGATTCACTCCACCGGCGCCATGAAAAGCTCCATGCCCCAGCCCTGCATCGGCGCATAGTCCGCGACGGAGGCGGCCACCGGACGCGCCATCGGGATGCGGGCGAAGAGCTCGCGCCCGGCCGGGGTGGCGGACATCTCCAAGAGGGCGCGGCGCACCGCCTCCCGGTGCGCGGCCGGCACGCGCGGATGCGCGGCGACCGGGTGGGAAGGAAACTCCCGGGTGGTGTAGATGACCTTGAGCGCCGAGCGCAGGGCCGCGTCCTGTTCCTGCAGCGTCTTTTGGACGCCGCCGCCCGCGTCGGCCTGCCCGGTGGCCACGTGCAGGTACACCGAGCTGTGGGTCTTCACGTAAAGCGGCTTGATCGTCACCCGGAACAGCCGCGCCAGGTCCATGCGCACCAGCACGCTGGCCCCCACGGCGTTGGGCGAGGGAAAGGCCACCGTCTTGCCCTCGAGATCGGCCGGGCCGCGCAGGGGGCTGTCGGCGCCCACGACGACGATGCCGCGCAGGGGCACGCCGTCGCGCACCAGGGGAAGATAGCCCTGGCGTCCCTCGTCGTGGACGATCAGGTAGGGATTGACGTAGGCGAAGTCGAAGGCCCCCTTCCCGTAGCGTCGGTCGTATTCCGGCACGCTCAGGGTCGCGACCAGCTCGAAACGCAGTCCCGTGCGCTTGCCGAGCTCCTCGACGATGGGTTTCCAGGTGGCGTACAGCTTGCGCTGCCCGAACTGGGGAACGACGCCGAAGAGATAGCTGTCGGCCGCGCCGGCCCGTCCGGCCAGGGCGAGCATCGCCAGGATGACCAGGACGGCGCGCCACCCGCACCGCAGCGCCGAATCGTTTGCCGCGCGGACCGCCTTTCCCATCACCCCCCCTTGCCCGGCCCGCTTACCCGCCCCAGGCGTCCAGGAACTGCTGCCAATGCGCCTGCTTGAGGGAGGCGAGCGAATTGCGGACCAGCTCCACCTCCCGCGCGTGCTGCGCGCCGTCCAGGACGCCCCGCATCATCTGGAAGCGCAGATAGACGAGGAAGGTGTTCACCACGTCGGTCTCGCAGTAGTCGCGGATCTCGTCGCCGCGGCCCGCCTGCCAGGCCCCCCACACGGCGGAGCCGTCCATGCCCAGCTTGCCCGGCAGACCCATCAGTTTCGCCAGTTCGTCCAGCGGCGCGTTGGCGCGGGGCTGGTAGAGGGCCAGCAGGTCCATCAGGTCGAGATGCCGCGTGTGGTAGCGGCTGATGTAGTTGTTCCACTTGAAGTCGCGACTGTCCTTGTAATCCCCCTCGCCCATGTCCCAGTAGCGCGGTGCGGCCACGCCGTGGATGAGCCCGCGGTAGTGCAGCACCGGCAGGTCGAAGCCGCCCCCGTTCCAGGAGACGAGCTGGGGGGTGAACTTGTCGATGCCGTCGTAGAAGCGCTGGATGATCTCGCCCTCGCCGGTCTGCGGCTCGGCCAGCGACCACACGGTGAAGCGATCCACTTCGCGCAGGGCGCAGGAGATGACGATGACGCGCTGCAAGTGCAGCGGCAGGAAGTCATGGCCGGTCGCCGCCCGCCGCTTCTGGAAGGCGAACTCGGCGACCTCGTCGTCGGTGAGCGAGGCATCCAGTTCGTGCAGCTTACGGATGCCGGCGACGTCGGGGATCGTCTCGATGTCGAAGCTGAGTACGGGAATCATTTCTTCTCTCCGCCGCCCTGGGGTTTCTGCTCCTCTGCGGCGCGGTCGGCCGGCGCCGACGGGAAATAAACATGCAGATTGATGCAGCCGGAAAGGAGAAATGCGGCGGCCAGCATGGAAAACAGGCTTGTGGTTCCGGCGTAACGCCCGCTGACGCGGGCATTAGCCTGCACCGAAACTCCGCTGCGCTCCGTTTTCATTCGATGACTATGCCCGGCCGCCCGGCAATCACCTCGCGGATGCGGGCAACCAGCGCCTCCCAGTCGATGCGCCGATTGTAGCCGATGATGGTCAGGGACGGGATGCCGCTGCCCTTCATGAGCACGACGCCCTCGCC
>CAYZLI010000030.1:10639-28629 GCA_964479195.1 uncultured Rhodocyclaceae bacterium
CCCTCGCCCAGCGCAGTGATGTCCTTCAGTGCCCCCAGGCTGACGATGCGCTCGTACTCCCCCGGGCTGCTGCTGATGCGCGCGTCGAAGCGCAGGGGCTTCCAGCCCTGCAGTTCGAGATCGCGCAGCTCGGCATCGAAGCGCCCCTCGATGCTGCCGAAGGCAAAGGTGCGGGTGAGCATGCCCAGCTCCAGGTTGCGGGCGGTGACGTCGGCGATGAAACGACGCCGCGCGCTGAACGGGTCGATCACGCGCAGCTTGTGTACGATGATCCCGCCGTCGAACACTTCGATGCCGAGCGCGCCCTCGAGCTGGAGCACGTCGTCGGCATAGGCGATGCGCGGCACCCGCGCCGTGAGCCTGCCCGCCATGGTCGGCAGGCGCAGCGCCCGGGAGAGCTTCGGCATGGACACACCCTCGATGCCGCCCTCGAACTCGGCCTGCCAGCCGGTAGCGCCGCGGGCCAGGCGCAAATGCTCGATCTCGAAGCGCCCGTCCAGCATGGGCGCGGAGAGATTGCGGATGCTCGCCTCGTCGTTCGCCACCTCCAGGGGGAAGCTGAAGGCGCCCAGCGGCAGGTCTCCCAGCCGGCCCGCGGCGATGCCCACCTCGGCCCGGGTGGACGCGCCGGCCTCCCAGGAAATGCCGGCGTCCACGCCCGTCAGTTCCACATAGCCGGTACCGTCGGCGAGCCGGGCGTCCTCCAGCCCGGCGTAAAAGCGGCGCAGGGCGCCCGCCTTCCACTCGGCGGAAAAGCGCGCATGGCCCGAGGTAGGCCATTCGGGAAAGCCGAACCCCGCCAGCCAGGGCTGCACCCATTCCCGCATGGCGGTGGCCAGATCGAGGCGCTCGGTGACGAAGCCCCAGTCGGTCGCCTCCCCGCGCCCCCGGTCCCAGAGCAGCGCTGCGGTGAGGGAACCCAACTGCGCCACGTCGAGCCGCGCCTGATCGACCGTCAGCGTCACCTCGGACAACGTCCCTTGCGCCGCCACGCGCACGCCGGCCTGGCGCCGCCAGGGCGCCCAGCGCAACTCCCCGCGGGGCCAGTCCGCCGTGGCGCGCCAGCGCCAGTCCTCGCCCGCCCGTTCGGCCTGGGCGGACACGGCGATGTCCATCCCCTCCCCGGCGATCGCCCCGTCCCGGCTGGCGAAGCGCAGGCCGCGCACGGTGAGCTCGAACTGCGCCCGGTTGCGGTCGGCCACGAGGTGCAGGTCCACCTGCCCTTGCGGCTTCCAGGCGCGCAGGCGCTTGATGAGGGGCGACCAGGCGACGGCGTCGGCCCCGGCGACGGCCAGTTCCAGGCGCCCCTCGGCCGGACGGTACGAGAACGAGAACGGCAGGGGCGGCCGCTCGGGGGCGGCAGGCGCCGGCGCAGCGCCTGGCCGGCGCCAGGCTGCCCGCCCGATCTGCCCGCGCGGGCACTCGATGCCGTTCGCATCGAGCCGGAAGTCTGAGCAGCGCAGCGTCACGTCCCGGTATTCGAACTGGCCCAGCTTGAGCCGGGCCACCCGGATGTCCGCCTCCCCGCGCCGGAAGGTGTCGAGACGGACCGACACGCCGTCGGCCTCGAAGGCCGGATGGCGGATCGTTTCCAGGGAGAGGCTGACGCTGTCCGCCCATGCCGGCAGCGCCAGGAACAGCAGTACGGAGAGGCTAAGCCGGGAAAACACCCGTCGAAAGATACCGGTCGCCGCGATCGCAGATGATGGTGGCGATGACGGCGTTCTCGACTTCGCCCGCCACGCGCAAGGCCACCGCCATGGCGCCGCCCGAGGAGATGCCGGCGAAGATGCCTTCCTCGCGCGCCAGGCGCCGGGTCATTTCCTCGGCATCGGCCTGGCTCACGTATTCCAGGCGGTCCACGCGGCCCTTGTCGTAGATCCTCGGCAGGTATTCCTCGGGCCACTTGCGGATGCCCGGGATCTGCGAGCCCTCCTCGGGCTGGCAGCCGATGATCCGGATGCCCGGGTTCATTTCCTTGAGAAAGCGCGAGCAGCCCATGATGGTGCCCGTGGTGCCCATGCTGGAGACGAAATGGGTGAGCTTTCCTTCCGTGTCGCGCCAGAGCTCCGGCCCGGTCCCCTCGTAGTGGGCGAGCGGGTTGTCCGGGTTGGCGAACTGGTCGAGCATGATGCCGCGGCCCTCGGCCACCAGGCGATCGGCCACGTCCCGGGCCATTTCCATGCCCCCCTTCTGGGGCGTCAGCACGATCTCGGCGCCGAAGGCGCGCATGCTCTGGCGCCGCTCCACGGACAGGTGCTCGGGCATCACCAGCACCATGTGGTAGCCGCGCATGGTCGCCGCCATGGCCAGGGCGATGCCGGTGTTGCCGCTGGTGGCCTCGATCAGGGTGTCGCCCGGCTTGATGGTGCCGCGGCTCTCGGCGCGCCGGATCATGGACACCGCCGGCCGGTCCTTCACCGAACCGGCCGGGTTGTTGCCCTCCAGCTTGGCGAGTATCACGTTGCCGCGCCGCTCGTTCTCCGCCCCGGGCAGGCGCTTCAGTCGCACCAGGGGCGTGTTGCCGACGAAGTCCTCGAGGGTCTTGTACATGGTCAGCTTCCGGACAGGTGGTCCACGTAGCTCTTCACCCCCTCCTCCACGGTGGCTAAGGGGACTTCGTAGCCGGCCCGGCGCAACTGCGTGATGTCGGCCTGGGTGAAGCTCTGGTACTTGCCCTTGAGCGCCTCGGGAAAGGAAATGTATTCGACGATCCCCTTTTCCCGCAGCTCCGCCAGGGAAAGCGCCGGCACCCCGCGCGCCGCACGGCAGGCATTCACCGTAGCCACCGCCACGTCGTTGAAGGACTGGGCGCGGCCGGTGCCCAGGTTGAAGATGCCCGACAGCTTCGGGTTGTCCAGGAAATGCAGGTTGACCTTGACCACGTCATCGATGAAAACGAAATCGCGCCGCTGCTCGCCGTGGGCGTAGCCGTCGCAGCCTTGGAAGAGCTTCACCCGGCCTTCGGCCTGGAACTGGTTGAAGAAATGGAAGGCCACCGAGGCCATGCGCCCCTTGTGGCTCTCCCGCGGGCCGTAGACGTTGAAGTAGCGGAAGCCCGCCACCTGGGAAGCGGCCTCGGGCAGGCGCCGACGCACCACCTGGTCGAAGAGGAACTTGGAATAACCGTACACGTTGAGCGGGGACTCGAACTCCCGGGATTCCTTGAACACGCTGCCGCCGCCATAGACCGAGGCCGAGGAGGCATAGAGGTAGGCAACCTCCTGGTCCAGGCACCAGTCGAGCAGGGCCAGGGAGTAGCGGTAGTTGTTGGCCATCATGTACTGGCCGTTGTGCTCCATGGTGTCGGAGCAGGCGCCCTCGTGCAGCACCGCTTCCACCGCGCCGTCGAACTCGCCCGCCTCCAGGCGCTCGAGGAACTCGTGCTTGTCCAGGTAGTCGGCGATCTCGCAATCGACGAGATTGCGGAACTTGTCCGCCTTGGTCAGGTTGTCCACGGCGATGATGTCCGTGATGCCGCGCCCGTTGAGCGCCTTCACCAGGTTGGCGCCGATAAAGCCGGCTGCGCCGGTAACGATGTAGTACATGTTGTTGTGACCCTGTCCCTAATCAGATGGCCGCGCGCAGCTCGTCCAGATGCACGACGGCGGTGCCCAGCTTGCCGACGACGATGCCGGCGGCCCGGTTGGCGATGCGCATGGCGTCCGGCATCGGCGCTCCACTCGCCAGCATGACTGCCAGCGTGGCGATCACCGTGTCGCCGGCGCCGCTCACATCATAAACCTCCCGCGCCTGGGCCGGCTCGTGCAGCGCCGCGTCACCGCGAAAAAGCGTCATGCCCTCCTCGCTGCGCGTGACCAGGAGGGCTTCGAGCCCGAGTTCGCCGCACAGGCGCAGCGCCCGGACCTTGAGATCCGCTTCGGAGGACCAGCGCCCGATCACCTGGCGCAGCTCGGCGCGGTTCGGCGTCAGCAGGGTCGCCCCGGCATAGCGGGCATAATCCTCGCCTTTCGGGTCCACCAGCACCGGCTTGCGGTTGGCGCGGGCGAGGCGGATCATTTCGGCGATATGGGCCAGTCCCCCCTTGCCGTAGTCGGAAAGAATGACGACGTCGCAGTGGGGCAACTGGCGCTCGAAGTCGGCCAGCTTGGCACGCAGCACCTCGTGGGCGGGCCAGTTCTCGAAGTCGATGCGCAGCAACTGTTGCTGCCGGCCTATGACCCGCAGCTTGATGGTGGTTGCCAGCTCCGCATCCTCGTGCAGGCTGGTCTCCACGCCCTCGGCCTCCATCAGGCGGGCCAGCGACGCGCCGGCCTCGTCGGCGCCCACCACGGACAACAGCGCGGCCCTGGCCCCCAGCGCCACGCAGTTGCGCGCCACGTTGGCCGCCCCGCCCGGGCGCTCCTCGGTGCGCTCGATCTTCACCACCGGCACCGGCGCCTCGGGCGAGATGCGGCTCACCTCGCCGAACCAGTAGCGGTCGAGCATGATGTCGCCGACGACGAGGATGCGGGCCGCGGCGGTCTCGGGCAATGCCAATTTCATGTGCCATGCCTCCTGCTGGGCCGCCCCGAAGGAGGCATGCACCCCCTCGGGGGGCAGCGAACGAAGTGAGCGTGGGGGTAGTTCATGTTTCCTTACCGCCGCCCAATGGCGTGGTAGTCGATGCCCACGGCGCGCATTTGCACCGGATCGTAGAGATTGCGCCCGTCGAAGACCACGGGCGACTTGAGCCGCCGCTTCATTTCATCGAAATCCGGGCTGCGGAACTCCTTCCATTCGGTGACGATCACCAGGGCGTCCGCATCCGCGAGCGCCGCCAGGGGCGAAGCGGCATAGGCGATGCCGCTTTCGGGGCCGAGGACGCGCTTCGCCTCGTCCATCGCCACCGGGTCGTAGGCGCACACCTGGGCGCCGCGGGCGAGCAAGTCGGCGATCACCGTGCGGCTGGGTGCCTCGCGCATGTCGTCGGTGTTGGGCTTGAAGGCCAGGCCCCAGAGGGCGAAGCGGCGCCCGGCCAGGCTCGCGCCGAAATGGCGGACGATCTTGGCGCCCAGAGCGCCCTTCTGGGCTTCGTTGGCCGCCTCCACGGCGCGCAGGACGGACAGCTCGCCCTGCGCCTCGTGGGCCGTGCGGATCAGCGCCTGCACGTCCTTGGGGAAACAGGAGCCGCCATAGCCGCAGCCGGGGTAGAGGAACTGGTAGCCGATGCGCGGGTCGGAGCCGATGCCCTGGCGCACCAGCTCGATGTCGGCGCCGACCTTCTCGGCCAGGTTCGCCAGCTCGTTCATGAAGGAGATGCGCGTGGCCAGCATGGCGTTGGCGGCGTACTTGGTGAGCTCCGCCGAGCGCACGTCCATGACGATCAGCCGCTCGTGGCTGCGCTGGAACGGTGCATAGAGGTGGCGCATGGCGTCGATGGCACGGGCGTCGTCGGCGCCGATGACGATGCGGTCGGGCCGCATGAAGTCCTCCACCGCGGCGCCCTCCTTGAGGAATTCCGGGTTGGAGACGACGCTGAACTCGGTCTCCAGGCCGCGCGCCGCCAGCTCCTCGCGCACCGCGGCGCGCACCTTGTCGGCGGTGCCCACCGGCACGGTGGACTTGTCCACGATCACCTTGTAATCGTCCATGTGCCGGCCGATGGAGCGGGCCGCCGCCACCACGTACTGCAGATCGGCCGAGCCGTCCTCGTCCGGCGGCGTGCCCACGGCGATGAACTGCAGCCGGCCGTGGCGCACCGCCTCGGCCACGTCGGTGGTGAAGCGCAGCCGGCCGGCCGAGCGGTTGCGCGCCACCATGTCGAGCAGGCCCGGCTCGTGGATGGGGATGCCCCCCGAATTGAGGATGCGAATCTTCTTCGCATCGAGATCCAGGCACAGGACGTCGTTGCCCACCTCGGCGAGGCAGGTGCCGCTGACCAGGCCGACGTAGCCGGTGCCGATGACTGTGATTTTCAAAATCGGTCCCTCAAGGCGTCAAATCGAATTCTTCGGTGCGCTTCGGCGGATAAGTTTCCCAGCCGCCGCAGCCGGGGCAGCGCCAGTAGAACTGGCGCGCCTTGAAACCGCAATTGTCGCAACGGTAGCGGGCCACGCGCCGCGTGTGGCTATGGACCAGGTTTTTCACCAGTTCCAGGTCGGCGCGCCGCTCCGGGGGCGCGACGAGGATCTGCGCCTCCAGCAGCTTGTCCAGGCCAAGCAGCGTCGGGTTGCGCCGCAGCTCGTCGCGCACGAGCTGATAGGCCGTCTGCGCCCCTTCCACCTCGAGCGCCCACTGGAATACGGCGTCCAGCAGATCCAGGGACGGATGCTGCTCCAGGTAGCCGCGCAGGAGCTGCAACCCCTGGTCGTTTCGCCCAAGCTTGCGGTAGGCGTCCATCAGGCGCGCGGCAATCAAGGCAAGGTAGACGGGATTCTGCTGCTCGATGCGCTGCCAGGCTTCGATCGCGCCTTCCAGGTCGCCGCCGGATGCCAGCAGGTCGCCGAGGAGAACGGTGGCCCGCACCGACTGGCGGTTCGCCGCCAGGGCCTCCTCCAGCAAGCGGCGCGCATTGTCGGGGCGGGACTGGTTGATTTCCGCCGCGGCCAGCTCGCAGTAGAAGTTGGCGATCTCCTTCTGCCAGAGGTGGCCGGAGTGGCCGGGCAGCTCCCGGGCGATCTCGATGGCCTTGCGCCACTCCTTCTCCAGTTGGTAGATCTCCAGCAGGAAATTGAGCGCCACCTCGTTCTGGGCGGTGCCGCGCAGGCGGAGGAAAATCTCCTCGGCGCGGTCGAGCAGGCCGGCCTTGAGGTAGTCGTGGCCCAGCTCGGCCAGGGCGTGCACGCGCTGTTCCTCCTTCAGGCCCTCGCGCCCGACCAGGCTCTGGTGCATGCGGATGGCCCGGTCGGCCTCGCCGCGCCGGCGGAAAAGGTTGCCCAGGGCGAAATGCAGTTCCATCGTCTCCGGGTCGAGCTTGGCCGCCTCCAGGAACGCATCGATGGCCTTGTCCGGCTGTTCATTGAGGAGGAAATTGAGCCCCTTGAAGTAGGAGCCGGGCAGCGCCCGCGACTCGCGCACCAGGTGCTTGATGTCCACCCGCGCCGCCGTCCAGCCGAGCACGAAGAAGAGGGGGAACGCCAGCAGCCACCACAATTCGAATTCCATGACTCTAGTCGTTCTGTTCCGGCTGTCCGAATCGGTGGGCGGTCATCGCGGTGCGGCGGCGCCCGTCCGCGGCGACTCGCGCCTGAGGCGCGCCAGTTCGCGCCGCTGGCGGAAAAGCACCCCCACGACGGCCGCCACACCCACGGCGGCCCCCGCGGCGAAGAAGATGAGCATGACGGCCACCAGCGGCAGTTGCCACGCCGTGCCGAAAAAGAAGCGCAGCGCGACCGGCTCGCCGTTCTTGGCCGCAAAGCCGAGAAGAACCACGAACAGGGCCGCCCGCAGCAACCAGACTAGTAGACGCATCACACTCAACCAAAAAAAGGGCGGCATCACGCGACGCCGCCCGTTCCGTTCGGCCTCGCGACCGAAGCCGTCACTCCATCTGGTCGACCCGCTCGCGCAGTTCTTTGCCGGCCTTGAAATGGGGCACGTACTTTTCGGGCACGTGCACCTTCTCGCCCGACTTCGGGTTGCGCCCGACGCGGGGCGGCCGGTAATTCAGGGCAAAGCTGCCGAAGCCGCGGATCTCGATGCGGTCACCGCGGGTGAGCGCGGTGGTCATCGCATCGAGGATCATCTTGACTGCGTAATCGGCATCCTTGGCGACAAGCTGGGGGAAGCGCCCCGCCAGTTTGACAATCAGCTCCGACTTGGTCATCGCTCGCCTGTTGGAGTTATTGCTGGGGGTTACCGAGCTTGGCCTTGAGCAGCGCGCCGAGGTTGGTGGTGCCGCTCGCCGCGGACGACGACTCGCTCTGCAGCTTCTGCATCGCCTCGTTCTGCTCAGCCTGGTCCTTGGCCTTGATCGACAGGTTGATCGAGCGCGACTTGCGGTCCACGTTGGTGATCATGGTCTCGATCGCCTCGCCCTCCTTGAGCATCGTGCGCAGGTCCTCGATGCGCTCGCGCGCCGCCTCGGAGGCGCGCAGGTAGCCCTCGACGTCCTCGGTAAGCTGGATCACCGCCCCCTTGGCATCGACGCTCTTCACCGTGCCCTTGACGACGCTGTTCTTGTCGTGGGTGGCGATGAAATTGGTGAAGGGGTCGCCCTCGAGCTGCTTGATGCCGAGGGAGATGCGCTCGCGCTCCACGTCGATGGCCAGCACCATGGCCTCGACCTCGTCGCCCTTCTTGAAGTTGCGCACGGCTTCCTCGCCGGGAGCCGACCAGGACAGGTCGGAGAGGTGCACCAGCCCGTCGATGCCGCCGGACAGGCCGATGAAGATGCCGAAGTCGGTGATCGACTTGATCTGGCCCTTCACCTTGTCGCCCTTCTTGTGGTTCATGGCGAACTCGTCCCACGGATTGGGCATGCACTGCTTCATGCCGAGGGAGATGCGGCGGCGGTCCTCGTCGATCTCGAGGATCATGACCTCGACCTCGTCGCCGAGCTGGACGACCTTGGACGGATGCACGTTCTTGTTGGTCCAGTCCATCTCGGAGACGTGCACCAGGCCCTCGATGCCCTGCTCGACTTCGACGAAGGCGCCGTAGTCGGTGAGGTTGGTGACCTTGCCGAACAGGCGGGTGCCCTGCGGGTAGCGGCGGGAGATGCCGACCCAGGGATCCTCGCCGAGTTGCTTGAGGCCCAGGGAGACGCGGTTCTTCTCCTGGTCGAACTTCAGCACCTTGGCCTGCACTTCATCGCCCACGTTGAGCACTTCCGAGGGATGACGCACGCGGCGCCAGGCCAAGTCGGTGATGTGCAGCAGGCCGTCGATGCCGCCCAGGTCCACGAACGCGCCGTAGTCGGTGATGTTCTTGACGATGCCCTTGACGACGGTGCCCTCCTTGAGGGAGGCGAGCAGCGCCTCGCGCTCCTCGCCGGCGGAAGCTTCCAGCACGGCGCGGCGGGACACGACCACGTTGTTGCGCTTGCGATCGAGCTTGATGACCTTGAATTCGAATTCCTTGCCCTCGTAGGGGGCGGTGTCCTTGACCGGGCGGATATCGACGAGGGAGCCGGGCAGGAAGGCGCGGATGCCGTTGGTCATGACGGTGAGACCGCCCTTGACCTTGCCGCTGATCACGCCCTTGACCAGGGTGCTTTCGTTGAGCGCCTTCTCCAGGTCGTTCCAGGCGGCGATGCGCTTGGCCTTCTCGCGCGACAGGCGCGTCTCGCCATAGCCGTCCTCGAGCATCTCGATGGCGACGCTGACGTAGTCGCCGGGCTTGACATCGACCTCGCCGCGGTCGTTGCGGAATTCGTCGATGGAGATGAAACTCTCCGACTTCAGGCCGGCATTGACGACGATGAAGTTCTGGTCGATGCGGACCACCTCGGCGGTGATCACTTCGCCGGCGCGCATTTCCTGGCGCGACAGGCTTTCTTCGAAGAGGGAAGCGAAACTTTCGGTTGCTGCGGGGACAGCGGTTGCAATAGACATAAAAAAAACCTACTGCCGCCCGGTGGCGGACGGCATGAACAGGGTTAATCAATCGTCGCGAAGGGTGGGCTTCGATACCGCTCCGGCCCGATCAGCCGGGCCGCCCGAATCCCTCCACGACACCTTCGGCCGCGGCGCACTCCCGGATCAGGAATCCGCCCCAGCTTGCGACAGACGTTGCCGGGCCCATTCGACCACGACATGAACGGCTTGTTCAATGCTCATGTCGGTGGTGTCGAGCGGGACGGCGTCCGCGCATTTCCGCAGGGGCGCGACCGCCCGCGCGCTGTCGCGCGCATCGCGTTCGCGGAGGTCCTGCAAAAGAACGGCAATGTTAGCAGGCATTCCTTTTTCGATCAACTGCTTATAGCGGCGCTCGGCGCGCACCTCGGCCGTAGCCGTCAGGAACACCTTGAGGGGCGCCTCGGGGAAGACCACCGAGCCCATGTCCCGCCCCTCCGCCACCAGCCCCGGCGCTTGCGCGTAGGCGCGCTGGCGCTCGAGCAGGGCCGCCCGCACGGCCGGGAAGGCCGCCACCTTCGAGGCGCCGGCCGAACAGGCCTCGCTGCGGATGGCCGTGCCCACGTCCTCCCCGGCGAGCAGGGTGCGGCCGCCGTCGAACTCCGCCGGCAGCTTTGCGGCCACCCGGGCCAGGCCCGCTTCGTCGTCGAGGGGTACGCCCGCCCGGGTGGCCGCCAGCGCCACGAGGCGATACAGGGCGCCGCTATCGAGATAATGAAAGCCCAGCCGTTGCGCCACCAGGGCGGCGACGGTGCCCTTGCCCGAGGCCGAAGGGCCGTCGATGGCGATGACGGGAAGGGCGGGCGGAGGAGAAGCGAGGGGTGAGTTCATAGGGGACTTGTCAGCGTCTGCAGATGCGGTCGAAAGCCGCGAAATACTCGGGAAAAGTCTTGTTCACGCACTTCGGGTCGTTGATGCGCACCGGCACGCCGCCCAGGCACGCCAAAGAAAAGCACATGGCGATGCGGTGATCGTCGTAGGTGTCGATCGAAGCGCGAGGCGTGAGGGGCAAGGGGTGCGGAGGAACGACCTTCAGGAAATCGGCGCCCTCCTCCACCGTGGCCCCCAGCTTGCGCAGTTCGGTGGCCATGGCGGCGATGCGGTCCGTCTCCTTCACGCGCCAGGAAGCGATGTTGCGCAGGGTCGTCGTGCCCTCGGCGAACAGGGCCGCCACGGCGAGCGTCATGGCCGCATCGGGAATGTGGTTGCAGTCCAGGTCGAGGGCATTGAGGCGGCCGGCTTGCGGTGCGCGCGCTTCGATCCAGTTGGGCCCCATCCCGACGCGGGCGCCCATCTGCGCCAGCGCCTCGGCGAAGCGCACGTCGCCCTGCAGGCTGTCGCGCCCGACGCCTTCCACCCGCACCGGCCCGCCGCCGATGGCGCCGGCGGCGAGGAAGTACGAGGCGGCCGAGGCATCGCCCTCCACGTAGAGGACGCCCGGGCTACGGTAGCGGGCACCGGCGGGGATGGTAAACGCCGTGCAGCCCTCCCGCGCCACCGGGACGCCGAAACGCGCCATCATGGCCAGGGTGATATCGACATAGGGCTTGGAGATCAGTTCCCCTTCGACCTCGATCACCGTTTCCCCGCCCGTCAGCGGCAGGGCCAGCAGCAGGCCGGTCAGGAACTGGCTGGAAACATCGCCCCGCACGCGCACCCGGCCGCCACCGCGGATCGCCGCCGGACGGATTTCCAGCGGCGGGAACCCTTCCTTGTCGAGATAACGGATGTCCGCGCCCAGGCTGCGCAAGGCCGTTACGAGGTCGCCGATCGGCCGCTCCTGCATGCGCGGCACGCCCGCGAGACGGTAGTGGCCGCCGGACAGGGCGGCGGCGGCGGTCAGGGAACGGAATGCGGTGCCGGCGTTGCCCAGGAACAAGTCGGCGGCCTTGATCGGAAAGGGGCCGCCGGCGCCGGGCACCCGGTAGTCGCCGCCGCCGATCCGCGCCCAGGCCACGCCCAGGGCGCGCAGCGCCTGCAGCATGACCTCCGTGTCGTCGGAAGCGAGCAGGTCGCGCACCTCGGTCGTGCCCTCGGCGAGCGCCGCCAGGAGCAGCGCCCGGTTGGAAATGCTCTTGGAACCCGGCAGCCGCAGGGTGCCGGCGGCGCCCGTCGCGGGCGGCAGATCAAGGAATTCCATCAGACCAGCTTGCCCTCGGCCCAGGCGCGGCGCACGGTGCGGGCCTCGTCGAAGACTTCCTGCAGGCGCGCCGCGTCGCCCGCCAGCAACGCCTGGCGCAGTTCCTCCAATTGCCGCTGGTACTGCTCCAGTTCGCCCAGCAGCGCACCGCGGTTGGCGATGCAGATGTCGCGCCACATCTCGGGATGGCTGGCCGCAATCCGGGTGAAATCGCGAAAGCCGCTCGCCGCGAAGCGGAAGAACTCCTCCCGGTTCTCCCGCTGGGCGAGATCATGCACCAGGGCGAAGGACAGCAGGTGCGGCAGATGGCTCACCGCCGCGAAGACCTGGTCGTGGCGCGCCGGCGGCATCTCGTGGATCGCCGCGCCGCAGGCCCTCCAGGCCTCGCGCACGCGGTGCACCGCCTCCGGCGCATTTTCCGCGAGAGGGGTCAGCACCACCTTGCGCTCCACGTAGAGGTCGGCCCGGGCCGCGGCGGCGCCGCTGTTCTCCGCACCGGCGATGGGATGGGCCGGCACGAAGCGGGCGACACGCTGCGGCAGGCAGGCGTAGGCCGCCGCCGCCACGTCGCCCTTGGTGCTGCCGCCGTCCGTGACTACCGTTTCCGCTCCCAGGTGGGGCGCCATGGCCCGCATCAGGGCGGGCATCTGGCCCACCGGCGTGGCCAGCAGCACGAGGCTGGCGTTGCCCAGGGTGGCCGCGTCGCAGGCGCCGATGCGGTCGATGATGCCCAGCCGCAACGCCTCATCCAGGGTGGCTTGGCTGCGGCCGACGCCGACGACCTCCCGCACCACGCCGGCTTTGCGCAAGGCGAGGGCGAAGGAGCCGCCGATCAGGCCGACACCGAAAACGACCAGCTTGTCCAGGAAGAAGGCCACGGGTCCGCAGCAAACGATCAGCGCGCGCCGTCCAGCGCCCGTTCCAGGGCCTCGAGGAAGCGCAGGTTCTCGCCCTCCAGGCCGATGGTGGCGCGCAGGTGCTGCGGCAGGCCATAGCCGCCGATGGGCCGCACGATGACCCCCTGCTTGAGCAGCGCCTGGTTCACCTTGGCCGCATCGCCGACCTTGAACGTCACGAAGTTGCCGTGGGAGGGGATGTGCTCCAGGCCCAGGCGCTTGAGCCCCGCCACGATCTGTTCCATGCCGCGCCGGTTGGCATCGTAGCTTTCGGCGACGAAGATATGGTCATCGAGCGCCGCCACGGCCGCCGCGAGGGCCAGGTTGTTCACGTTGAAGGGCTGGCGCACCCGGTTCATGAGGTCGGCGATTTGCGCCGCGGCGACGGCATAGCCTACCCGCAGGCCGGCCAGGCCATACACCTTGGAAAAGGTGCGGGTGATGATCAGGTTCGGGAATTCCTTGAGCCAGGCCAGCGTGTCGCCGCGATCGGCGAGCGGCAGGTACTCGTTGTAGGCCTCGTCCAGCACGACGGCCACATCCCGCGGCACCGCCTGGAGAAAGGCCTTCAACTGCGCATGGGGCAGGAAGGTGCCCGTGGGGTTGTTCGGGTTGGCGACCCAGACGATGCGCGTATCGGGCCGGATACCCGCGCGCATGGCGTCCAGGTCGTGGCCGTAGTGCCTGGCCGGCACGACAATGCATTCGGCCCCCGCCGACATCGTGGCGAGCGGATACACCGCGAAAGCATGCTGGGAAAACACCGAGGAGCGCCCCGGCGCCAGGAAGACCCGCGCCGCGAGATCCAGCACGTCGTTCGAGCCGTTGCCCAGCACGATGGATTCCATCGGCAGGCCCAGGCGCTCGGCCAAGGCCTTGGTCAGCTCGAAGTTGTCCGGGTAGCGCTCGATGCCGGCCAGGGCGCCGTCCAGGGCCGCCCGCGCCTTGGGACTCATGCCGCGGGGGTTCTCGTTGGAGGCCAGCTTGACGATCTTCTCCACCGGGATGCCCATTTCCCGCGCCAGCTCCGTGATCGGCTTGCCGGGCAGATAGGGCGAAATGGCGCGGATGTAAGCCGGGGCCTGGTCGGCGATGCTCATGGGGTTTCCCTTCAAGCGGCGGCGCTCGGGTAGGAGCCGAGGATCTTGACGAAGGCAGCGCGGTCGCTCAGCTCCTTGAATGCCTTGACCACCCGTTCCTCGCTGTGGTGTCCCTCCACGTCCACGTAGAAGACATATTCCCACAGGCCGATGCGGGAGGGACGCGACTCGAACTTGCTCATGGACACGCCGTGGCGCGCCAAGGGTTCCAGCAGCGTATACACGGCTCCCGCCTTGTTGTGCGCCGAACAGACGATGGAGGTCTTGTCCCGGCCGGAGGGGCCCGCATCGTGCATACCGATGACCAGGAAGCGGGTCGTGTTGTTGGGGTCGTCCTCGATGTCGTGGGCCAGCAGGTTGAGGCCGTAGCGGGCCGCGGCGGCCTCGCCGGCGATGGCGCAAGCTTGCGCGTCCTCCGCGGCCAGGCGCGCCGCCTCGGCATTGCTCGCCACCGGCACGCGCGGCAGGTCGGGCACGTTGCGGTTCAGCCACTCGTGGCACTGGGCAAGCGACTGGCTGTGGGAATAGAGGCGGGTGACCTCCTCGAGGCGCTCGGCCTTGGACAGCAGGTGCTGGTGGATGCGCAACATCACCTCGCCGCAGATCCTGATGGGCATCTGCAGCAGCAGGTCGAGGGTCCGGCCCACGGCGCCTTCCGTGGAGTTCTCCACCGGCACGACGCCGTAGTCCGCGTTGCCGGATTCCACGGCGCGGAACACCTCGTCGATGGTGGGCAGGGCGTTGAATTCCGGCGCCGAGCCGAAATGCTTCTTCGCCGCGCTCTCCGTGAAGGTGCCCTCGGGGCCGAAATAGGCGATCTTCAGGGGCTGCTCCAGGGCGAGGCAGGCCGACATGATCTCCCGGAAGATGCGCCAGACGGTGCCATCGTCCAGGGGGCCCTGGTTCGCCTGGGTGATCCGCCGCAGCACCTGGGCCTCGCGCTCGGGCCGGTAGATGGCCGCGCCCTGCTTCAGCCGGCCGATCTCGTGGGCGATCTGGGCGCGGCGCGACAGGCGCGCCAGCACCTCCTCGTCCAGGCGGTCGATCTCGGCGCGCAGGCGCAGCAGTTCGTCGCTCATTCGCCCAGCGGAAGGTAGCGCACCGCCAATACCCCCTCGATATGGGCGATCGAATCGATCACCGCCTGGGGCACCGGGCTGTCCACATCCACCAGGGTGTAGGCCATCTCGCCCTTCGACTTGTTCATCATGTTGTGGATGTTGAGGTTGGCCTTGGCCATCGTGGTGGAGATCTGCCCCAGCATGTTGGGCACGTTGGCGTTGGCGATGGCGACGCGGAACCTGGACTCCCGCGGCATGACCACGTAGGGGAAATTCACCGCGTTCTGGACGTTGCCGTGCTCCAGGTAGTCCGACACCTGGTCGGCTACCATGGCGGCGCAGTTGTCCTCGGCCTCGCGGGTCGACGCCCCCAGGTGCGGCAGCGCCACCACGTGCGCATGGCCGCTGACCTTGGCACTCGGAAAGTCGCAGATGTAGTACCTGAGCGTCTGCCCATCCAGCGCCGCCAGCACGGCATCCTCGCTCACCACCCCCTCACGGGAGAAGTTGAGCAGCACCGCCCCGTGCTTCATCTGGTCGATGTTGCCGGCGTTGATCAGTTCGCGCGTGGCTTCCACCAGCGGCACATGCAGGGAGACGAAGTTGGCGTTGCGCAGGATCTCCGCCACGCTGTGCGCCTTCTTCACCTGGGAGGGCAGGCTCCAGGCCGCATCCACGGTGATCTCCGGATCGTAGCCCAGCACGTGCATGCCCAGCTTGATGGCGGCATCGGCCACCAGGCAGCCGATCTTGCCCAGGCCGATCACGCCCAGGGTGTGGCCGGCCAGCTCGAAGCCGGCGAACTGCTTCTTGCCGTCCTCCACCTTCTTGTGCATGTCCGGATCGCTGCGCTCCAGCCCGGCAACGTAGCTCAGCGCCCCGGTCAGGTTGCGCGCACCCATCAGCATGCCGGCGATGACCAGTTCCTTCACCGCGTTGGCGTTGGCGCCCGGCGCGTTGAACACCGGCACGCCGCGGGCGCTCATGGCCTTCACGGGAATGTTGTTGGTGCCGGCGCCGGCCCGGCCAATGGCCTGCACCGAGGCCGGGATGTCCATATTGTGCATGTCGGCCGAGCGCACCAGGATGGCGTCGGGCCGGGCGACGTCCTTGCCCACGACATAGGTCTCGTGGGGCAGGCGCTTCAGCCCCGCCTGGGAGATCTGGTTGAGCACCAGGATATTGAAAATCTTAGCCATGCTTGGCCTCGAATTCCTTCATGTAGTCGACCAGGACCTTCACGCCCTCGACCGGCATGGCATTGTAGATCGAGGCGCGCATGCCGCCGACGGAGCGGTGGCCCTTCAACTGGATCATGCTGCGCGCCTTGGCGCCCTTCAGGAACTCCTCGTCCAGCTCGGCGTTCTTCAGGGTGAAGGGCACGTTCATGAGGGAGCGGTCGGCCTTGGCGACGGGGCTGTGGAAGAACCGGCTCTCGTCGAGGAGACGGTAGAGCAGGCCGGCCTTCTCCTGGTTGCGCTTGTACATGGCCTCGAGGCCGCCGTTGCGCTTCAACCACTGGAACACCAGGCCGGCGACGTAGATGCCGTAGGTGGGCGGCGTGTTGTACATGGAGTCCGCCTCGGCATGGGTCTTGTAGTCGAGCATGGTGGGCGGCGTGGGCGCGCCCTTGCCGATCAGGTCCTCGCGCACGACGACGATGGTCAGCCCCGCCGGGCCGATGTTCTTCTGGGCGCCGGCATAGATCAGCCCGTACTTCGAGACATCCACCGGCCGCGACAGGATGTTGGAGGACATGTCGGCGACCAGGGGCACGTCGCCGGTCTCCGGCACCCAGTGGTACTCGACGCCGCCGATGGTCTCGTTCGAGCAGATATGCACGTAGGCGGCATCCTTGTCGAGCTTCCACGAGGACTGGGGCGGCACGTAGGTGAACTTCCTGTCTTCAGCGGTCGCCGCGACGTTCACCTGGCCAAAGAGCTTCGCCGCCTTGATGGCCTTCTTCGCCCACTCCCCCGTGTGGATGTAGTCGGCCGTGCCCTTGCCGCGCAGCAGGTTCATGGGAATCATCTCGAACTGCAGGGTGGCACCGCCCTGGAGGAACAGCACCTTGTAGTTGGCCGGGATGCCCATCAACTCGCGCAGGTCCTGCTCCGCCTGGGCATGGATCGCCATATACTCCTTGCCCCGGTGGCTCATCTCCATCACGGACATGCCGCTGCCGTGCCAGTCGAGCATCTCCTCCGCAGCCTGCTTGAGGACGTCCTCCGGCAGAGCGGCCGGACCGGCGCTGAAATTGAATATGCGTGCCATGGTGTCTTTCACTCCTCGTCGGTTTCAACAACCTTTTCCATGCCGGCCAGCTTGGTGCCGTCATCGAGATTGATCAGGGTCACGCCCTGGGTCGAGCGTCCCATCGCCCGGATCTGCTTCACGCTGGTGCGGATCAGCACCGCGCCGGTGGAGATCAGCATCACCTCGTCCTCATCGTTGACCAGCGTGGCACCGATCAGCTTGCCGTTGCGCTCGGAGGTCTGGATGGCGATCATGCCCTTGGTGCCGCGGCCGTGGCGGGTATATTCGGCGATGGCCGTACGCTTGCCGAAGCCGTTCTCGGTGGCAGTGAGCACGGTCTGCTCCTCGCCCTGGGCCACCAGCATGCTGATGACGTGCTGCTGCTGCTCGAGCTGCATGCCGCGCACCCCGCGGGCGCCGCGGCCCATGGCGCGCACGTCCTCCTCGGCGAAGCGCACCGCCTTGCCGGCATCCGAGAACAGCATGACGTCGTAGCGGCCGTCCGTGATGGCCACGCCGATGAGGAAGTCCCCCTCGTCCAGGGCCACGGCGATGATGCCGGCCTTGCGCGGGTTGGAGAAGTCCGACAGCGGCGTTTTCTTGACCGTGCCCTTGGCGGTGGCCATGAAGACGAAGTGGTTCTCGTCGAACTCCTTCACCGGCAGCACGGCGGTGATCTTTTCCCCCTCCTGCAGCGGGAAGAGGTTCACGATGGGCTTGCCGCGCGAGGCGCGCGTGCCCTGGGGCACTTCATACACCTTCAGCCAATACACCCGGCCGCGGTTGGAGAAGCACAGGATGTAGTCGTGCGTGTGGGCCACGAAGAGGTGATCGACGAAATCGTCCTCCTTCACCGCCGCCGCCTGCTTGCCGCGCCCGCCGCGCCGCTGCGCCCGGTAGTCGGTGAGCGGCTGCGACTTGACGTAGCCGCTGTGGGACAGGGTCACCACCATGTCCTGGGGCGTGATCAGGTCCTCGATGCCCAGATCCTGGGTCTGCACGACGATCTCCGAGCGGCG
>CAYZLI010000031.1:0-11990 GCA_964479195.1 uncultured Rhodocyclaceae bacterium
ACCAGCCGTCCACCGCCACCTTGCCGTCCTTGGCGTCCAGGCCGACGATGATGTGGCCGGGAAAGGCGCCGCAGGCGTCGTGCAGGAAGCCGGGGTTCTTCACCGCCGCCGTACCGATGATGACGTAGGAGATACCGTCGTCCAGGTAGCGCTCGATGGTATCCAGGTCGCGGATGCCGCCCCCGAGCTGAACCGGGATGTCCGCGCCGACGGCGGCGGTGATGGCCTTGATCACCGGCTCGTTCTTCGGCTTGCCGGCCACGGCGCCGTTGAGATCCACGAGATGCAGGCGGCGGGCGCCCTCCGCCAGCCAGTGCCGCGCCATGGCCACCGGGTCTTCCGAGAATACCGTGGCGTCCCCCATGTCGCCCTGTTTCAGGCGTACGCAATGGCCGTCCTTGAGGTCGATCGCAGGAATGAGCAGCATAGAAATGCGCAACGAAAAGAGGTTATCGGCTCGAAAGGAGTCGAACTAGGATAGGGGATTCCAGCGCATGAAGTTGCCCAGCAATGCCAGGCCGGCCTGGGCACTTTTCTCCGGATGGAACTGCACGGCGAAAATATTATCCTTCGCCACGGCGCAGGTAAAGGGGAAGCCGTAGACGCTGAACGCGGCGATCAGGGAGGGCTCGGCGGCCTCCACGTAATAGCTGTGCACGAAGTAGAAGCGCGAACCGTTGGCGATGTCCCGCCACAGGGCGTGGGGCGCCGATCGATGCACCTCGTTCCAGCCCATGTGCGGCACCTTGAGCCGGCCGCCGTCGGGCGCCACCATCTGCTCGTGGGGAAAGCGGCGCACTTTGCCCGGCAGCAGGCCCAGCCCGGCGACGTTGCCCTCCTCGCTCGACTCGAACAGCATCTGCAGGCCGATGCAGATGCCGAGGAAAGGCTTGGTTTTCGCCGCCTCGATCACCGCGGCGCGCAGCCCCCGCGCCTCCAGCTCGCGCATGCAGTCGGGCATGGCGCCCTGCCCGGGCACGATCACCCGGTCGGCGGCGGCCACCTGCGCCGGGTCGGAGGTGACGAGCGCCCGCGCCTCGGGCGCCACATGCTCGACGGCCTTGGCCACCGAGCGCAGGTTGCCCATGCCGTAATCGACGATGGCGACGGTATTCATCGGTATGCCTGATCCAGCCGCGGAACGCGGCGATGCCTTGCGGTCAGAGCGCTCCCTTGGTGGACGGCACGCTGCCCGCGGCGCCGGGATCGGCCTCCGCCGCCATGCGCAGCGCCCGGCCGAAGGCCTTGAACACCGTCTCGCACTGGTGGTGGGCGTTCTCGCCGCGCAGGTTGTCGATGTGCAGCGTCACCTGGGCGTGATTGACCAGCCCCTGGAAGAACTCCTGGGTGAGGTCCACGTCGAAGGCGCCGATCATGGGCCGGCTGAACTCCACGTTGAAGACCAGCCCGGGGCGGCCGGAAAAATCGACCACCACCCGGGACAGGGCCTCGTCCAGCGGCACGTAGGCATGGCCGTAGCGGCGGATGCCCTTCTTGTCGCCGATCGCCTCGGCCAGGGCCTGGCCGATGGCGATGCCCACGTCCTCCACCGTGTGGTGGGCGTCGATGTGCAGGTCGCCCTTGGCCTCCACCTCCAGGTCGATCATGCCGTGGCGGGCCACCTGGTCGAGCATGTGGTCGAGGAAGGGCACGCCGGTGGCGAGCGTCGCCCGCCCGCTGCCGTCGAGATCGAGGCGGACGGTGATCTGGGTTTCGAGCGTGTTTCGCGAGATTTCGGCCTGGCGCATCGCTGTACGGCTGCCGCTGGGAGAACGCACAAGCCGGCATGATACCATTTTGATTTTTCGTCGCACCCCCTTCCACCCCTCGCCCGAGAATCATGAGCCGATACTGGAGCGCCGTCGTCCGGGAGCTGACGCCCTATGTCCCGGGCGAGCAGCCCAAGCTGCCCAACCTCGTCAAGCTCAACACCAACGAGAACCCCTACGGCCCCTCGCCCTACGTGCTGGAGGCCCTGCGCGCCGAGACCGGCGACGGCCTGCGGCTTTACCCGGACCCCAATGCCGACCGCCTGAAGGAGGCCATCGCCGCCTACCATGGGCTAACGCCGCGGCAGGTGTTCGTGGGCAACGGCTCCGACGAGGTCCTCGCCCACGCCTTCCTCGGTCTGCTCAAGCACGAGCAGCCCCTGCTCTTCCCGGACATCACCTACAGCTTCTATCCGGTCTATTGCGGCCTGTACGGCATAGCCTACGCCACGGTGCCCCTGACGGCGGCCTTCGAGCTGCGGGTGGACGACTACCTCCACCTGAACGGTGGCAAAAACGGCGGCATCATCTTCGCCAACCCCAATGCGCCCACCGGGCGGCTGCTGCCCCTGGCGGAGGTCGAGCGCCTCGTCGCCGGCAACCCCGGCTCCGTGGTCATCGTCGATGAGGCCTACGTGGATTTCGGCGGCGACTCGGCCATCCCCCTGGTGGCCCGCCACCCCAACCTCCTGGTGGTGCAGACCCTGTCCAAGTCCCGCTCCCTCGCGGGCCTGCGCGTGGGCTTCGCCATCGGCCAGCCGGAACTGATCGAGGCCCTGGAGCGGGTGAAGAACAGTTTCAATTCCTACCCCCTGGGACGGCTCGCCATTGCCGGTGCCGTGGCCGCCTTCGAGGACCGGGAGCATTTCGAAAAGACGCGCCAGGCCGTCATGCGCAGCCGCGAAGCGCTGGTGCGCGAGCTGACGGCCCTGGGCTTCGACGTGCTGCCCTCGGCGGCCAACTTCATCTTCGCCCGCCACCCCGGGCGCGATGCGGGCGATCTGGCCGCGCAACTACGCGCCCGCAGCATCATCGTCCGCCACTTCCGGCTGCCGCGCATCGAGCAGTACCTGCGCATCACCATCGGCACGGACGCCCAGTGCCAAGCACTGGTCACGGCGCTGCGGGAAATCCTCGGATAGGGCGCAATAAGCCTGTCCTGAGCCTGCCGAAGGGCGCAGCGCATTGCGCCGAAATAACCAGGGACAATCGGAGCGCAACCGCCCCGGCCGCGACAGGCCAGGCCGCCGCCTCATGCGCTCCCGCCCTGCGGGTCCCCTTGCGCCGGCGCCCTGGCCTGTCGCGGCCGGAATGTGCGGTCCGTGGGCGGGGAGACGAAAGACGGGGGCCGACGGCCATTGCTTAGCTCGACGGGCTTGCCGCGACCCATCCGGGCCCTTCAGATCAGTTCCGCCGCTTCGCGAACCCGCTGGGCGGTCGCGGGCAAGCCTCCCCGCTCCAGCGCTTGCGCAAAGTCTTCCGGCGTCGCTTCCGGCTTCTTCCACCGAGCGCGCATGCGCTTCAACGCGGCTATGGCAACAAGCGGGTCAAGGTCCCACTGGTTGAGGATGAACTTGTCGGGATCAACCACCTCGATGCCATACGGCGCCACGATCTCAGTCGGAAAGTCGCGCAGGTTGGCTGTAACGATGCAGTCGGCGTGTCCGGCGATAGCCGCGGCAAGGACATGGGCGTCGTTCTGGTCGGGGAGCGCCAAGCATGGGACGAGCGCCTGCCAAGCGGTCTCCGGCACTTCCCAGTCTGGCACTGCTTCGCGCATGCTGTCGCGCCGCACGCGCAGCTTGCCTTTGAGCTCCGGGCGCCGCTCCTCCAGGGCATTGATCCACTCCTGCTCGATGCGGGTCGTCCATTTCGCGGCGAACAGGCCGGCGGTGGCCAAGCTCATGAGCGAGTCGGTCATCGCAATCGGGTAGAGAACGCACGCGTCCAGCAGTGCCGTGTAGCGTGCGTTGCCGGCCATCTCAATAGTCCAGCCCTAATTCGCGGGCGTTTTCGGCCATGCGCTCGAGCGCCGCAGCTTGGTTCTCGCGCATCTTGCGCGCATACGCCACGAGGTCCTCGAAGGCAATGCGTCGATGCGTGCCGACCATCCGATGCGCCAGCCTGCCCTCTTCGATCTCCTTGATGACGAACGGGCGCGACACGTTTAGGAAATGAGCGGCCTCGACGGTCGTGAACTCCTGCTTCGCCGGCATGAGCGTGATCGGGCGACCCTCGCTCATCGCGCCGAGCAACTGGCCGATGAGTTTTAGCGCCGCCGGCGGCACGGCCACTGACGGGTGTTCGCCCTTGTCGGTGGTAAGCGTTATCGCGGCCGCCCTTGAGTGGTCCAGGGCTTCCATGATGCAACGTTGCGCGACACGAGCCATTTCCATCTCTCGCTCCGACATGGGCGGAGGTGCCACCTCTCGAACTCGATCTACGGTACGCATCTCAGCACTCCTTTGCTCCGCGTCCGCGCGCTTTTCAGGCACGCACTTATTTTCCCCCTTGGGATACAGTCATGGTACGTCATAGATGCAGTAAGTGCAATAAGTGAAGTCAACGTCAGAGCGCTTTACGAATGGGCTACGACCATTTTCGGTTCCGGCATTTACCAAGGGATAGGGGCCGTCTTCACTCGTTGGCAAGTTGAGTGAAGGCCGCCCTGTCTGCAATCCTCCGGCCAATCACCGTCAGAGGAGGCGGCAGGCCAAGGGCGGGGTCGCTGCCGATTTTGCGACCGCTGCGGCGACGGGGCGCTCGCCGGGGGTGTCCGGGCCTGCTGCTCGAGCGAAGCGAGTTTGCAGGCCCGGCCGGCGAGGGCGCCGGCGCAAGGGAACCCGCAGGGCGGGAGCGCATGAGGCGGCGGCCCCGCCCTTGGTCTGCCGCCGGCGGCAAATCGAGCCTCGGACGAGATATCGGCTACAGTAGATAAGTTGCAGATATCTACCGCAGGAGATAATTCGACGATATCTGCTTTAAGAGATAAATTGACAATATCTCCTTTAGCAGATAGTGTGTGCACATGGATTACCCTCTCCGTTTTGCCGAGCAACTCAAGCAGCACTTGCGCGCTTTGCGCGTAGCGCGTGGCTTGACCCAGACGCGTCTGGCTCAACTGCTGGGCGTGGGCCAGTCCCGTATTGCCGAAATCGAAAAGAACCCAAGCGTGATGAGCATGGATCAGCTCTTCAGGGTTCTGGCTGCGATTGACGTGCAGCTGGTGTTGCGCGATGAGCACGCCCCATCCACAACCTCGGCCGAAACAGCCCGCGCCGGAGACAACACCAAGCGCAGCGCATCGAAGGGTTCGTGGTAATGCGCGAGCTCTGGGTGTGGATGAATGGCGAGCGGGTGGGGGTGTGGACTCGTGGCCGTACCGGCCACCACCGCTTCACCTATGAAGCCTCGTGGCTGGCATCCCCCCGCGCGCGGTCGCTTTCTCTCTCCGTGCCCATTTCATCGAGCCGGACCATCGAGGGCGCGGTTGTCGGCAACTTCTTCGACAACCTGCTGCCGGATGACGAGCGCATCCGCCGACGGTTGAGCGTTCGCTTCAAGACGAATTCCACGGAGGCCTTCGAGCTCCTCCGAGCCATCGGCCGGGACTGCGTCGGCGCTATCCAGCTCTTGCCACCGGAGCGAGAGCCTGTCGGCTTCGATCGCCTGGAATATGAGGCGCTGAGCGACGCTGACGTAGAGCGCATCCTGCAGGGGGTTCCGGTGGTCTCGGGTCCCGGTATGCGTGAGGAGGAGGAAGGCCTCCGAATCTCGATTGCCGGCGCGCAAGAGAAGACCGCCCTGCTGCGCGTTGGCCAGCAATGGTGCCGGCCGCGCGGCGCGACACCGACCACGCACATCCTGAAACTGCCCTTGGGTCGGGTCGGCGGGCGCAAGCTTGACCTGACGCACTCGGTGGAAAACGAATGGCTGTGCGCCCAAATCCTCGACGCCTTGGGTCTGCCCGTCGCTCGCACGGAAATCGCGACCTTTGGCGGCCAGAAGGCGCTGGCCGTCGAACGCTTCGACCGCCGCTGGATGGACGCCAGGAGTTGGATCGCGCGGCTGCCCCAGGAAGACTTTTGCCAAGTCCTGGGTGTGCCTGGCCAGGCCAAGTATGAGGTGGACGGCGGCCCCGGCATGACCAAGTGCTTGTCGGTTCTGGCTGGGAGCGAAGAGGCCGGCACGGACGGCCAGACCTTCCTGCGCGCCCAGCTCGCCTTTTGGCTCATGGCCGCCACCGACGGGCATGCGAAGAACTTTTCGATTTTCGTGCTCGAGGGTGACCGGTACTGCCTGACGCCGCTCTATGATGTTCTATCGGCATGGCCGGTCATTGGCGAGGGCCCCAATCACATGGCCTGGCAGAAGGCCAAGCTTGCGATGGCTGTGCGCGCGAAGAATGTGCACTACAAGCTCAGCGAGATTCAGACACGGCATTGGCATCAGCTTGCGCACAAGAGCGGTTTCGAGGGGGCGTGGGACGCAATGCTGCAGATGGTCCAGAGGGTCGACACGGCGCTAGGCGCGGTGGAGGAGCGGTTGCCGGCGACCTATCCCGCCCCGACGGCGCAGGCCATCTTCGAAGGCGTGCGCGCCCAGGTGAAGGCGTTTCGCGAAGGACTGACTGCGCTTTAGTTCTTCAAGCGCAGCTCCGCCGCCCGGGCGTGGGCCTGCAGCCCTTCGCCGTGGGCGAGCGTGGAGGCAATGCGCCCGAGCGATTGCGCGCCGGCTGCCGACACCTCGATAATGGAACTGCGCTTCTGGAAGTCGTAGACCCCCAGGGGCGAAGAGAAGCGGGCGCTGCGCGAAGTGGGCAGCACGTGGTTCGGCCCGGCGCAGTAGTCGCCGAGGGACTCCGAGGTGTAGCGGCCGACGAAGATCGCCCCGGCGTGGCGGATCTTGTCCACCAGGGCGTTGGGATCGGCCACGGAGAGCTCCAGGTGCTCGGGGGCGATGCGGTTGGCCAGCGCGCAGGCCTCGTCCAGGTCGCGCACCTGGATCAGCGCGCCGCGCCGGGTGAGAGAAGCCGAGATGACCTCCCGGCGCGGCATCTGCGGCAGGAGCTTGGCGATCGCCACCACCACCTTGTCGATGTAGGCGGCATCCGGGCAGAGGAGGAGGGACTGGGCCATCTCGTCGTGCTCGGCCTGGGCGAAGAGGTCCATGGCCACCCAGTCCGGGTCGGTCGAGCCGTCGGCGATGACCAGCACCTCCGAGGGGCCGGCCACCATGTCGATGCCGACGACGCCGAAGACGCGGCGCTTGGCCGCCGCCACGTAGGCGTTGCCGGGGCCGACGATCTTGTCCACCTGGGGGATGGTCTGGGTGCCGTAGGCCAGCGCGCCCACGGCCTGGGCGCCGCCGACGGTGAAGACACGGTCCACGCCCGTGATGGCCGCCGCCGCCAGCACCAGCGCGTTCTTCTCGCCGCGGGGTGTGGGCACCACCATGATCAATTCCCCCACCCCCGCCACCTTGGCCGGGATGGCATTCATCAGCACGGAGCTGGGATAGGCCGCCTTGCCGCCGGGCACGTACAGCCCGACCCGGTCCAGGGCCGTCACCTTCTGGCCCAGGCGCGTGCCGTCGGCCTCCGTGTAGTCCCAGGAGGTGGCCAACTGACGCTGGTGGTAGAGGGCAATGCGGGTGGCCGCCTGTTCCAGGGCCTCCCGCTGGGCTACCGGCAGGTTGAACAGGGCCGCCTCCAGCTCCCGCTTCGGCAGCTCCAACTCGACCATGGCTTTCACGTCCAGGTGGTCGAAGCGGCGCGTGTATTCCAGCACGGCGGCATCGCCCAGCGTACGCACCGCCGTCAGGATCTCGGTGACGGCCTGCTCGATGCGCTCGTCCTGGGCATTCTCGAAGGCAAGCAGCGCCACCAGGGCCTGGCTGAAGTCGGGGTCGCTGGTGGTGAGGCGCCGCATGCTGCTCATAGCCCCTCCGCCGGGCCGCCCCAAGGAGGGGCCGCCAACGAACTGCGAGCATCGCGAGCCGAAGTCACCCCCTTCCGCGGGAAGGGGGCTGGGGGGAAGGTTCTCATTTCACCGCTCCGGCGAAGGCGTCGATCACCGGCTGCAGCAGCTCGCGCTTCATCTTCAGGGCCGCCTGATTCACGATGAGGCGCGAGGAGATCGGCATGATTTCCTCGACCGCCTTGAGGTTGTTGGCTTTCAGCGTGTTGCCGCTGGACACCAGGTCCACGATGGCGTCGGCCAGCCCCACCAGGGGCGCCAGCTCCATGGAGCCGTAGAGCTTGATGAGATCCACATGCACGCCCTTGGCGGCGAAGTGCTCGCGGGCCGTCTTGATGTACTTGGTCGCCACGCGCAGCCGGGCGCCGCGCTTGACCGCCTGCTCGTAGTCGAAGCCGTTGGGCACGGCCACCATCATGCGGCAGCGGGCGATCTTCAGGTCCAGCGGCTGGTAGAGCCCCGCCCCGCCGTGCTCCAGCAGCACGTCCTTGCCGGCGATGCCCAGGTCCGCGGCCCCGTACTGCACATAGGTCGGCGTGTCGGAGGCGCGCACGATCACCAGGCGCACGTCGGCCCGGTTGGTGCCGATGATGAGCTTGCGCGAGGTCTCGGGGTCGTCGGCCGGCACGACCCCCGCCGCCGCCAGCAGCGGCAGGGTCTCCTCGAAGATGCGGCCCTTGGACAGGGCAAGCGTGATTCCAGTCACGGTAAGGCCTTATGCGGAAACGCACATTGTAAATTTTACCCTACGGGGCTTCAATGCACCCGGCGGATGCGCGCCCCGAGCTGGTTCAACTTCTCCTCGATGTGCTCGTAGCCCCGATCGAGGTGGTAGATGCGGTCGATCAGGGTCTCCCCCTGGGCGACCAGCCCGGCGATGACCAGGCTGGCGGAGGCGCGCAGGTCGGTGGCCATCACCGTGGCGCCGTCGAGCTGCGGCACGCCCTTCACCACCGCCGTGTTGCCGTTGATCTCGATGTCGGCGCCCAGGCGGCGCAGCTCCAGGGCGTGCATGAAGCGGTTCTCGAAAATGGTCTCGGTGATCACCGCCGTGCCCCGGGCGACGCAGTTCATGGCCATGAACTGGGCCTGCATGTCCGTCGGGAAGGCGGGATAGGGCGCCGTGCGCAGGCTGGCGGCATGGAGCGGGCCGTCGGCCGAGACCTCGATGGCGTTGTCCAACAGCGTGATCCGCGCCCCGGCCTCGCGCAGCTTCTCGATCACCGCGTCGAGGATCGCCCCGGTGGTGCCGTTCAGCCGCACCCGGCCGCCGGTCACCGCCGCCGCGACGAGGAAGGTTCCCGTCTCGATGCGGTCGGGCATGATGCGATGGCGCGCGCCGTGCAGCCGCGCCACGCCCTCGATGGTAATGACGTCGCCGCCCGCGCCGGAGATCTTCGCCCCCATGGCGTTCAGGCAGTGGGCCAGGTCCGCCACCTCCGGCTCGCGCGCCGCGTTCTCGATGACCGTCACGCCCTCGGCCAGGGCCGCGGCCATCATCAGGTTTTCCGTGCCGGTGACGGTGACGAGGTCGCAGAAAATCTTGGCCCCGCGCAGGCGCTTCGCCCTGGCCAGGATGTAGCCGTGCTCCACGTGGATCTCCGCCCCCATGGCCTGCAGGCCGCGGATGTGGATGTCCACGGGCCGCGCACCGATGGCGCAGCCGCCGGGCAGGGAAACGCGCGCCTGGCCGGTGCGGGCCAGCAGCGGCCCCAGGGTCAGGATGGCGGCGCGCATGGTGCGCACCAGTTCGTAGGGCGCCTCCGGCTTGTCCATCTGCGCCGCGCTGAGGGTGAGGCCGTTTTTTTCGTCCAGCGTCACCTGCATCCCCATCTGGGCCAGCAGCCGCAGCATGGTGGAAATGTCGTTCAGGTGCGGCACATTGGCCAGGTACAGCGGCTCATCGGTCAGCAGCGCCGCGCACATGAGCGGCAGGGCGGCATTCTTCGCGCCGGAGATCGCCACTTCGCCGGTAAGCCGCGCGCCGCCTTCGATGAGCAGCTTATCCATTCGCCTGGCCCCACTCCGCCGGGGTCAGGGTGCGCATGGACAGGGCGTGGATCTCCCCGCTCTCCAGGCGCCCGCCCAGCGCCTGGTAGACCCGCTGCTGGCGCTGGATGCGGCTCTTGCCCTCGAACTCGCGGCTGACGATCACCGCCTCGAAGTGGGTGCCGTCGCCCTCGACGGCCAGGTAGTCGCAGGGCAAGCCCTGCTCGATGTATGCCTTGATATCCTGGGGTGTGACCATGAATGCCTCTCGGGGTTGGGGGCTGGACCTACGTGCGAAGCTTGTAGCCCGTCCTGAGCAGCCACAAGGTGAAAACGGTGAGCACGATGAAACAGGCGGCCACCACGGCCAGGCTCATCAAGGGTGGCACGTCGGAGACGCCGAAGAAGCCATAGCGGAAGCCGTCGATCATGTAAAACACCGGGTTGAATTGGGACACCCGCTGCCAGAAGGCCGGCAGGGAATGGATCGAGTAGAACACGCCGGAAAGAAAGGTCAGCGGCACGATGATGAAGTTCTGGAAGGCGGCGAGCTGGTCGAACTTGTCCGCCCAGATGCCGGCGATGACTCCGAGAGCGCCGAGAATGGCGCCGCCCAGCAGGGCGAAAGCGAGGATCCACAGGGGCGCCCGCCAGGGCAGATCGACGAACCAGAGGGTCACCAGCGCCACACCCAGGCCGACGACCAAGCCGCGCACCATGGCGGCCAGTACGTAGGCGGCGAAGAACTGCCGGTAGGAAATGGGCGGCAGCAGCATGAAGATGATGTTGCCCGTCACCTTGGACTGGATGAGGGAAGACGAGCTGTTGGCGAAGGCGTTCTGCAGCACCGACATCATCACCAGGCCCGGCACCAGGAAGGCGGTATACGAGATCGAGTCGTACACCCGCACGTGCTCCTCCAGCACGTGGGAGAAGATGAGCAGGTAGAGCAGCGCCGTCAGCACCGGCGCCGCGACCGTCTGGAAGCTCACCTTCCAGAAGCGCAGTACTTCCTTGTAGAGCAGGGTCCAGAAGCTGGTCATGACTTTGCCCTGCCGCCGGGCCGCCCCAAGGCGGGGCCGTCCAGCATCATGGAGCCGCCACCAGGCGGCGAACCGCCGTCACCCCCTTCCCTGGGAAGGGGGGCGGGGGGAAGGCTCTCCTCCCTGTGCATCACCCGGACGAAGACCTCTTCAAGATCCGGCTTGCCCACCTCGATGTCCTCGATGCGGCAGCCGGCCGCGCGGGCGCCGTGGAGGATATCCTCGATCTGCTCGCAGCTCTCGGGGGCGAAGACCACCTCGCTCCCCGACTCGGCCACGGCGCGCGCGCGCAGCGCCGGCGGCAGGGACGCCTCCCCGTTCAGGCGCAGCCGCAGGGTATGGCCGGAAAAGCGCCGCAACAGGTTGGCCGTGGTGTCGAGGGCGACGATCCGCCCCTGCTTGAGCATGGCGATGCGCCCGCACAGGCTCTCCGCCTCCTCGAGATAGTGCGTCGTCAGGACGATGGTGTGGCCGTCCCGGTTGAGCCGCCGCACGAAGTTCCACAGCCCCTGGCGCAGTTCCACGTCCACGCCCGCCGTCGGCTCGTCCAGGACCATCACCGGCGGGCGATGCACCAGGGCCTGGGCCACCAGCACGCGCCGCTTCATGCCGCCGGACAGGGCCCGCATGTTGGTATCGGCCTTGGCCGTGAGGTCCAGGTTCTCCAGTATCTCCTCGATCCAGGCGCCGTTGTCGCGGATGCCGAAATAGCCCGACTGGATCTCCAGGGCCTCGCGCACCGTGAAGAACGGGTCGAACACCAGCTCCTGGGGCACCACGCCGAGCTGGCGCCGCGCCTGGCGATAGTCGGCGACGACGTCATGGCCCATGACGGCCAGCCGGCCCCCATCCGGGCGCACCAGGCCGGCGAGGGCGGAGATGAGCGTCGTCTTGCCGGCGCCGTTGGGCCCGAGCAGGCCGAAGAACTCTCCCGGCGCCACCTCCAGGCTGACGCCCGCCAGCGCCTGCACGCTGCCGAAGCGCTTGGTCACCTGCTCGATGCGGATGGCTGGAGTCATTTGATGTTGCCGGTTGCCGGTTCTGGTAGGAGCCGGCTCGCCGGCGATTCGACGAGCCCGTCGCCAGCAAGCTGGCTCCTACACTGCCTCAGCCCAAGGGGAGGAGTTCAGTCACGCCGTAGAGCTCGGCCAGGCTAAGAAGGTTCTGCGGCGGGTTGGCGATGCGCACCGTCTTGCCCTGGCGCTGGGCGG
>CAYZLI010000031.1:12090-17077 GCA_964479195.1 uncultured Rhodocyclaceae bacterium
AGAAGGTTCTGCGGCGGGTTGGCGATGCGCACCGTCTTGCCCTGGCGCTGGGCGGCACGCACCCAGCCGAAAACCACGGTCAGCCCGGAGGAGTCCAACTCCTCGACCCCGGCCAGGTCGAAAACGTTCTCCGGCCGGGTGAGCTGCGCACTGCCCGCCTCGAGCAACCGGCGCGCATGGGCAAGCGTGAGCGCCCCGGATACTTCGATGCGGTCCCCGGCGTCGCGGATCATTTCTTCTCGGCCCGCCCGGCGGCGGCCTCGAGGTTCCGGTTCTTCGCCTGCAGCGACTGGACCAGGCTGTCGATGCCGCCGTTGCGCACTTCCGCGGCGAAGGACTCCCGGTAGTTGGTCACCAGGCTGACGCCGCCCACCACCACGTCATAGACCTTCCAGCCCTGCGCCTGCTTCTCGAGGCTGTAGTCCAGCGTGATCGGCTTGCCGGCGGGCTGGTTGATCTGGGTGCGCACCGTCACGTCCGTGTCGCCCGGCTGCATGCGGAAAGGCTTGTAGTCGACGGTCTGGTTCCGGTAGGCGGTCAGGGCGTTGGAATAGGTGCGCACCAGCAGGGCGCGGAACTCGTCGGTCAGCGCCTTCTGCTGCGCCGGATTGGCCCGGCGCCAATCCTTGCCCACGGCCAGCGCCGTCATGCGCGCGAAATTGAAGTGGGGCAGCACCTTCTGCTCGACCAGTTCGATGGCCCGCCTGGTGCTGCCCGACTGGATCTCCTTGTCCTTGCGGATGATGTCGAGCACCTCGCTGGTCACGTTCTTGACCAGCGCGTCGGGTGCGGTCTCCTCGGCCTGGACGCCGGCCGGCAACAGCAGGCTCGTGCAGGCCAACAGCAAAGCGAAAAACTTCATGGCTTTCCTTGCAAGTCGAATTGGTAGGTAGGGAACGCTATCGCGCATCTTGACGGCGGCCGCTGCCGGGCCGCGCTTGGGTGGCCGGCCCGCCACGGCCGCCAGACCCCACGATTCGATTGCCCGAACGCGGCGCAGGTTCCCCGCCGCCCGCCTCGGGCCGGATGGAGCGCTATTCGTCGGCTTCCTTCTCCCTGGGCGGATTGCCGTCGTGGACCAGGTTGCGACGACGCTGCAGGTAGGCGTCGCGGACGTAACTGTACTTGTCCAGGGCCGCCTCTTCGACGATCTTGTCGGCCTTGAGGAGCTCGGCGCGGTCGCTGGTGACCCGCACGGCCACCAGGGTGTTGCGGGTCGGCACGTAACCGACGTTGGCCACCGGGTCCGCATAGACATCGAAAACCAGGCCGATGGCGTCGCGGGCGGTGCGCGGACCGAAGAACGGCACCACGACATAGGCGCCGTTGCCCACGCCCCAGCGGCCGAAGCTCTGGCCGAAATCCTCCTCGTGCTTTTCCAGGCCCATGTAGCTGGCCACGTCGAAAATGCCCAGGACGCCGATGGTCGTATTGAGCAGGAAGCGCCCGCCATCGGACACGGCCTCCGCCGGCTTGCCCTGGATGAGGTTGTTCACGCCGATGAACACATCGGCGATGTTGGCGAAGAAATTCACGACGCCCGTCTGCACGGGCCGCGGCAACACCGTGTCGTAGCCCAGGGCGACGGGCCTGATGACGGCCTTGTCCAGCACCTCGTTGAAGCCGAACATGGCGCGGTTGAACCCCTCGATGGGATCCTTCGGGTTGCCCGTCGTGGCGCAGCCGCCCAGCAGGCCGGCTGCCGCCGCCGCCAGGGCCACCGCGCCCACGCGCCGCATGAAGCTCATCTTGCTCACCCTGCCTCTCTGTCGCTCCGAGCCCGCCATCGCCTATTTGCCATCGCCGGCGTTGCCTTCCGCCGCCTTGCTGAACAGGAACTGGCCGATCAGGTCTTCCAGCACCATGGCCGATTCGGTCTTCTTCACCGTGTCGCCCGCCTTCAGCACCTCGGTGTCGCCGCCGACCGACAAGCCGACGTACTGCTCGCCCAGCAGGCCCGAGGTGCGGATCTTGGCAAAGGTGTCGCGCGGGAACTTGTAGCGGCCGTCCAGGGCCATGGCGACCACCGCCTCGTAGCTGTTCGGGTCGAACTGGATATCCGCCACCCGGCCGACCACCACCCCGGCGCTTTTCACGGGGGCGCGCACCTTCAGGCCGCCAATGTTATCAAATTTGGCCTTTACGACATAGGTATCGGCCATGTTGGCCGAGCTCAGGTTGCCCACCTTGAGGGCGAGGAACAGCAGCGCCCCCAGGCCGACGGCCACGAAAATTCCGACCCACAGGTCCAAAGTCATGCGGTTCATGGAAATCTATGCCCCCCGGAACATGAATGCCGTAAGAATGAAGTCCGCGGCCAGGATGGCCAGGGAGGAGGTCACCACCGTGCGCGTGGTCGCGCCCGAGACGCCCTCCGCCGTGGGCTCCGAGTCGTAGCCCTCGAATACCGCGATCCAGGACACGATGATGCCGAACACCACGCTCTTGATCACCCCGTTGACGATGTCCTCGCGGAAATCCACCGAGGCCTGCATCTGCGACCAGAAGGAGCCCTCATCCACGCCGATCAGCACCACGCCCACGAGATAGCCGCCGAAGATGCCCAGGGCGGAAAACAGCGCCGCCAGCAGGGGCATCGAGATCACCCCCGCCCAGAAGCGCGGCGCCACCACCCGGGCGATGGGATTGACCGCCATCATTTCCATCGCCGAGAGCTGCTCGGTGGCCTTCATGAGGCCGATCTCCGCGGTGATGGCGCTGCCGGCGCGGCTGGCGAAGAGCAGTGCAGCGACCACCGGCCCGAGCTCCCGCACCAGGGAGAGGGCGACCAGGATGCCCAGGGCCTCGCTCGAGCCGTAGCGCTGCAGCGTGTCGTAGCCCTGGAGCCCCAGCACCATGCCGACGAACAGGCCCGAGACGAGAATGATGATGAGCGACAGCACCCCCGTGAAGTAGATCTCCCGGATGGTCAGGAAGAAGCGCCGGAAACTGCTCCCCGAATGCAGCAGCACGGCCAGGAAGAAGCGGCTGGCGAAGCCCAGACGCCAGATGCGGTCGGTCACCCGCCGGCCCAGGCCGCGCACCGCGGCGGCCGTCCGCTCACGCATGGCCGGCCTCCCCGAGAACCTGCTCGCGGTAGGGCTCGGCCGGATACTGGAAGGGCACCGGCCCGTCGATCTCGCCCCAGACGAACTGGTGCACGAAGGGCGCATCCGAGGCGCGGATTTCGTCCGGCGTCCCCTGGGCCACCACTTTCCCGTCGGCCATGAAATAGATGTAATCGACGATCTGCAGCGACTCGTGCACGTCGTGGGTGACGACGATGGAGCTGGCGCCCAGCGCGTCGTTGAGCTTGCGCACCAGTTGGCCGATGACGCCCATGGACACGGGGTCGAGCCCGGTGAACGGCTCGTCGTACATGATCAGCAGGGGGTCCAGGGCGATCGCCCGGGCGAGCGCCACCCGGCGCGCCATGCCGCCGGAGAGCTCGGCGGGCACCAGGTCCTGGGCGCCGCGCAGGCCGACGGCGTGCAGCTTCATCAGCACCAGGTCGCGGATCATCTCCTCGCTGAGGTCCGTGTGCTCGCGCATCTGGAAGGCCACGTTGTCGAATACCGATATGTCGGTGAACAGGGCGCCGAACTGGAACAGCATGCCCATGCGCCGGCGCATGGCGTAGAGGCCCTCGGTATCGAGCTCGTGCACCACGCGCCCGTCGAAGCGCACCTCGCCCCGCGAGGGCCGCAACTGGCCGCCGATCAGGCGCAAGGTGGTGGTCTTGCCGCAACCGCTCTGACCCATGATGGCCACGACCTTGCCGCGCGGGATCTCCATGTTGATCCCACTCAGCACGGGGCGCCGGTCATAGGTGAAGTTCAGGTTGCTGATCTTGACGAGAGGCTCGCTGGACACGTCGGCCAAGCCCGAGGCGCTCAAAAGAGGGGAATATTACCAGAGCGTGCCGCGGCTCGAGAAACGATAGCGGGCCGGCCGGGGCTCCACCTGGGCGCGGTTTATGCGTGGGTGCTATATTGCCTCGCCGAGGCAGGCCCTTCAGGCCATGCCGGCACCAGAAAGGGGAGGCCGCGTCAGGGTCATGTATCTGCAGCATTTCGGTCTGACCGAGGCGCCCTTCCGCATCACGCCCCATACCGGCTTCTTCTTCGAGGGGGCCAGCCGAGGCGCGACGCTGGAGGCGCTGCTCTACGCCATCACCCACGACGAAGGCATCGTCAAGGTGACCGGCGAGGTGGGCAGCGGCAAGACCATGCTCTGCCGCATGCTGATGGAGCGCCTGCCCGACAGCGTCGAGACCATCCACCTGGCCAATCCCTCCCTGTCCCGTGACGAGATCCTGCTCGCCGTCGCCGACGAGCTGGGCATTGTCCTCGCCACCCAGCGCGCCAGCGCCGTGCTGCGCGCCCTGCAGGAGCACCTCGTCGCCCGCCACGGCCAGGGCCGCCAGGTGGTGGCCCTGATCGACGAAGCCCACGCCATGCCCATGGAGACCCTGGAGGAGATTCGGCTCCTCTCCAACCTGGAATCGAGCCGGCACAAGCTGCTGCAGATCGTCCTCTTCGGCCAGCCCGAGCTCAACGCCACCCTCGCCCGCCGCGAGATGCGCCAGCTCAAGGAGCGCATTACCTACAACTTCAGCCTGGAGCCCTTGGTGCGCGGCGACGTCGCCGAATACATCGGGCACCGCCTGCGCGCCGCCGGCTACCGCGGCCCGAACCTGTTCACGCCGGCCGCCCTCGAGCTCGTCACCCGCGCCTCCCAGGGGCTGACCCGCCGCATCAACATCCTGTGCGACAAGGCCCTGCTCGCCGCCTACACGGAGAACACGCGGCAGGTCGGCGCCGACCACGTCCGGGCCGCGGCCCGCGACGCACAATACCGCGGCGCCACCCTGCCCCGGGTGGGCGCCTGGCTCGCCGCGGCGGCGGCGGCGAACCTGGCCGCCGGCGGACTCCTGGCCTACCTGTGGCGGAGCCCGGAGCCCAGTCCGGCAGGCCGCCCCCTGCCC
>CAYZLI010000031.1:17177-19851 GCA_964479195.1 uncultured Rhodocyclaceae bacterium
CCTGGCCTACCTGTGGCGGAGCCCGGAGCCCAGTCCGGCAGGCCGCCCCCTGCCCGCCGTCCCAGCGGCCATTGCGCCGGCCCCGGCCCCCGCCGCGCCGCCTCCCCAGGCCGCCGCAGCGCGCCCGCCCCAGGATGCCGGCACCAAGCCGGTCGCCGAACCGGAAGCCGAGGCCGGACTCGGGCCGCTCACGCGCGAACATCTGGCGGAAACCCGCCGCTGGCTCGCCGGCGTCGGCGACAGCCGCTGGTTCATCCAGTTGCTCGCCTCCGACGCCGCCCACGCCGACCACGTGGAAGCCTTCCTCGCCCGCGCCCCCAAGTTGCCCGAGGCGGCGCCGCTGCGCGTCTATGCCGTGGAAATTGACAGCGTCCTGCGGCTGGGCGTCGTCTGTGGCGACTATCCGTCCCACGAGGCGGCGACCCAGGCGCTGGAGCGCCTGCCGGAGGAGTTGAAGGCCTCCGGACCCTATCCGCGCCAGGTGCGCCGGCTGCGACAGTAGGGCCCGCGGGCGTTCATTCCGTCCAATCCGTTGCAGCCGCGCCCTCGGCCGACGGGTCGCATCCATCCCGAAATGTATAACGAAGGTGATATCAAAGAAAATAAATAATACATATAATCAATTAGATAATGTGCATATTCAATAATTATTAGTGATATGTAGGAACATTTCCTACAGTAACATTTCATTTGCATTATTGGATCAGCATGTTCTATGCTTCCTCTCCGCCACTAGAAAAACATTCAGGGAGAGGGATGCCATGCGTTCCGGGGGACGGCTCTTTGCCGCCGACGACTTCGTCTGGGCGCTGGGAAGTTGCTGCGCCCTTAATCGCAAGCCCTTCGACGCCAAGCTCCTTCTGGGCCAGTTCCCGCCGCCCTATTCCACCGATTCGCTCGTCCGCGCCGCGCGGGCGCTAGGCTTTCGCACAAAACGCCGGGATTGCCGCGCAAGCGACCTCTTCCGACAGTCGCTTCCCTGCCTCGCAGTCCTAAACCCAGCCGCACCTTCGGATGCGCTCAAAGAGGTTCCCGACGACGACGCCACTCCGGCCCGCCTGGCCATCGTCGTCCAGGCCAGCGCCGAGCAGGTCGTGCTGTTCGAGCCCGGCACCAACACGCCCGTTACCCTGAGCCCGGCCGAGCTTGCCGAGCGCTTCACCGGCACGGTTTTCCTGCTCGCACTCCAGGCCCGCCCTGTCGGCGACCCGGACGCCACGGCCGGTCGCCAGGCGAGATTCGGCTTCGGCTGGTTCGTGCCGGAACTGCTCAAGCACAAGAAGATCTGGCGCGAGGTCCTGCTCGCCTCCCTAGTCATCCAGCTCCTCGCCCTGGGCACGCCGCTCTTCACGCAGACCATCATCGACAAGGTGGTCGTGCACCGCACCGAGAGCACGCTCATCGTCATCGCCATCGGCCTGGCGGTCTTCATGGCCTTCTCGGCGCTGCTCACCTGGGTGCGCCAGTATCTGGTACTCCACACGGGCAACCGGGTGGACGCCGTGCTCGGCGCCGCCGTCTTCGATCACCTCTTCAAGCTGCCCCCGCGCTATTTCGAGCACCGCCCCACGGGCGTCATCGCCGCTCGGCTGCACGGAGTCGAGACGATCCGCGAGTTCGTCGCCGGCGCGGCGGTGACGCTCATCCTGGATCTGCCCTTCCTGGCGATCTTCGTCGCCGTCATGTTCTGGTACAGCGTGAGCCTCACCCTGATCGCGCTCGGCGTGCTGGCCCTGATCGTCGCCATGAGCCTAGCGCTGGCGCCCCTCTTCCAGACCCGGCTCAACGAGCAGTTCCTCCTCGGCGCCCGCAACCAGGCTTTCCTCACCGAATACATCGCCGGGCTGGAGACGGTTAAGAGCCTGCAGATGGAGCCGCAGTTGAAGAGCCGCTACGGCGACTACCTGGCCGAGTACATGCGGGCGGGCTTCCGCATGCGGAGCATCGCCAACACTTACAACGTGGCGGCGGGCGGCCTGGAGCAACTGATGTCGCTGCTCATCCTCGTGATGGGCGCCTATACGGTGATGAGCGGCACCGAATTCACCATCGGCATGCTGGTCGCCTTCCAGATGTTCGCCGGACGGCTCTCCCAACCCATGCTGCGCCTCGCGGGCCTGTGGCAGCAGTTCCAGCAGGCGAGCCTCTCCGTTCGGCGCCTGGGCGACATCATGGACGCTCCGGCCGAGCCCTATTCCGTTCTGCCCTCGCGGCTGCGTGAGGGCCGCGGACAGATCGAGATCGAGAACTTGAGCTTCCGCTACGGCGAGAAGCTGCCCTACCTCTACCGGGGTTTCAGCCTGTCCGTAAAGCCCGGCAAGACCCTCGCCATCATGGGGCCCTCCGGCTCGGGCAAGAGCACGCTCGCCAAGCTCCTCCAGGGCTTCTACGAGCCCTCGGAAGGCCAGATCAAGCTGGACGGCACCGACATCCGCCACCTCTCCGCCAACGAATTGCGCCACAGCTTCGGCGTCGTCCCCCAGGAGACGGTGCTCTTCTCCGGCAGCATCTACGACAACCTCCTCATGGCCAACCCTCACGCCACGTTCGACCAGGTGGTACAGGCCTGCAAGATGGCGGAAATCCACGACGTCGTCGAGCGCCTGCCGCAGGGCTACCAGACGGAGATCGGCGAGCGCGGCGCGGGGCTCTCCGGCGGACAGAAGCAGCGCCT
>CAYZLI010000031.1:19951-21443 GCA_964479195.1 uncultured Rhodocyclaceae bacterium
AGACGGAGATCGGCGAGCGCGGCGCGGGGCTCTCCGGCGGACAGAAGCAGCGCCTCGCCATCGCCCGGGCGCTGCTCAAGCGGCCGAAGATCCTCATCTTCGACGAGGCGACGAGCAGCCTGGATTCCCACACCGCCGAGCACTTCGCCGCAACGATCAATCAGTTGAAGGGCAAGGTGACGATGCTCTTCATCGCGCATGCGTTGCCGAAGAGCCTGCAGGTGGATGAGGTGGTGAGGATCGGCGGGGAGAAGCTGACCGTGGTGCCCGGCGAGCGGGCGGACAAGGGCGAGTCTCACGAACCAAAGGCGAGCGAACCATGAAGATCCGATTTGCCGTCGCGGAAGACATCCCCGCCTTCGTGGAACTGGGGCGGCGCTTCCACGCCATGACCCGCTTCCGCAGCTACGAATACGACCCCGAGCGCGTTGCCGCCAGCCTGCGGGCGGTCATCGAGAATGCGCGCGGCACCCATTGCTTCTTCGTTGCCGAGGACGCCGACGGCAAGCCGGTGGGCGCACTCATAGGCTGCATGGAACGCCACCTCTTTTCGGACCAGCCGGTAGCCAGCGTGATCCAGTACGGCGTGCTGCCGGAAAAACGCATGGGCGGCGCCGGCCTCAAGCTGCTCACGGCCTTCCGGAAATGGGCGGAGAACCGGGGCGCCTTCGAGCTTTCGGCCGGGGTCAACAGCGGCCTCGCCATCGACCGGATGGATAGGTTCCTGAAGCGGCTGGGTTTCCGGCCGACCGGGGGGAATTATTCCCTGCTGCTTCACGCAGACAACAAAAACCCATCGGCTTCAATTCCATCACTCACACAGGAGCGTTGAAATGGCAATACGGAAAGCAACGATGCGGTTGTTGTCGATCCTCTCCATGATAGTCCTTGCCGGCTGCGCCGCGCCGGGTCCGAAGTTCTCTGGCCTCAAGGAAGTCCCAAAGACCAACGCCGAGCTGATCGTCTATCGAAAGTCCGCGCTCTTCGCGTCAGCCACCGCGATGCCGGTCTCTGTCGACGGCGCCCAGGTTGGCGAGCTCTACAACGCGTCATTCTTGGAGCTGCCGCTCCCACCCGGCCGGCATTCCATCAGGGTGACGCCGGGACCGCTGACCCAATCCGCAGAAACGACCGTAGCGCTCACCGCAGGAGAACGCAAATTCCTGCATTTCGACTTTCCGACCGGACCGTTGGCCAACATCTTCTTCATCGGTGTGACGCTTGACGAGCGCGACGAGAAGACGGCACTGGAGGATCTCAGGGACCTTGGTAGCGCAATACAGGCCGGCGACAACGAACGGCACCAAACAAACTAAGCCGTGCGAACGATCAGGTTGTATTTTTTGGAGGGTTCATGAACGCAACATTGATGGTGGCCGCTTTGCCCCCTGCTTCGACCCAGACGGGCGGCACCCCGGGCGGCACACCGAGCGGGGGCATGGATTCCTCGCCGGGTGGGGGCACGGGCAGATCGGGCAGCGGGACATCCGGC
>CAYZLI010000031.1:21543-28353 GCA_964479195.1 uncultured Rhodocyclaceae bacterium
CATGGATTCCTCGCCGGGTGGGGGCACGGGCAGATCGGGCAGCGGGACATCCGGCACGTCTTCAGGCACCACGCCGCCAGCGCCGCAAAGCGGCACTGGCAAGCCCCTGGCCATCGGCCTGGACGAACCGATGACCTTTCTGGCGGTGGCGAACGATGGAAAGTGGAGGATAGCGGCATGAAGCTCGGGCGATCCACAATCCATCCAATGCTAATTGTGCTGGCAGCGGCACTCATCTTGCAAGTCCACTTGCCCGCCGCGGGTCAGTCACAAAGAGGGGGCCAAATGGCAACGGAACAGGACAAGCAGCAAGTGCTGGACTTCATCCAGCGCGTGATGAAGGCCGCCGAGAGCGGCGTGCTCGAAGACGAGCAGGAGGGCGCGAAGGCGCTCGGTATCCGCTTGGTCGATTGGGTGGACCAATACAAGACACCAAGGAGAAAGGTGATTACCAACATTCCGATCATCGACCAGAGCTCAATCGATCACCATATCGGCTACCGGGTAACCACCAGCAGGCCAGATTACCGCTGGGGCTTCAGCATGTCTCGCATCTCCAATTTGGTCTGCATATCTCAGCAAGAGGTCGAGGCTCTTTATGGCAAGCCCACAGGAACGTATGCGCCTCGGCATGGCGACCTGCGCGGGGCTGGAACCTATGAATACCGTGTCGAAACCGATCGGGGACGGCGAGAAGCCTCATTCTCATACACAGTCGATGATCGCAATAGGGTATGCCTGGACCATTTCGGCGTGCGCTTCGCACCATCGAAATCTTGATCGAATCAGAACTGAAACCAGCCAGGAGACAGAACAATGACGCCGGAAGAACTCGCCTCGTTGAACGCCCGCTTTCAAGCCGCCTATCGCGTCTTCGACGATGCCCTCAAATCCAAGATCACGCTTTCTCTCGCGCAGGCGATGGACCAGTCCCCGGTCATGCTCAGTTTGCTTGAACAGCAGTTGGCGAAAGCGGACCCTGATAACGCCGGCATCGGATCAATCCGACTCGGAGAAAGCGGCAACGGCACGGTAAACACCCAGTATTTCATCATCACGATCGACCCGAACGATTTCGACGCCCTTGCCAACAACCCGGGCAGCATGGCGCTGCGCTTCGCGCACGAAATCGGCCATACCATCGATCCGCAGCCTCCGGTCGTGATGACGGATTTCACGGACCCAATGTCCTACCACTACGCGCGCTCCCGGAGCGAAGGGTTCGCCCTGCAAACGGAAGCGACGGTCCTTACGGACTGGAAAGGCCTGCCGGGTGGCAATCCTTATACGGATGCACGCCTGACCTTCGAAGCCCCCTCCTCGCGGGCGCTGGAAACCGCGTTCGACCAAATCCGTGTGGACGGCCTCGCTGACGGCCGGACCGCCGAGCAGATCGCCGACGCCCAGGTGAGCTACGCGGCCCTGGAGAACTCGAGGAGCACCCCATCGAACGAGAACGACGGCGCCACCTACCTGCAGCAGGACGTGCGCGACTTCGTTCTGAACGCCCTGGGGGTAACCAGTCCACAGGCCCGCAAAGCCTTTCCTCCGTCGGCATTCGACATGCCAGTCACCGAGGATGCCGCCAGCGGATTTTGGAGCGCCAAGTTCGTCCTTCCGGACGGTGATGGCGGAAACCGCACATTCACTCGAACCGCCATGGGCGAGCTCCTCGAAGAAGGGTTTGACCGTAACGGCGTGCTGCTCGACACCAAGACGACCGCAAACGGCAGGTTCCAGGTTGCAACGGAAGCAGGCGCGGACGGGGCGACCGTATTCAAGATCAGCTCCCCTGCCGGTGCGCTTCTTGGCTCAGCCACGGAATATGCGGACGACTCGCAGGCTTTTCTACTGTTCGCCGCGGACGGTGAGGTGCTTCAGAGCACCCAGGTGCAACAGGCCGGCGACGGCTCCTCCACCCTATCTACCACATATGCCGATGGCGCCACACTGATCTCCAACGTCGCCGCGGATGGCCGGGTCACGATGACCGTGGAGCGCGAAATCGGTGGTCACCGCGTCAAGGTCGCGTTTGTGGAAGACGAATGGGGAGAGATGCAGGCCGATCGCGTGCTGAGCGTGGACGGACAGGTTCCGGCGGACGCCGAGGCCTTCGCCGCGGCGCTTGATGGCCAGGGCTACACCCCTTGGAGCTACGCCGCAGGTTCGGCAGGATCGGATGCGGCAGCACTGGAAACGATGTTTGCCAACAACGACCCCATGCGGCCTAGTGGCGTCCAAACCCTCACCAACCTCCTCACCAGCGGCACCCTGATCGACGCCCTGAGCCTGCTGCGCGCCCTGCAGACGGGCGAGCCCCTGCCCGTGCTCGCCTCCGGCCTGCGCTTGGCGAACGACCTGTCCAACCCCAGCAGCATGGCGAGCCTGGAGCTCTCCGGTGCGGCCAACGTGGCCAGCGGCGTGCTGAGCCTGTTGAGTCTGGAAGCGGCCCTGCAGCGCGGCGACACGCTGGCGGCGGTCACCGCGGGGGCGCAGGCCCTGTCCTTCGGCGCCACCGCCTTCGCCTCGTTCGCCGCCGAGCAGACCCTGCTCGCCACCACCGTGGAGGAGGCGGTGAGCACCCAGCTCGCCTACAACGCCGCGCAGGAGTTCGCCATCCTGATCGAGTCGAGCGGCGGGCAGGTCTCGCTCATCGTGACACGGGTGGAGGATCACGATGCAATCAAAGCCAACTGCGACCTGATTGACGCGGCCAGCGAGCAGCTGAACTTCTGCGAAAGGATTGCGGCATGAGTTCGATGATGAAGCAACATTCACTGGGAACTGCACAACACCCCTGTCGGCACGACAAGCACGACCAATTTGGAGGTACTCAACGATGATATACACGGGCTCAAGTCTCTGGAAACTAGCCTGTCTCGCGTTCGCGATTTCATCGGCAATTGGCGCCGCACATGCCCAGCGATCGGACCCTCCAGCCCTGGAGAACTCCCGCTACGAAGATTGGCACACGTTCAAGCACGGCAGGACGTACACCGTCGACCCTTGGGTATGGGTCTATACGCGCGAGTTTGCCGAATTATTTCGGATGCCAGAACAGTGGGCTGACGACAACCTCAAAGGCGCGCTGGCGGTGGCTTTCAGAGTGACCACGATCGGCAACCTCTCTTGCGGATATGGCGGACGCGAAGATAGTTGCTGGCCCACGCTGGAATGCCAGATGGATGTTTATTACGACAATCGTATCAAGCTACCCTGGGTACATGATGAGATCGCGCGGGATTTCCTGATGCGCGGGGTTTCGTCCCATGAATTTCTGCATGATCCGAACGACTCGAAGGGAATCCGACGCTACACCTCGAAGGAGATAGGCTACCCAAGAGTATTGACGGGTGGCGGAGTGATCAAAGTTGGTAAGTTTCAAAGCGGAGGGGCCTCCATCACCTACTTCGATCGCGAGTATCAGCCGGGGATTGGCTTAATCGGATGGATGGGAGTGGGCGTTTGCCCTAAGCCAATAGGTACCGGCCGCATGTACTTCTACGACTTCGAAACCGCAGAAAAAATCAGCCGCATGAAAATCAAATCCGAAGACGCCAAGCCGATGCACGTCATCGAATTTCCGGAAACCTTCATGCGGCGCGCCAACGCAGTGTACGAAGCGCAGAGCAAGCCGAACAAGGAGGTCACACAAGGACTGATCAAGCAGTTCTTTGAATCACGTAAATCGGCGCCGAAACCGTAACGTGGTTGCAGCGCGCACATAGGCGAACCTAGACAACCTAGAAGTTGGGAGGAAACAGATCATGTCGATTACCGATCAACAGTTGGTCAAAGAAGGCGCGGTATTTTCCCTGGGCTCCTACGGTGGGCCGGTGACGCTCCCGCCAGGAAACTGGCAAGTCCTTGATGAAGGGGGGCAAATCGGCACGGACAGCGGCTATCAAGCCACCGTCTACGTCGATCGCGATACAAAAAGGATATTTTTCGCCAACACCGGCACCAACGATCTACAGGATGTGGCCTCATGGCCGGATGCGGTGTTCGGGCCTGCCTCGCAGCAGTTTCACGACATGCTTGTTGAATCGAACAGGATCAAGACAAGGCTAGAGGATGGCGGCGATCTGGCAGGCTACACCATCGCCACTACCGGCCACTCCTGGGGTGAGCTGATGGCCCAGATTCAAACCTATGTCTTCGGCTGGAAGGGCGTGGGCTACGATGGTCCCGGAGCACGATTGGTTGTCGAAGACTCCCGCTTCGCCCAGAAGCTTCAGGAGCTGAACCTCGTTGCCGCTCGGGGCACAGATTTCATTTCGTGCGACACAGCTGGTGTCGGACCCTTTGGCGGGGGCGTCGTTGGATCGTTTGGTTCGGATATCGACGGCAGTCGCCAATGCACGGTGACGCTGGAGAGCAGCACGGCCTCGGGCATTTTCAACTTCTTCACAACCATAGTGGCAAGCAACCCTTGGGCTGCCTTGGGCGGGTTCCTCACCGGCAAGCTGGTGACGGGCATCAAACTGCATGACATGGATGGGATCAATCAGGCGATCCAGGACGGAAGATTCGATGTCGCAGCGGACACGCAAACAACTCCCGAACCTCTGCCCGTGCCGTCAGTACTTGAACCGTTCAGCATCGAGGATGGGGACGGCAATGTGTTCTCGACGGTGACGGACGGTTCGGGAAATGTGGTCACGGACGGCAGCGGCAACCCAATTTTCAGCCTTACGGTAGCCGCAGACGAAAACGCTTCGACTACCTACCAGTTTGACAGCAGCGGCCAATCTCTTGTTGGCCCCTCCGGCACCCAAACCCTCACCAATCTTCTCACCAACGGCACGCTCATCGACGCCCTGTCGCTCCTACGCGCCCTGCAGACCGGCGAGCCCCTGCCCGTGCTCGCCTCCGGCCTGCGCTTGGCGAACGCCCTGTCCAACCCTGCCAACATGGCCACCCTGGAGCTCTCCGGCGCGGCCAACGTCGCCAGCGGCGTGCTGAGCCTCCTTTCTCTCGAATCGGCCCTGCAGCGCGGCGACACGCTGGCGGCGGTCACCGCGGGGGCGCAGGCCCTGTCCTTCGGCGCCACCGCCTTCGCCTCGTTCGCCGCCGAGCAGACCCTGCTCGCCACCACCGTGGAGGAGGCGGTGAGCACCCAGCTCGCCTACAACGCCGCGCAGGAGTTCGCCAGCACGCTCAACAACGTCCTGCCCGCCCTCAACATCGTCAATTCGCTCGCCCACGGCGACGCCGTGGGCGCGGCCATGAGCGCCCTGGCCCTCAGCCCGGTCACGGCCCCCATCGCCGTCGCCTACACCGTCTTCAACCTCATCACCAGCCTCTTCGGCGACGACGACGCCCCCGAGCCCTGGGGCTCCGGCCGCTTCGTGTGGGAAGGCGGCGGCGTCGGCATTTCCGCCGTCGGGGAGGCCGGTGGCGAAGGCGCCGTCTCGGGCGTGATGAACCAGGTGCGGGACACCTTGGACGATCTGATCGACGCCGCCCGCGACCAGAACCCCGCCGCGCCCCTGGGCTTGATCCCCAACCGCCTGCCGGGCCTTGCCTACGGCACGGACGGCTACCGCTACACCGACATCGATCCGCTCACCGGGGTGGAGCGCCATCCGGAATTGCGCTTCGACACCGCGGGCCGGCCCTACAACGCCGAGGCCGGCAGCCCGGAGTCCTTCCGCAACCTCACCGAGGCGCTGCTGCGCTCGGCCCTGGCCCGCGGGGCGATCGCCCCCGAATGGGAGGAGGACACCGCCCGGCTGCAGACCCAGGCGGGCGACCCCCAGGCGGGGCTCACGGAGGAGGAGCGCGCCGGGCGGGCCGGGCAGTTGGCCGCGCCCGTGACGGGCTCGCGCCAGAGCTGGCGGCCGGTCGCCCTGGATCTCGACGGGGATGGGATCGAGACGCAGGACCAGATCCAGGCCCGCGCCGTCTTCGACGTGGACGACTCGGGGTTTCTGAAGAACACGGGGTGGCTCGCTTCGGATGATGCCTTCCTCGTGCTCGACCGCAATTCGAACGGGCGGATCGATTCGGGCCGGGAGCTGTTCAGCAACGCCACGGTGGCCCTGGAGCGGCGCGGCCTGGCGGGGCTCGCCTGGGTGGATGGCAACGGGGACGGGAAGCTGAACAGCGCCGATCCGGTGTTCTCGGAGCTCAAGCTGTGGCGCGATGGCGATGGGGACGGGGTGCAGGCGGCGGGGGAGCTCAGCCCGCTTTCCGACCTGGGCATCTCGGAGCTCGACTATGCCCTGGGGCGCTACACCCGCAACGGGCAACTGCGCCAACTGGGCTCGCCGGACTTGCAGGCCGATGCGCAAGGCAGCCGCCTCAACGTGGTGCCCGAGGGCATCCTGATCGAGTCGAGCGGAGGGCAGGTCTCGCTCATCGTGACGGGGGTGCGGGATCTCAGCCAGGACGAGGACAGCGGCGGCTCGGGCGGGGAGCAGGACGGGGATTCGGGCGCCTCGCAGACGGGGGAGACGGACAACGGCGGCTCGTCCCAGACGGGCGGCAGCACGAACGACACCGGGCAGACGGGAGGCTCTTCGGGCAGCACGCCGACCGACGGCACCGGTTCCACGCCGAGCGGCGGCAGCGGTTCCTCACCGACCGGCGACACGGGCGCCTCGGGCTCGGACAGCGGCTCCACCGGCACGTCCTCGGGCACCACGCCGCCGCCCGCGCCCCTTCAGCTCGCGCCCGGGCGCGACGGCATCACGGCCTACGAGGATTTGGAGGCGGTCGTCGCCGCGTCGCTTCTGCTGGCCAACGACCGCTATGGCAGCACCTCCGGCCAGGGCCTCAGCCTCACCGGCGCGTCCGGCTTCACCC
>CAYZLI010000032.1:0-23662 GCA_964479195.1 uncultured Rhodocyclaceae bacterium
TCCAGCAGCACGCCATCCACCCGTACTACCCCTTGCCCCGTCAGCGCCTCAGCCAGGCCGCTGAAGGCGGCGTGCACCAGCGTCAGGCGTGGATCGAGGATGGCCTTGCCCGCCTCGATCGCTGCCGGATCCCGGTCCAACGCGATCAGCCGCCCCTCGCCGCCCAGCCGTTGGAGGATCGACCGGGTGTGTCCGCCCCGGCCGAAAGTGGCATCCACGTAGGTGCCCGCCGGCCTGATCGCCAGCGCGCCCACCGCCTCCTCCAGCAAGACGCTCCTGTGCTGCCCTGCCGCGCTCACAAGGTGAGCGTCTCCAACCCCGGCGGCAGCAGCTTCTCGCCCAGCGCGAAGATGGCCTCCTGTTGCTGTTGCCAACCGGCATCCGACCAGATTTCGAAATGATTGCCCTGGCCGACCAGCCAGACCTGTTTTTCCAGGCCCGCGTACTGGCGCAGTTCGGGGGCGATGAGGAGCCGCCCGGCGCTGTCCATCTCCTCCTCGCGGGCGAAACCGACGAGCAGGCGCTTGAGCAGGGCGGATTGCTGTTCGAGGCTGGGCGCCGCGAGCACCTTGTCGCGGATCGGCTCCCAGGCCGGCAGGGGATAGAGCAGGAGGCAGCGGTGGGGATGCGCAGTGAGCACTAACGTGCCGTCTCCGGCAGCGGCCAGGCGCTCACGGTGCCGCGCCGGGACGGCCAAGCGTCCTTTCGCGTCCAGATTGAGCACCGCGGCGCCTTGAAACATGCCACCCCCTCGCTGTCCTGTGGGAAATTGGCGCAATACCTGCGCTGCTTTTTCCAGGTTTCCCACTTTTTTCCACTATTTCCCACTTTAGTGGAATTCCAACCCATGGTCAAGGGAAAGATTCGCATTTTTCGTAGCTGCGACAAAGACTTAAGCGCTCGACTTGAGGCAAAATCGAGAAAAAAATAATCCTTGAAAATCAATCAGGATAGAGGAGGAACTGAAAGTCAAACCTGAGGAGTGGCGGCGGGCGCGCCGCCATGCTGCGGGAATCAAAAAAGGAGAAGTCCGCCGATAAGCCGGGTTCTGTCGTGGGCAACCATTCCTCTGGGCGCCGTGTTACCGCGGCGCTCTAGCAGCCTACCCGGAAGCAGCGCGAGCAACGCTGTCGCTTCCCTATTTGGCCTTGCCCCGGATGGGGTTTGTCGTGCCGCCCGTGTTGCCACGGACGCGGTGGGCTCTTACCCCGCCGTTTCACCATCGCCGGCCCTTGCGGGCTTAGGCAGACTATTCTCTGTGACACTTTCCGTCGCCTCGCGACGCCCGGCCGTTAGCCGGCATCCTGCTCTATGGGGCCCGGACTTTCCTCCACACGCGTGAGCGTGCAGCGGCTGCCTGGCGGACTTCAGGCGAAATTCTAGCACGGGGCCGGAACTGGGCCCTTGCTATTCCGACCAGGGCGTCCTAAAAAGAAAGAAAGGGAACGAAAGCCACTCAAAGAGGAGGGTTATTGCAAGGACACGTGAAGGCAAACCACAAGTTGGCATGACAAGATCCGCCGCGATTGCGGCGTCGCGCCAGACCGATGGCGCAGGAAGCCCCGCTCCGGCGGGGCTTTCCATTTGCCGCCCCTGAACCATAAGGCAAATGTGCGGCTACACTTGCCGCCTATGCCCACCCCCTCCCCGGCTCGCCGCACCCTGAGCCAGGACGTCGCCCTCCGCGAGGTCTGGGCTTGGGCCATGTATGACTTCGCCAATTCCGGCTACACCACCGTGGTCATCACGGCGGTGTTCAGTGCCTACTTCGTCGCCGTGGTGGCCGGCCGGGCACCCTGGGCGACCTTCGCCTGGACGGCGGCGCTGGCGGTGTCCTACGGACTGATCGTCCTCACCGCACCCCTGGTGGGCGCCTACGCGGATGCGAAGGGCGCGAAGAAACGGCTGCTCGCCTTCACCACCGGCGGCTGTGTGCTCTTCACGGCGCTCCTCTACTTCGCCGGGCCGGGCTCCCTGGGGTTGGCGATCGGCTGCGTCATCGTCTCCAACTTCTTTTTCGGCAGCGGGGAGAACCTGATCGCCGCCTTCCTGCCGGAACTGGCGCGCAGCCGCGCCATGGGCCGTGTCTCCGGCTGGGGCTGGAGCCTGGGCTACCTGGGCGGCCTGTTCGCCCTGGGGCTGTGCCTCGCCTACATCGGCGCCGTCCAGGCGGCCGGGGGGAGCGCCGCCGACGCGGTACCCGGTACGATGCTCATCACCGCCGGCCTGTTCGCCCTGGCCAGTGCTCCTACCTTCCTCTTCCTGCGTGAGCGGGCCCGCCCCCGGGTGGGCGTGGAGGGCATCGCCCACACCGCCTGGTCGCGCCTGGCCGCGACCCTGCACCGGGCGCGGCGCTTCCGCGACCTGTCGCGCTTTCTCGTCTGCACCCTTTTCTACCAGGCCGGCATCCAGGCGGTGATCGCCCTGGCGGCCATCTACGCCCAGGAGGCGATGGGCTTCAGCACCGCGCAGACCCTGGTGCTGATCCTGGTGGTGAATGTCACGGCCGCCCTGGGCGCCTTCGCCTTCGGCTACGTGCAGGACCGCATCGGCCACGTGCGCGCCATCGCCTTGACGCTCGGCGGCTGGATCGTCATGGTGGGCCTGGCCCGGCTGGCCGAGGGCGCGGCCCTGTTCTGGGTCGCCGCCAACCTCGCCGGGCTGTGCATGGGCGCCTCCCAATCGGCCGGGCGGGCCCTGGTCGGCGTGCTCGCGCCGCCCTCGCGGCTGGCCGAGTTCTTCGGGCTGTGGGGCCTGGCGGTGAAGCTCGCCTCCATCTTCGGGCCCCTCACCTACGGGCTGGCGAACTGGCTGTCCGGCGGCGACCACCGCCTGGCGATCCTCATCACCGGCAGCTATTTCGTCGTGGGACTGATCCTGATCGGCGGCGTGGAAGTGGCACGCGGCCGGCGGGCCGCCCTGCGCTCGGAACGGGAGGAGAAAGCTACTGCGGCGGGAGCGGCGGCGGCGGCGCCACTGCTGCGGGCGCAGCCGTGAGGGTTGCCGCCGCGGCGGAGGCGGCCGGCGGCGGCGGGGCGGCAGTGAACTTCAGCTTGCCGCCCGCCAGGGCGAAGCTGCCCACCGGCACGCCGGGCTCCTTCGGCGCCGCGGCGAAGGGCTGCAGCTCGCAGTTGCCGGTGCCCAGGGCGTAATAGCGCGACCCCAGCCGGAGGACGAGGATGGGCTCGGCGAAGGCCCCGGCCGCCGGCCGGAACACCTCCAGCCGGAGCTCGTCGGCCGCAACGGCGGCCAGGCGGCTGCGCCGATGGCAATCCGGCAGGCGCGCCATCACCACTTCCAGATGGAACGCCTTGCTCCAGGGATAGGGCTGGCGCGCGCTCAAGGTCAGCGCGTGGTCGGGCCCGGTGAATACCAGGGAGGCGGATTCGTGCTTGCAGCCGGCGAGCAGCGCCGCTGCGGCGACCGGGAGCAGGAAGCGCGTGCCCATCCGGGCCATCATGTCGCCAACCTCCATTGCACCATCTCCCCGGCGCGCAGGGGCACCAGCGCGTCCTCGCCCATGGGCTGCCGGGCCGGCACCTGCCAGTCCTCTCGCACCAGGGTCAGTGTCTCGGTATTGCGGGGCAGCCCGTAGAAGTCCGCGCCGAAGAAACCGGCGAAGGCTTCCAGCTTGTCCAGGGCGCCGACGGCCTCGAAGGCCTCCGCATACAGCTCGATCGCCGCGTGGGCCGTGTAGCAGCCGGCGCAGCCGCAGGCGGCCTCCTTGGCCGCCCGCCCATGGGGCGCCGAGTCGGTGCCGAGGAAGAACTTCGGATTGCCGGAGGTCGCCGCGCGCAGCAGCGCCTGGCGGTGCGCCTCGCGCTTGAGGACCGGCAGGCAGTAGTGGTGCGGGCGGATGCCTCCGGCGAGGATGGCATTGCGGTTCATGAGCAGGTGGTGCGCCGTGATAGTCGCCGCGACGTTGGGGCCGGCCGCGGCCACGAACTGCGCCGCTTCGGCCGTGGTGATGTGCTCGAGGACGATGCGCAGACCGGGGAAGCGGCCCGCGAGCGGCGCCAGCACGCGTTCCACGAAGACACGCTCGCGATCGAAGATATCCACGTCGGCATCGGTCACCTCGCCGTGAACCAGCAGGGGCAGGCCCACCGTCTCCATGCGCGCCAGCGTCGCATGGCATTTCTCGATGGCCGTGACGCCGGAATCCGAGTTGGTCGTCGCCCCCGCCGGGTAGTATTTGACGGCATGGACGATGCCGCCCGCCCTGGCCCGGTCGATCTCCGCGGCGGGCGTGTTGTCCGTGAGGTACAAGGTCATGAGGGGCGAAAACTTGAGCCCCGCGGGCAGGGCGGCCAGGATGCGCTCCCGGTAGGCGGCGGCCTGCTCCGTACTCACCACCGGCGGCTTCAGGTTGGGCATGACGATGGCGCGGGCGAAGCGCCGCGCCGTGTCCGGCAGCACGGCGGCCAGGGCCGCCCCGTCGCGCAGATGGAGGTGCCAGTCGTCGGGGCGGGTGAGGGTAAGGGTCCGCATGGTGCCCGAGGATTATAGCCGCCTCATTCCCCGCCTTTGCGCTGCAACGCCAGGTCGTACAGGGCGTTGCGGCTCGCGCCGCTGATCTCGGCGGCGAGCTTCACCGCCTGCTTGAGGGGCATTTCGGCGAGCAGCAGACCGAGCACCCGTTCGGCCTCCGGCGACACCTCCGCGGCGGGCGGCGCGCCCGAGACGATCAGCACGAACTCGCCGCGGCGGCGGTTCTCGTCCTCGGCCAGCCAGGCCGGGGCCTCGGCCAACGGCAGGCTGACCAGGCTCTCGTAGATCTTGGTCAGCTCCCGGGCGATGACGATCGTGCGCCCCGGCTCCAGCAGCGCGGCCAGGTCGTCCAGCGTCTCGGCGATGCGGTGGGGCGCCTCGTAGAACACCAGCGCATAGGGCACGGGCTTCAGCGCCGCGATGGCCTTGCACCGCGCCGCCGCCTTCTGGGGCAGGAAGCCGTAGAAAAGGAAATGGGCCTCGGCCAGACCGGCGGCGGACAAGGCGGCGATCGCCGCGTTCGGCCCGGGCACGGGGACGACCGTGAAGCCCCCCTCCCGCACCACGGCCACGGCCCGCGCGCCCGGGTCGGAGACGGCGGGCGTGCCCGCGTCCGAGACCAGGGCGACGGTCTTGCCCTCGCGCAACAGCCGCAGCAGCTTCTGGCCCGCCTCCGCCTCGTTGTGCTCGTGCAGGGCGAGGAGCCGGGCCTGGATGCCGTAGTGCTGCAGCAGGCGGCCGCTGTGCCGCGTGTCCTCGCAGGCGACGACGTCGACGGCCTTCAGCACGTCGAGGGCGCGCAGGGTGATGTCGTCCAGGTTCCCGAGGGGCGTGGCCACGACATATAATGCCGGCGTCCTCAGCGCCTGTCCTTCGCCATGTCTGGTCATTCTGCGAACCGGGAATCGTTGATCCGCCGCATTGTCGGGCGCCGCGCGTCGGCGTGCAAGCCATGACCGACACCGGAAAGCATGCCGAGGAGTTGGCGGCGCGCTTCCTCGCCCGGCACGGCCTGCGCATCGTCGGGCGCAACTACCGCTGCCGCGGCGGCGAGATCGATCTCATCTGCCGCGACGGCGCCACCCTGGTGTTCGTCGAGGTGCGCCTGCGCTCGAACCCGCGTTTCGGCGGCGCCGCGGCCAGCATCACCGCGGCCAAGCAGCGGCGCCTGATCCGCGCCGCCTCGCATTATCTCGCCGGCAAGCCCCTGCCCGCCTGCCGCTTCGACGCCGTGCTGCTCGACGGGCTCGACCCGGGAAGCATCGAATGGATACGCCATGCCTTCGATGCGGCCTAAATTCGGTTGCGCGTTTCCGGTAGCCGGTTCCGCGTTGAAAACCGCGCTGTTATGCGCCGCCTTGGCCGCGGCGCCCGCCTGCGCAGAGTCGATCAAGATCATGGTGCAAAGCTCGCCCCTGGCCGGCTTCCAGTATTACGCGGGCGGCGAGTCCTGGGGCGAGATGCGGGTGGGCGATCCGCTCAGCCTGGTGCGCGAGCCGGACAACCCCCACGACCCCCATGCGGTGCGCGTCGAATGGCGCGGCCGCAGGCTGGGCTACCTGCCCCGCGCCGAGAACCGCGCCGTGGCCGCCGAGATGGACAGCGGCGGGCCGGTCGAGGCGCGCATCGCCCGCCTGGTCCGGCACCGAAACCCGTGGCGCCGGGTCCTGGTCGAAGTGTTCGTCGTCCTCTAGCGACAACCGGGATGCGGCAGGCCCACATGCTAAAATTACTGGCAATCCGGCATTTCCGCTACGCGCAATGAATCTCGTCGCCCGCATCTCCCAACAGTTCAACGACAGCGCCCAGACCAAGCTCAAGGCGGTGGAGGCCCTTGCCGCGCCGATCGCCCGGGCGGTGGAGATGATGGCGCAGTGCCTGCGCGCCGACGGCAAGATCATGGCCTGCGGCAACGGCGGCTCGGCGGCCGATTCCCAGCATTTCGCCGCCGAACTGCTCAACCGCTTCGAGAGGGAGCGCCCGCCGCTGGCCGCCGTCGCCCTGACCACGGACACCTCCACCCTCACTTCGATCGCCAACGACTACGCCTACGAGCTGGTGTTCGCCAAGCAGGTGCGCGCCCTGGGCCGCCCCGACGACGTCCTGCTGGCCATTTCCACCAGCGGCAACTCGCCCAGCGTGATCGAGGCCGTCCGCGCCGCCCACGACCGCGGGGTGCGCGTCGTCGCCCTCACCGGCAAGGACGGGGGCCGGATCGCCGGCCTGCTCCGGGAGACCGACGTGCACATCTGCGTGCCCTCCGGGCGCACCTCGCGCATCCAGGAGGTGCACCTGCTCACGCTGCATTGCCTGTGCGACGGAATCGACTGCATATTGCTAGGAGAAGACGCATGAACAAGACGACTCGCTCCACCCTGCTCGCCGCAGCCCTGGCCGCGGCGGCCATCCCCCTCCTGCAGGGCTGTTTCCCCGTCGCGGCCGTGGGCGTGGGCGCCGGCGCCCTGATCGCCACCGACCGGCGCAACGCGGAGACCTACCTCGCCGACGAGGCCATCGAAATCCGCGCCATGAACCGCATCGGCGAGAAGTTCGGCGAGCGGGTGCACGTCAACGTCACCGGCTACAACATGAAGCTGCTGCTCACGGGCGAAGCCCCGGATGCGGCCCTCAAGGCGGAAATCGAGCAGGTCGCCGGCGGCGTGCCCAACGTCAAGGCCGTCGCCAATGAGCTCCAGGTGGCCGGGATCAGCGGCTACGGCGCCCGCAGCAACGACACCTACATCACGTCGAAGGTGAAGGCACGCTTCATCGAGGCGGGCAAGTTCTCGGTCAATCACGTCAAGGTGGTCACCGAGGCGGGCGTGGTGTATCTCCTCGGCCTGGTCACGCGCCGGGAGGCCGATGCCGCCGCCGAGACCGCCCGCACCACGGCCGGCGTGCAGAAGGTGGTGCGCATGTTCGAGTACATCGGCGAAGACGAGGCGCGCCGCCTCGACGCCCGCGCCCCCCAGGACGCGAAGCCGCCCCGGCAGTAGGGTCGCACTCGCGACTGCTTTGCGATAAGCCGCTCAATGGATTTCCCCCCGCCCGCCTTCGAGGCCAAGCTGTGCCGGCCGGACGAGCTGGCGGCACGGGTCGCGGGGCTGCCCCGCCCCCTGGTCTTCACCAACGGCTGTTTCGACATCCTGCATCGGGGCCACGTCACTTACCTCGCCCAGGCCCGTGCGCTGGGCGCCAGCCTCCTCGTCGGCGTCAATTCGGATGCCTCGGTGAAGCGCCTCGGCAAGGGCGAAGAGCGGCCGGTGAACGCGCTCGAAGACCGCATGGCGCTGCTGGCGGCCCTGGAGAGCGTGTCGCTCGTCACCTGGTTCGCGGAAGACACCCCGCTCGCCCTGATCCGCACGGTGCAGCCCGATGTGCTGGTGAAGGGCGGGGACTGGGCGCCCGAGCGGATCGTCGGCGCCGACGAGGTGCTGGCGCGCGGCGGCCGGGTGCATTCCATCCCTTTCCGCCACGAACGCTCGACCACCGCCCTGCTGGAAAAAATCCGCCGCCTGTAGGCGCGTTAGGCGGAGCCGTAATGCGCCGGACGAATCCATCCGGCGCAATGCGCTTCGCCCTTCGACAGGCTCAGGACAGGCCCTTCGACTGGCTCAGGACAGGCCCTTCGACTGGCTCAGGACAGGCTTATTGCGCCCTACAACTCGATCTGGGTGCCCAGTTCCACCACCCGGTTCGAGGGGATCTTGAAGAAGGCGGTGGCGCTGCCGGCGTTGCGGAACAGGGCGACGAAGAGCTTCTCCCGCCAGTAGGGCATCGCCGAGCGCAGCCGCGGAATCAGCGTCTCGCGGCCGAGGAAGAAGGACGTCTCCATCATCTCGAAGCGCAGGCCTATCTCGGCACACAGCTCCAGGGCGCGGGGAATGTCCGGCTCGTCCTTGAAGCCGTATTGCACGAGCAGTTGCCAGAACGGGCCATCGATCCGGTGCACCTCGACCCGGTCGATCTCCGGCACATAGGGCACGTCGTGCACGACCACGGTCAGCAGGACGATGCGCTCGTGCAGCACCTTGTTGTGCATCAGGTTGTGCAGCAGGGCCTGGGGCACGCCGTTGGGGTTCGAGGTCATGAAGACCGCGGTGCCCGGCACCTGGGGCGGCGGCGCGTAGGCGAGGCTCGCTATAAAGGTCTTGAGGTCGATGGCATCGGCCCGGGTGCGATCGAGGAGGAGCTCGCGGCCCCGCTGCCAGGTGGTGAGCAGCATGAAGACCGCGGCGCCGAACACCAGCGGGAACCAGCCGCCGTCGGGGATCTTCACCGCGTTGGCGGCGAAAAAGCTCACATCCACCAGCAGCAGGAGGCCGAACACCGCCAGGGACTTGGCCTGGCCCCAGCGCCAGATATGGCGCGCCACCAGATAGGCGAACAGGGTGGTGATGATCATGGTGCCGACGACGGCGATGCCATAGGCCCCGGCCAGGGCGGTGGAAGACTGGAAGCTCAGCACGAGGGCGATGACAGCCGCCAGCAGCGTCCAGTTGATCGCCGGCATGTATATCTGGCCGATCTCCGACGTCGAAGTATGCTGGATATCCATGCGCGGCGAATAGCCGAGCTGCATGGCCTGCTGGGTAATGGAATAGGCGCCGGAGATGACCGCCTGGGAGGCGATCACGGTGGCCGCCGTGGCCAGCGCCACCAGGGGATAAAGAGCCCATTCCGGGGCCAACAAATAGAACGGATTGGCGATGGCCTCCGGCCTGCCGAGCAGCAGCGCCCCCTGCCCGAAGTAATTGAGCAGCAGCGCCGGCAGCACCAGCCCGAACCAAGCGAGCCGGATCGGGCGGCGCCCGAAATGCCCCATGTCGGCATACAAGGCCTCGGCGCCGGTCACCGCCAGGAACACCGCCCCCAGGGCGAAGAACCCCAGGACGGCATGCTCGGCCAGGAAGCGCAGACCATAGCCCGGCCACACCGCCATCAACACCTCGGGGCGCTGCGAGATTTCCCGGATCCCCAGGGTGGCGAGGGCCAGGAACCACAAACAGGTGATTGGGCCGAAGAAGCCGCCGATCTTGGCCGTGCCGTGGCGCTGGAAGAAAAACAGGACGACCAGCACCCCGATCGTGACCGGGAGCACGTAGGGCTTGAGCGCCGGCGTGGCCACTTCGAGCCCTTCCACCGCGGAGAGCACCGAAATGGCCGGCGTCAGCACGCCGTCGCCATAGAACAGGGCGGCCCCGAAAAGGCCGAACAGGAGGGCGGCAGCCCGGGTGCGCGTGCCCTCCCCCTCTTTCGCCAGCGCGAGGGCCATCAAGGCCATGATGCCGCCCTCCCCCTTGTTGTCCGCCCGCAGAACGATCGCCACGTACTTGACGGAGACGACCACCACCAGCGACCAGAAGACAAGGGAAAGGATGCCCAGCACGTTGTCGGGGGCGATGGGAACGGGGTGATGGGCGTTGCCGAAGACCTCCTTGATCGCGTACAGCGGGCTGGTGCCGATGTCGCCGTAGACGACGCCCAGCGCGGCCAGGGTCAGGGCCGCGGTGCTGCTGCGGTGGGAGGACTCCGAGGGCGGCGCGGCGCCCGCCGCCAGCGCCCCGGGGTCAGCGCGCATGATGCGCCTGCTTAGAACGGGATGTCGTCATCCATGTCGCCGAAAGCCGGGCCTGAGCCCGCCGAAGGGTTCGGCGCCGGCTGCGGCTTCTTGCCGCCGCCGGAGGATGGCGCCGCCTCCCGCTCGCGGCTGGGCGCTTCGCCCGCCCCCTGGCGGCTGCCGAGCATCTGCATCACGTCGGCGCGGATCTCCGTCGTGTAGCGGTCCTGGCCTTCCTTGTCCTGCCACTTGCGGGTGCGCAGGCTGCCTTCGATATAGACCTGGGAGCCCTTCTTGAGGTACTGCCCGGCGATCTCCGCCAGCTTGCCGTAGAAGGACACGCGGTGCCATTCGGTCGCTTCCTTCTTCTCCCCCGTGGCCTTGTCCTTCCAGGTGTCGGTGGTCGCCACGCGGATGTTGCAGATGGCATCCCCGCTGGGTGCGTAGCGGGTTTCCGGGTCCGCCCCGAGGTTGCCGATGAGAATCACCTTGTTGATCGAAGCCATTTACACTCCTCCCCCTCGTAGTTGGCGCAGTCGCCGTTCGTCCCAACGTTCCAGATTCACCTTCAGGTAGGCGATGCGCTTCTCGGGCACCACCACCGCCTCGCGCACGCCCGGCAGGCCGGCGAGCTCGGCGCGCACCGCTTCGATGTCCATGTGCGGCTGGATGAAGAACTCGCGCAGCGCCACCACGGACGGCTGACGCATCGTAACCGCGATCGCCAGCCAGATCAATGCCAAAGCAATACCCAGGACGAACACCGCGGAGGCGCCGAAATGCTGTGCCAAGGCCCCTCCCAGCAGCCCGCCCAGGGACAGCCCGATCGACTGCGTCGTGTTGTAGATGCCCAGGGCCATGCCCTTGGCGTGCGGCGGGGCGATGCGCGAGATGAGCGAGGGCAGGCTCGCCTCGAGGATGTTGAAGGCGACGAAGAAGGCGAGCAGCGTGCCCACCAGCGCCGTGAAGTGGCCCAGCCCGAAGAGGAAGCCGGCCTGGGTGGCGGCCAGCACCAGGACCGCGCCGACGAACACGGGCTTCAGCCGCGCCCGGCGCTCGGCGTAGAAGATGGGCGGCAGCATCAGGAAGAAGCTGGCCACCACCACCGGCAGGTAGACCTTCCAGTGGCCGCTCACGGGCAGCCCCCCCGCGGCGACGATCGCCGCCGGCACGACGACGAACATGGCCATCTGGATCAGGTGCAGGGCGAGGATGCCGAAATTGAGCCGCAGCAGTTGCGGGTCGAGCAGCACCTCCCGGAAGCCCACCGGGGCCGGCGGCGCCGGCCCGGCCGGCGGCGGGCTGGGCACCACCCGGGTCACCACCAGGATCCCGCCCAGGGACAGCAGGCCCGTCAGCGTGAAAATTCCGGACAGGCCGATCAGCGCGTCGAGGGCCGGCGCGGCGGCCAGCGAGACGGCGAACATCAGGCCGATCGAGGAGCCGATCAGGGCCATCACCTTGGTGCGGTGCTGCTCGCGGGTGAGGTCGGCGGCCATCGCCGTCACCGCCGCCGAGATGGCGCCCGAGCCCTGCAGCGCGCGGCCGAGGATGACCGTATAGATGTCCGTGGCCGCCGCCGCGACAAAGCTGCCGGCGGCGAAAAGCAGCAGGCCGAGGACGATAACGCGCTTGCGCCCGTAGCGGTCGGAGGCCATGCCGAAGGGGATGTGCAGGAAGGCCTGCGTCAGGCCATAGATGCCCAGGCCGACGCCGACCAGCGTCAGGTCATCCCCGCCGGGCAGCCTCCTCGCATCGATGGCGAACACCGGCAGGATGAGGAACAGGCCGAGCATGCGCAGGGCGAATATGGACGCCAGCGACAGCCCGGCGCGCAGTTCGAGCCGGGTCATGCGGTCGGGCGTTGAGGATGGCATGGGATGAGGCTTGGCTTTGGACAGCGGAGTTGCGTATATTAGCAGATTGCCTTTCCGCCCCGCAGCCGGCCCATGGAAGAAATCCGCATCCGCGGCGCACGCACGCACAACCTCAAGAACCTCAACCTCGACCTGCCGCGCAACAAGCTGACGGTCATCACCGGCCTGTCCGGCTCCGGCAAGTCCTCGCTCGCCTTCGACACCCTGTACGCCGAGGGTCAGCGCCGCTACGTGGAGTCCCTTTCCGCCTACGCCCGGCAGTTCCTGCAACTGATGGAAAAGCCCGACGTGGACCTGATCGAGGGATTGAGCCCGGCCATCGCCATCGAGCAGAAGGCCACCAGCCACAACCCGCGTTCCACCGTCGGCACGGTGACCGAGATTCACGACTACCTGCGCCTGCTCTACGCCCGGGCCGGCCAGCCCCACTGCCCCGAGCACGGCCAGGAGCTCGCCGCCCAGACGGTCTCGCAGATGGTGGACCAGGTCCTGGCCCTGCCCGAGGACACGAAGCTCATGATCCTCGCCCCCGTGGTGGCGGGCCGCAAGGGGGAGCAGACGGATCTCGTCACGGAGCTGCGTGCCCAGGGCTTCGTGCGGCTGCGGGTGGACGGCAAGGTGCACGACATCGACGCCCTGCCCAAGCTGGCGAAGAACGCCAAGCACTCCATCGACGTGGTGGTGGACCGCCTCAAGGTGAAGGCGGAAGCCCGCCAGCGCCTGGCCGAGTCCTTCGAGACGGCGCTCACCCATGCCGACGGCCGGGCGCTGGCCGTGGAAATGGACACGGGCCGCAGCCACCTGTTCTCCGCCCGCTTCGCCTGCCCCGTCTGCAACTACTCGCTCCAGGAACTGGAGCCGCGGCTGTTCTCCTTCAACAACCCCATGGGCGCCTGCCCGCGCTGCGACGGCCTGGGCCAGGTGAGCTACTTCGACCCGGCGCGGGTCGTCGCCTACCCGCAGCTGTCGCTCGCCGCCGGCGCCATCCGCGGCTGGGACCGGCGCAACCAGTTCTACTTCCAGCTCCTGGCGAGCCTCGCCGCCCACTACCGCGTCGACATCGAGACGCCCTGGGAAGAGCTGCCCGAGACCGTCCGCGAGCTGGTGCTCTACGGCTCGGGCAAGGAGAAAATCCCCTTCCGTTACCTCGCCGAGAGCGGCCGCACCACCGTCCGCGAGCACGCCTTCGAGGGCATCGTGCACAACCTGGAGCGGCGCTACAAGGAGACCGACTCGGTGGTGGTGCGCGAGGAGCTGGCCAAATACCTGAACACCCGCTCCTGTCCCGAGTGCGAGGGCACCCGCCTGCGGCAGGAGGCGCGCCACGTCCTGGTCGGCGCCAAGAGCCTGCCCCAGGTGAGCGCCCTGCCGCTGATCGCGGCGCGGGATTACTTCAACCTGCTCGCCCTGGGCGGCCAGAAGGGCCAGGTGGCGGAGAAGATCGTCAAGGAGATCACGGCGCGGCTCACCTTCCTCATCAACGTGGGGCTGGACTACCTCTCCCTGGACCGCTCGGCGGAAACCCTCTCCGGCGGCGAAGCCCAGCGCATCCGCCTGGCGAGCCAGATCGGCTCGGGCCTGACCGGCGTCATGTATGTGCTCGACGAGCCCTCGATCGGCCTGCACCAGCGCGACAACGCGCGCCTGCTCGCCACGCTCGCCGAGCTGCGCGACCTGGGCAACACGGTGATCGTGGTCGAGCACGACGAGGAGGCCATCCAGGCCGCCGACCACGTGGTGGACATGGGGCCGGGCGCGGGCGAGCACGGCGGGCGCATCGTCGCCGAAGGCACGCCGGCGCAGATCGCCGCCCATCCGGACTCCCTCACCGGCGCCTACCTGTCGGGGCGTCGCGCCATCCCGGCGCCGCGCAAGCGCCAGCCGCCCAACCCGCTGCGGCAGCTCAAGATCACCGGCGCCCGCGGCAACAACCTCAAGCACGTGGACCTGGATCTGCCCGTGGGGCTGTTCACCTGCATCACCGGTGTCTCCGGCTCGGGCAAGTCCACCCTCATCAACGACACCCTTTACGCCGCCGCGGCGCGCCACCTCTACGGCTCGGCGCTGGAGCCGGCGGCCCACGACGAGATGGAAGGCCTGGAGTTCTTCGACAAGGTGATCAGCGTCGACCAGTCGCCCATCGGCCGCACGCCCCGCTCCAACCCGGCCACCTACACGGGACTGCTGACGCCCATCCGCGAGCTCTTCGCCGGCGTGCCGGAGGCGCGCGCCCGCGGCTACGGCCCGGGGCGCTTCTCCTTCAACGTCAAGGGCGGGCGCTGCGAGGCCTGCCAGGGCGACGGGCTCATCAAGGTGGAAATGCACTTCCTGCCCGACGTCTTCGTGCCCTGCGACGTCTGCCACGGCAAGCGCTACAACCGGGAGACCCTGGAGATCCGCTACAAGGGCCGGACCATCCACGAGGTGCTGCAGATGACGGTGGAACAGGCCCACGCGTTCTTCGCCCCCGTGCCCGTGGTGGCGCGCAAGCTGGAGACCCTGATGGACGTGGGCCTCGGCTACATCCAGTTGGGCCAGTCGGCCGTCACCCTGTCCGGCGGCGAGGCGCAGCGGGTGAAGCTCGCCCTGGAGCTCTCGAAGCGGGATACCGGGCGCACCCTGTACATCCTCGACGAGCCCACCACGGGCCTGCATTTCCACGACATCGCCATGCTGCTCAAGGTGCTCGTCCGGCTGCGCGACCACGGCAACAGCATCGTCGTCATCGAGCACAACCTGGATGTGATCAAGACCGCCGACTGGATCGTGGACCTCGGCCCGGAAGGGGGCGAAGGGGGCGGCCGCATCGTCGCCCAGGGCACGCCCGAGGCCGTGGCGGCGCAGCCGCGCAGCTACACCGGACGCTACCTGGCCCGGGCCCTGGCCGCCGGCAAGCCGCGCACCGCCCGCACCGCCTGACCCCACGTAGCCCAAAAATACAGGGTTCGCGGTATTTCACTCCCCATCACGGCTGCATAGAATCCCCCACACTCGGTCGGATAACTTCGAGTCGCCGCTGCGGAGGGGAGGATCCTATGTATCTGCACGTCGAAGCGTCCAGGAGCGGGGCGCGTGCGCAGCTCGTGGGTGAATGGTCGCTGCCGGACGGCCACGGCGGCCCGGAGGCCGCTTGGTATGCCGAAGCGGCGGCGATCGAGCGGGAAGCGGCGGCACGCAGCCGGGAGATCGCCGCCCTTCTCGAGGAGCGCGGCGAACTGACCGCCGCCGCGCTGTTCCGCAAGCTCGCCCGCTACGAGCAGCACCAGGCCAACGAAATCGAGCGATGTACGGCCGCCTGGGCGCGGTCGCCGGGAGGGCAATCCGCCCCGCTCGCACGTACGGCGCCGGACGGGGGCTTGGAGGGCATCGTTTTTCCCCAGACGAAGCTCTTCGACGCGATCAGGATCGCGCTCGGCGCCCCGCAGCGCGCCAAGCCCTTGTTCGAGCGCCTCGCCCGCACCGCCCGGGACGCGCAGCTGCGCGCGCTGGCCCGCCAGCTCGCCGCGCAGGAGGGCAAGCAGGCGCTGCGGCTGCGCGAATCCCTCGGCCAGACCCAGCCCGCGGCCTCCTGACATGTGGCAGAAGCTGCACCGCGGGCACATCCGGCTGGGCGAACCCCTGCCCTGGCCGGTGTACGACGCCCAAGGCCACCTCCTGCTGCGCAAGGGCGCCGTCCTTACCATTCCCGGCCAGGTGGATGCCTTGGCCGAGCGCGGCCTGTTCGTGCCGGAGACAAGCGCCGTCGCCCCGCCGCCCGAAGCGACGCCCACACCGGAGTCCAAGGAACCGGTGCTCACCCGCCTGCAGTTCCTGGGCCTGCGCCTGAAGCGCCTGTTCGACGCCGTCGAAAAGACCCAGGGCATCAACCTGCCGGAGAAGATCACCCACATCGCGCGGGATATCCAGGAGGCCGTGGCGGAGGATTTCGACGCGGCATTGGCGGCGGTCCACCTGGACTTCGAAGGCTCTTACGTCGCCGGGCATTCCCTGCATGGCGCCATCCTCTGCGAAATCCTGGCGCGAAGCCAAACGGACTGCGCGGCGGATCGCCTGCCTTTCCTCTGCGCCGCGCTGACCCGGGACATCGGCGTGATCGCCCCCATGGAGCAGGCGGCGAAGATCGAGGGGCCCCTGCCGGACCCGCTCCGGGCGGCCATCCGCACCCATGCCCAGAACAGCCGCCGGCAGCTCGAACAGGCCGGTGTGCGCGATACCCGCTGGCTGGAAGCAGTCCTCCACCACCACGAACGCCTCGACGGCAGCGGCTACCCGAACGGGCTCGCCGGGGAGGCGGTCTCCCTGGGCGGACGCCTGTTGGCCATCGCCGACAGCTACAGCGCCATGACCAAGGAGCGGGCCTGGCGGGCGCCGGTGGCGGGCAAGCGGGCGCTGGGCAACCTCTTCCTCGATCAGGGCAAGCAGTACGACACGGCGCTCGTCCAGGGCCTGGTCAAGGAAATGGGCGTGTTCCCCCCGGGGACCCTGGTCCGCCTCGAAAGCGGCGAAATCGCCGTCGTACACCGCCGGCGCCATCCGGGCAATCCGGCGCAACCCATCGTCTACAGCCTCTACGACCGGCAAGGCATCCCCCTGGTCGCGCCCCTGAAGCGCGACACCTCCGTGCCGCAGCATGCCATCACCGGCTTGCTGCACATCTCCCAGTCCCGCTCCGCCGCCACGGCGATGAAGCGGCTGTGGCAAAAAGCCGCCTAGGCCGTACGCAGGTCGCGGAAAGATTCGGCCAGCGCCGTCGTCGCCTTGGCGAGCAGCACCGCATCCGCTCCCACGGCAACGAAGAGCGCGCCCTGGGCCAGGTAATGGCGCGCGAGCCGCGGGTCGGCGGCCAAGATGCCCGGCGCCTTGCGGTTGGCGCGTATCGTGGCGAGGGCGGCCTCGATGGCCGCCTGCACTTCCGGGTGAGTCGGCTCGCCCAGGTGGCCGAGCGAGGCGGCGAGGTCCGAGGGGCCGATGAACACGCCGTCGACCCCTTCCACCCGGGCGATGGCCTCCAGGTTGTCCAGCCCCTTGCCGGTTTCCACCTGTACCAGCACGCACATCTGGGCATCGGCCTTGTGGGCGTAGCCCTCGATGCGGTTCCAGCGCGAGGCGCGCGCCAGCGCAGTGCCCACCCCGCGGACGCCGCGCGGCGGATAGCGGGTGGCGGCGACGATGGCGACGGCCTGCTCGGCGGACTCCACGAGGGGCACGAGCAGGGTCTGGGCGCCCGCGTCCAGGTACTGCTTGATCAGGGCCGCATCGCCGATCACCGGGCGCACGATGGGGTGGACGGGATAGGGGGCCACGGCCTGGAGCTGGGCGAGCACCGAGCGCAGGTCGTTGGGCCCGTGCTCGGCATCGATGAGCAGCCAGTCGAAGCCGGCCCCGGCGCAGATCTCCGCCGCGTAGGGTCCGGCCAGGGCGACCCACACGCCGAGCTGCACGCGCCCCTCCCGCAGGGCGCGCTTGAACTGGTTCTCCGGCATGTCCATCGTGATCTCCTTGCTGATACGGTCGCTTAGCGGTCCCAGGGCGGCTCGCCCGGACCGAAGGCTTCCCGCAGGTATTCGTACATGGCCCGCACCCGGGCGGAGCGGCGCGAGCCCGGCAGGTACACCGCATAGGCCTTGTGCGGCTTCGTTTCGTAATCGGGCAGCAGCCGCACCAGGCGGCCGGCGCGCAGGTCCGCACCGGCCAGGAAGGTGGGCGCCATCATGATACCCAGCCCGGCGAGGGCGGCGAGGCGGATCATGTCGCCGCTGTTGGCCCGGAACGCGCCCTTGACCTGGACGGCCGACGCCTTGCCGTCCCGGAAGAAGCGCCAGGTATCGCCGAAGGCGGCATAGCTGTAGGTGAGGCAGCGGTGAGCGCGCAGCTCCTGCGGGCTCACCGGCGCACCGTCGCGGGCGACGTACTCCGGCGCGGCGCAGCAGACGAGGCGGATCGGCGCCAGCTCGCGGGCGATCAGGGTGGTCTGCAGTTCGAGGGCGATGCGCAGGGCCATGTCGAAGCCTTCCTCTACCAGGTCCACCAGCCGGTCGGAGAAATCCACTTCCAGTTGCAGCTCGGGATAGCGGGCGCAGAAGCCGGGCAGCAGGGGCGCCACGTAGCGCAGCCCGAAGCTGTGGGGCAGGGACAGGCGCAGCAGCCCACGCGGGCGCGCCTCCGCTTCCGTCGCCGCCCCTTCCGCCTCCTCCACGTCGGCCAGGATCTGCCGGCAGCGCTCGTAGTAATTGGTCCCTGTCTCGGTGAGGCTCAAACGGCGCGTCGAGCGCTGCAGCAGTCGGGCGCCCAGGTGGCGTTCCAGCTCCGCCACGTGGCGCGAGGTGGCCGTCGCCGACAGGCGCAACTGGTCCGCCGCCCGGGCAAAGGAGCCGGCCTCGACCACCGTTGAAAACACTTTCATTGCCAGCAGGCGGTCCATATTCAACCGAATTCCGGGACAAACAATTTCAGTATAGCCAGTTTATCCCGTTGATTGCAGGCCTCACACTTCGCTCCGTCCTCAACCCGACAGGAGACCCGCCATGAAACGCCTTTCCCTGCTGACCTTCTCCGTTCTGCTGGCCGCCGGCCAGGCCTTCGCCCACACGGCGGAGAAGGGCAGCTACAAGATCGACCCGGCCCACTCCAACGCCCATTTCACCCTGACCCACCTGGGCGTGGGCCGCTTCACCGGCCGCTTCGACAACGTCAAGGGCGAGCTCAACGCCGACGGCACCGGCCAGGGCAACAAGGTCATCGCCGAGATCGAACTCGCCAGCCTCAACACCGGCCATGCCGAGCGGGACAAGCACCTGCGCAGCCCGGACTTCTTCTCCGCCGCCCAGTTTCCGAAGATGCGCTTCGAGAGCACCCGGGTGAGCCTGGACGCCAAGGGCGAAGGCAGCATGGCCGGCAACCTCACCCTGCGCGGCGCCACCAAGCCGGTGAGCTTCAAGCTGCATCACGTCGGCGCCGGCAAGGACCCCTGGGGCGGCTACCGCTCCGGCTACGTGGCCACCACCACCCTCAAGCGCAGCGAGTTCGGCATCAACTTCATGCCGGGCGGCATCGGCGACGACGTGGAACTGGTCATCAACATCGAGTCCGTCAAGCAGTAAGGGACGGGGCGAGCCGCCATGGAAACCGAGGACGTAGGGCGCAATAAGCGAAGCGCATTGCGCCGGATGCGTTCGGCGCAATCCGCCGCTACGCGGCTATTGCGCCCTACGCGCCCTACCCCATCCGGGCGCCGGCTCCTGCTTCCGGGGGCTGCGGGGGCCGCGGCCATAGCCGGCCTGCTCACCGCCTGGGCGGCCCTGTTCGGCCCCCAGGCGGCCTTCCCGCCGGCGCAGACCCTGGACTGGCTGCCCTGGCTGACCGTCGGCGCCCTCCTCATCCTTGCTGTCGGCGCGCGCCCGGCCTTCCCGGCGGCCCTGCGCTGGCCCCTGCGGCTGGCCGTTCTGGGCGCGGGCCTCTGGCTCCTCACGCCCCCCCTGTTGCGCGGCCAAGATGCCACGAGCCTGGGCGGAGAAGTGGGCGCTGCCTTCGTGTTGGGCGCCCTCCTGCTGGCGGCGGCACGGCGCCGGGCGCATGAGCCCGAGGGCGGCGCCTCCATGCTCGCCGCCCTGGCCGCCGCCCTCGGCAGCCTCGGCTTCGTCACCGCCCTGGGCGGCAGCCTGGTGCTGGGCGGCCTCACCACCGCCGCGTCGGCCATCGCCGCCCTGGCTTGGCTGGCGCTGCTCGCCGGGCGCCTGCCCCCGCCCGGCGCCGCCGCCATCGCGGCGGCCGTGGCCTTCTGGCTGTGGCTCGCCTATTCGGCACGCCATCTCGCGGAAATCCCCGCCGCCGAAACCCTGTTGAGCGCCGCGGCCCTCGCCGCCGTTCTCGTCCCCCTGCGGCTGGGCGGCAAGGGCTTCTTCCAGCGCGCGTTCGCGACCCTGCTCGCGCCCGCGCTACCCGCCCTGGCCGCGGCAGCCGTGGCCGTCTGGCGCTACGCGACGGCGCAAAGCTACTGAAGTGTCCGCCCTGCCCGCCCTGTTCGTGCCCCACGGCGCCCCCACCTTCGCCCTATGTCCCGGCGCGGCCGGCGCCGCCCTGGCGGGCTTTGCCGCCGAGCTGCCGCGGCCGCGGGGCCTCATCGTCGTCTCCGCCCATTGGGACAGCACCGCCCCCACGCTGGGCGCCGCCCTGCGGCCGGAGACCATCCACGATTTCTTCGGCTTCCCGCGGGAGCTGTACGCCCTGCGCTATCCGGCTCCCGGCTGCCCCTCCCTGGCCCTGGATGCGCGCAATCTGCTGGAGGACGCGGGCTTCCCGGCGCGCCTGGACCTGGAACGGGGGCTGGACCATGGCGCCTGGGTGCCCCTCCGCCACCTCTACCCGGAGGCTGAGGTGCGGGTGGTCCCCCTGTCCATTCAGGCCCGGCGCGGTCCGGAGCACCACTACCGGCTCGGCCGCGCCCTGGCGCCCCTGCTTCGGCAGGACGTGCTCCTCGTCGCCTCCGGCAACCTCACCCACAACCTGGCCCATTACGGCCGCCGCGACACCCCCGGATATGTGGGCGCTTTCGCCACCTGGGTGTGGGAGCGGCTCGCGGCGGGGGACGCGGACGGATTATTCGACTACCGCCGCAGCGCCCCGGGCGCCGCCGAGGCCCATCCCAGCGAGGAGCATCTGCTGCCCCTGTTCGTCGCCCTCGGCGCCGCCGGCCCCGAGTGGGCAGCGCAACGCATACACACCGGGATCGCCGACGGGGCGCTGGCCATGGACGCCTTCGCCTTCTGGCCGCGCTTGCCGTCGTCGCCTACCTCTTCCCCCACGACCCATTGAAAGGAGTCAACCATGAGCACCATCGCCATCGTTCATCACAGCGGCTACGGCCATACCGCCCGCCAGGCCGCCGCCGTGCGGGAGGGCGTCCTCTCCGTCGCCGGCGTGCAGGGCAAGCTCTATGCCGTGGGCGAGCTGGACGACGCCCACTGGGAGGAACTGGGCCGCGCCGACGCCATCGTCTTCGGCGCCCCCACCTACATGGGCAGCGTCTCGGCCCCCTTCAAGGAGTTCATGGACAAGAGCTCCAAGGTGTGGTTTTCCCAGGGCTGGAAGGACAAGTTCGCCGCCGGCTTCACCAACTCGGCGAGCCAGAGCGGCGACAAGCTCAACTCGCTCCTGCAACTGATGGTCTTCGCCGCCCAGCACGGCATGCTCTGGGTGAGCCTGGGCCTCATGCCCGGCAACAACAACAGCAACGGCTCGGTGCACGACCTGAACCGCCTGGGCAGCTACTCCGGCGCCATGGCCCAGTCCAACGCCGACCAGGGGGCCGATGCGATGCTCGAATCCGACCTGCAAACCGCCCGGCACCTCGGCGCGCGGGTGGCCGAGCTCGCGGCGCGGCTGAAGCAAGGGTAGGGCGCAATAGCGCAGCGTATTGCGCCGGAGCAATGATTCGGCGCATTACGCCGCAAGCGGCCAATGCGCCCTGCGGGTCTCACCCGGGCGCCGAGGCCTTGCGTCGCCCCGCCTCGTGGTGGCGGAAGGCCTCGCGCACGTGGTTGCGCAGCAGCTCGTCGTCCCAGGGCTTGGTGAGGAAGCGGTAGATGGCGCCGCGGTTGATCGATTCCGTGACGGAGTTGAGGTCCGTGTAGCCGGACAGGACGATGCGGATGGTGTCCGGGTAGAGCTCGCACACCCGCGCCAGGAAATCGGTGCCGTTCATCTCCGGCATGCGCTGGTCGGAGAGGATCACCTGCACCTCGTGGGTGGCGAGCAGCTCGAAGCCCTCCCGGGCGCTGCCGGCGCTCAATATCTCGTAGCCGTCGCGGCGCAGGACGCGCTTCAAGGCGCTGAGGATGTTGGCCTCGTCGTCCACCAGCAGGATGGTCTTGCGCTCGCCGGCCGCGGGCGGCGGCAAAGCCAGGGCCTTGTGCCCGGCGAGGGCCGCGGCGAACTCCTCGGCGGGCAGGGGCCGGGCGAAGTAGAAGCCCTGCATCTCGTCGCAGCCCTGCAGGCGCAGGTAATTCATCTGCCCTTCGGTCTCCACCCCTTCGGCGATCACCTTCAGGTTCAGGGTGTGGGCGAGGCCGATCACGGCGATGCAGATCGCCGCGTCGTCGGGCTCGCTGGTGACGTCCCGCACGAAGGCGCGATCGATCTTCAGGTGGTCGATCGGAAAGCGCTTGAGGTAGCTGAGCGATGAATAGCCCGTGCCGAAATCGTCCAGGGTCAGTTTGACGCCGACGGCCGTCAGCTCCCTCAGGGTGGCGGCGGCGGCCGCCACGTCGTCCATGAGGGTGCTCTCGGTGATTTCCAGCTCCAGGTACTTCGCCTCCAGTTGGTCCACCCGCAGCGCCTGGCGCACCATGGCCACCAGGTTTTCCTGCCGGAACTGGCGCCCGGAGAGGTTGAGCGCCACCGGCACCACGGGCAACCCCGCATCGAGCCAGGCCCGCAACTGCCCGCACACCTGGTTGATCACCCATTCGCCGATGGGCACGATCAGCCCCGTCTCCTCGGCGAGCGGGATGAAATCCCCCGGCACCACCAGCCCGCGCTCGGGGTGGCGCCAGCGCAGCAGCGCTTCCGCGCCCGTGAGCTCGCCCGTGGCCAGGCTCACCTTGGGCTGGTAGTGCAGGAGCAACTCGTCGCGCTCCACGGCCCGGCGCAAGTCCGCTTCCAGGGCGAAGCGCGCCGATACCCGTTCGTTCATTTCCGGCGCGTAGAAACGGAAGAGGCTGCCGCCGAGCGATTTGGCGCTGTACATGGCGGCGTCGGCATTCTGCATCAGTCGCTCCACCTCGGCGCCATCCTTGGGATAGAGGCTGATGCCCATGCTGGCGCCGGTGGAGATCTCCCGCCCGTCCAGGAGCAGGGGCCGCTTCAGCGCCGCCAGCAGCTTGCGGGCGACGGGCGCGATGTCCTCCGCCTTCGCCACATCGCTCATGGCCACGGCGAACTCGTCGCCGGAGAGCCGCGCCACCGTATCGCCCGGACGCAGGCCGGCGGCCAGGCGGGCCGCCACGTGCTTGAGCAGGACGTCGCCGGCGCCGTGGCCCAGGCTCTCGTTGATGGCCTTGAAGCGGTCCAGGTCGAGCATGAGCAGCGCCACCTGGCGGCCCGAGCGGGCGGCATGGACCGTGGTTTGGCGCAGGCGGTCGAGGAACAGGTTGCGGTTGGCCAGCCCCGTCAGGGTGTCGTAGTTGGTCTGATACGCCAGCTTCTGCTCCGCCTGTTCCCGCGCCTGGGCCTCGCGCAGGCTGACGATGCCGTAGGCCAGGTCGTCGGCCAGTTCCTGCAGCACCCCGACTTCCTTCTCGTCGAAGGCATCGGGATCCCCGGAGTAGATGCCGAGGGTGCCCAGGACCCCTTCCCGGTCCTTGAGGGGCAGGGCGATGCAGGAGCGGAAGCCGCGCCGGGCCGCCTCCTCGCGCCAGGGCTCGAACAGGGGATCGGTGGCGATGTCGCGCACCACCACCGGGCGGCCGTCGCGGATGGCCGTGCCCCCCATGCCGCGCTGCCGCGCCTCCTCGCCCCAGGTCAGGCGCAGGCCCTCGACATAGTCCCGGTCCGTGCCGGCATGGGCGGCGGGCTCGATGCTCCTGGCTGCGTCCTGGCGGGCGTAGCCCACCCAGGCGAGGCGATGCCCGCCCACGTCCACGATGCGCCGGCAGATGGCATCGAGCAGTTCCTGCTCGCTTTCCGCCCGCACCAGGGCTTCGTTGCACTGGGAGAGCACGCGCAGGGTGCGGTTCAG
>CAYZLI010000032.1:23762-27801 GCA_964479195.1 uncultured Rhodocyclaceae bacterium
CCGCCCGCACCAGGGCTTCGTTGCACTGGGAGAGCACGCGCAGGGTGCGGTTCAGGCGGGCCAGTTCCTGCGCCCGCTCGGCCTCCCGGCGATGCGCCGCCTGGAGCGCCTCGGCCATGCGGTTCAGCGCCCCCATCACGACGCCGAATTCCGCGTGGCTGCCGGGCGGCAGCCGGGCGGCCAGGTCGCCGCGGGCCAGGCGGCCGGCGAAGTCCACGCATTCGCGCACGGAGCGGCCGATGCTGCGAACGGTGAGCAGGGCCACCAGCAGCCCGACGAGGACGACGGCGAAGCCCACGCCGGCCACCGTCCAGGTGGTGTAACGGTTGACCTCTTGCAGGCTGTGGCGGGTCGCCAGGGCGGCGCCTTCGGCGCTGGCGTACAGCCGGTCCAGCAGCGGCTCCACGGTGTGCACGGCGCCCAGGTACTCGAACGTGGCCGCCTCGATCTCCCGTTTCGTCGCCACGTACTCCCGGAAAAGCGCGCCGTAGTCCTCGGCCAGCCGTAGCAGCTCCGCCCGGCGCGGCGCCGGCAGGCCGGCCGCCGCGGTGTCCCGCCGGAAACGTTCGGCGGCCAGCCCATAGGCTTCGCTGTCCTGCCGGCGGCCGCGCATGATGAAGTCCTTCTCCGCCCGGCGCATGGCCAGCAGGCCGGTCATCAGGTGCGGCGGCGCGCCTTCGGCGAGCAGGGCCTCGATTTCGTGGGCGCGGGCGCGGAAGCGCGCTTCCAGGCCGGTATCGAAGCGGCCCAGGCGGCCGTACAGCTCCACCGCCCGGAGGAAGCCCGCTTCGTACCGGCTGACCGCCTCCTCGATCGCCTGGGCGTCCTGGGCCATGTCGGAGGGGCCGAGGGCGCGGACGGCCGCCATGTCCGAGCGCACGTCGGCGAGCTGGCTGCGCAGCAGCGTCCCATAGCGGGAGCGGGCCTCGTCGTAGCCGAACTCCTTCACCTTGAGCAGGAACTCTTTCTCATAGCGCCGGGCCTTGCCGAGGGCGGCGCTCGCCTTCAGGCCGAGCTCGTGGGCGAGTTGATCCCGGTCGAAGAAGCGCTCCACGGCCGCCAGCGAGTTCCAGTGGCCCACCAGGGCGACGGCGCCGCCGGCCAGCATGAGGCCGATCAGGGCCAGGAAGCCCAGCAGGAGCTTGGTGCGCAGGCTGAACCGGTCGAACCAGGCGAACAAGGCGCGGGCCTCCTCAGTCCAGGTAGGGCACAAAGTCGTAGGCGAGGACGAAGTCCGTCACCTCGGCCGAGAGCGCGAACTCGATGAACTGCCGGGCCAGTCCCGTCGGCGCAGATCGGGTGATCAGGGTCAGGGGACGCGCGATGGGGTAGTCGCCGCTGCGCAGGGTCTTGCTGCCGGCGGGCACCCCATCGACCGGCAGCAGCCGGTAGGGGGCACCGGCCTGGGCCTTGCGCTCCGCCTCGCCCAGGGAGACATAGACGATGGCGTTCGCATTCACCGCCAGGACGCCCAGGCGCTCGGGGTTGGGGCCCACCACGCGGAGCAGCCGCAGTTCCGCGTAACGGATGCCCAGGTAGTGGAGAAAGGGTTCGGTGGAGCCGCTGTCGGCGAGTCCGCCCACCGTGAGGATCGGCGCCTCCCGGCCGCCCAGTTGTTTCCAGTTGGCGACCTTTCCCGTGTATACGTCCAGGATCTGGCGATGGGTGAGGGGCGGCACCGGGTTGTTCTTATGGACGACCACCGCCACTCCGTCGCGGGCGATGGGAAAGCCGTGGAGGTCGCGCTCCGCCTCGGTGAGGGCACGGGAGGCCATGCCGATGTCGGCCTTCCCCTGCCGGGCATCGGCCACGCCGCGGCCGGAGCCACCCACCTGCATTTCCACCTGCACGCCGGGGTGCCGGGCCTGGAAGCGCTTGGCGATTTCCGCCACCAGGGGCGCCATGGTGCTGGAACCGGAGAGCAGGAGCCGGCCGCCGGGCGCAGCCTGGAGATCGGCCTGGGCCTGGCCGGCGCAGGCGAGCAGCACCAAGGCAAGCGTTGCGACGAATCTGCCACCGTTCATGACCTTCCCCTTGTCGGGACTGCCCGGCCCCCGCCTCACCGTTTAGAAACGGCAAGATTCGGCGGATCTTTAGCCGTAGGGCGCAATAGCCGCTTGCGGCGTATTGCGCCGGATGCACCCATGCGGCGCAATACGCTGCGCTATTGCGCCCTACGGCGATTGCTTCTTTGGAGGCTGAACCGGCTCAGTGGCCGCGCTGGCCGGTGATGTAGTGCTCGAGCTGCTCGATGATGAATTGCTGCTCGGAGATGATGTCCTTCACCAGGTCGCCGATGGACAGCAGGCCGATCAGCCGGCCGTTGTCGAGGACGGGCAGGTGGCGCAGGCGGTTGTCGGTCATCAGCGCCATGCACTCCTCGTTGGTCTGGTCGGGACGCACGTACATCACGGGCGCGGTCATGATGTCGCGCACCGGCGTCTCCCGCGGCGAGCGCCCGGCCAGGGCGGTCTTGCGGGCATAGTCGCGCTCGGTGATCATGCCGACGATCTTCCCGCCTTCCACAACCAGCAGCGCGCCGATGTTCTTCTCGGCCATCAGCTTGACGGCCTCATAGACGGAGGCCCCGGGCGCGACCGTATGGACCGCCTGGTCCGGCTTCGACTTGAGGATTTCGGTCACGGCTTTCATGGGGCTCTCCCTTGGGGTTGGCTCGATTCCAGTGTAGCAGAGGCTTCCCGGGGCCGCCTTGCGCGAGCTCAGGCCCGCGCCAGTTCCCGGTAAAGATCGGCGAGCCGCCCGGCCATGGCCGCGTCGGACCATTCCCCGGCGTAGGCGCGCGCCTCACCCGCCAGATGCCGCCGGCGCTCCGGCTCGTGCAGCAGCTCCACCAGGTCCCGGGCGAAGCTCTCCGGATCATGCTCGGGCACCACGGCGCCGCGCCGCGGCCCCAGGATGTCGGCCGTGCCCATGGCGGAGAGCGCCACCACCGGCAGCCCGGCGGCCATCGCCTCGAGCAGCACCAGCCCTTGGGTTTCCGTGAGCGAGGAAAAGACGAAGGCATCGGCCGCCGCGTAGGCGTCCGGCAGCTCCCGCCGGCGATCCAGATAGCCCAGGAAGAGGACGGAGTCCTCGAGGCGCATGGCCCGCACCTTGCGCTTGAGGCTGGCCAGGGCCGGCCCCTCCCCGGTGATCAGCCAGAAGAGCTCGGGCATGCGGCGGCGGGCGATCCGCGCGGCCTGGAGGAGGAAATCGAGGTTCTTCTCGTGGGCGACGCGGCCGACGAACAGGGCGACGGGGGCCTCCATGGGGATGCCCCAGCGGGCCCGGAACGGCAGGCGCTGGCCGCGGCTGAAGTGGCCCACGGGGATGCCCGTGGGCAGGATGTGCATGGGCACGGTCACCCCGTAGGCGCGCAGGCGCTCGCGCATCGCCGTCGAGGGCACCACGACGGCATCCAGGGCGTTGCACTGGCTGCGCGAGAAGCGCCGCGCCAGGCCGCGCATCCACTCCTTGGGCAGCAGCGGCACGTAGTGGTGCAGGTATTCCTCGAACAGGGTGTGATAGGTCGCCAGCACCGGCACGCCGAGCGCCCGCCCCAGCTTGACGCCGGCATAGTGGGCGACGAAGGGGGTCTGCACATGGACGAGGTCGAAGCCGCGCCCGGCCAGGGACTCGGCCCGGCGCAGCAGTTCGCCGTAGCGCATCAGGTGGTCCTCCGGATCGAAAGGCACGCGGCGGGAAGGCACGCGCAGCACGTGGGGCGCCGGGACATGGGCGTCGTAGCTCGGGGCGATCAGGGTCACCTCGACGCCCCGCTCGGCCAGGCGTTGCACGAAGGTCTCGATGGAGGTGGACACGCCGTTGATGCGCGGGAAATACACGTCGGAAACCATCAGCACACGCATGTCGCCGGCCCTTGGGGAACAAACGGGCCAGCATAGGGTGCAAGTATTCCCGTTTGGTTACAGCGGCCGCGCAGGAGGCGCCGCCAGCCAGTCGCGCACCTGGCGCGCGACCCAGGGCCCGTCGTCCAGGGGCAGGTCGTGGCCCGCGTCGGGATGGACCGCGAACGAGG
>CAYZLI010000033.1:0-11552 GCA_964479195.1 uncultured Rhodocyclaceae bacterium
CCCTTTGCGCGCTTGTCCCGGAGCATCAACGGCGCGCAGCGCTGGCGGTCCTCGTGGATGGCCACGCACTCCAGGCACTGGAAGCACTCCGCGTAGCGGATGCGTCCGTCGCGCTCGATGGCCTGGTATTGGCAGCGGTGGCGGCACAGGCCGCAGGGCTGGCCGCACTCGGCGCGGCGGCGCAGCCAGTCGAACAGGCGCACGCGCCCCAGCAGGGCGAGCCCGGCCCCCAGCGGGCAGAGGTAGCGGCAGTAGAGCTTGTAGGAAAAGGCACTCGCCGCGAGCAGCACCACGGCGTAGAGCACGAAGGGCCAGGCGCGCACGAAGCCCAGGGTGATCGCCGTCTTGAAGGGCTCCACCTCCACCAGGCGGTCTGCCCAGGCGGGCGCGAGCAGGGCGGCGAGGAGGATCGCCGCCAGCACCGCGTACTTGATGCGCTCCAGGTGCCGGTCCAGCGCGGCGCCGATTTTCACTTGGCGCAGGCCGAGGCGCTGCGCGGCTGCACCGATGAATTCCTGCAGGGCGCCGAAGGGGCAGAGCCAGCCGCAGAAAGTGCCGCGGCCCCAGACGAAGAGCGTGGCCAGCGTGTAGGCGCCCGCCACGAAGGTGACGGGATCGTAGAGCAGGAAGGCGAGATCGCCGCGCCGCGCGCCCAGCACCAGGCCCGTGAGGTTCACGACGGAGAACTGCCCCTGGGCGTACCAGCCGATGAAGCCCAGGGTGAAGGCGAGAAAGCCCCAGCGGAAGCGGGCGAGCCAGCGCGGCCGTGCCGCGAGCCGGTTGAGGCCCACGAGCGCGAAAGTCAGTCCCAGCAGAGCGCCGGCAAGGATCGCCAGGTCCGCGGCGCGGGCCACCCACACCGCCTTCCAGGCCCGCGTCGCCTCGGACTCCGGGATTACGAAGAAACGCGCGGGCAGGGCGTAGTCGAAGCCGAAGTCCTTCGTGACCCTCTCCGGAAAGATCATGCCCTTCTGCCGTGTGGCGCGCAGGGCGAGGGTCCAGGGCTGGGCCGGGTCAAAGCCCGCCTGGGCGAAGACGGCGAAGGTGCGGAACGTCGCCCCTTCGGGCAAGCCCGGCGCGCTGACGGCCACGTCGTATTCCCGGTCGCGCAGTTCGATGGGCAGGCCGCCCTGCTGCAAGGCCAGGCGCTCGGGCACGGCGCCGCGCACATAGTCCTCGCCCACGAAGCCGTAGCGCCCCCGGCTCGCCACCCACAGCACATGCTGGCCCGGCTCCACGCGCGCCATGACCCGGGCATAGCCCGCGTCCCCCAGCAGGCTGCGGCCCACCGTAGGCACGTTGAGATAGGCGACCCAGAGCTCGCTGAAAGGCGCCCCGGGCTGTACGATCGCCGTCTCGTCCTGGCCCTCGCCCACGGTGCCGCGGAAGGCCGTCTCCACCTCGCCGGTGCTGAGGACCCGATGGCCCACGTAGCCCTGGTCCAGCAGTTGCGGCCAGGTGAGCCGCTCGAACACCTCCTCCCGCACCCGCCCCGCCTCGGCCGCACTCCGGCCCTGCGCGTAGCCCAGCTTGGCGCGCGCCACCTGCAGGGCCGAGGCGAGCACCGTCTCGTTCACGATGCGCACCGAGGCCGTGGCCTTGGTCACCCCGTCCAGGTGCGCGTCGTGGCCCGTGCTCTTCGCGCCGACCCGGATGTTCTGCTGCAGGTTCTTGCCCTTGTACTGCTCCACGAAACGGAAGAGGGGCTCCGGCCCGAGCCCGTCCAGGAACACCGGCTCGTGCTGGGAGAGCACGCGCACCTCGAGGAACTCACCGTGGCGGTCCAGGGCGACGAGCAGGTTGAAGGGCACGCCCGCGAAGCCGGGGATGGGCGCGAGATCCATGGACTCGAAGGCGTAGGCGACCACTGTCTCGGTCGGCCCGTCCAGCTTGACGATGGGCCACACAGGCACCTTCGCGTCCTTGGGGCCGATGTGGATGGCGTCGGGGAAGTGCCGGGCCAGATCCTCTTGCGTTAGCACGCCCGCCGTCGCAGGCATCGCGCCGAAGAAGGCGAGGAACGCCCAACACAGGAAGTGGGAGCGAGCCAAGATGTGCACGGTGCCGTTGAAATGCGGCACTCATTCGCAACATCCATGCCACCCGATGTCATTCCCGCGAAAGCGGGAATCCAGCGACGTTTCAGTTCAGCAAATCCAGCGCGTAGTAGCGCACGCCCGCCAGCGGATTGGCGTAGTACGCCGCCGTCTCCACGAATCCCAGCGACGCGTAGATATGCCGCGCGCCCATCATGCTGTCCAGGGTGTCCAGCACCATGCGCCGGTAGCCCAGCCGGCGCCCCGCCGCGACTGACTCTTGCGCCAGCCGCCGCCCCAGGCCGCAGCCGCGGGCGCTCTCGCGGACGAACAGCCGCTTCATCTCGCAGGTGTCCGCCGAGAAGCGGCGCACGCCGACGCAGGCCACGACCTCCGCGTCCGCGCGGCCCAGGATCAGGCAGCCGGCCGGCGGCCCGTACATCCCCGGCAGGCGCTCCAGCTCCTCGGCGAAGCCCTGGAAGCACAGATCGACGCCCAGCCCCGCGGCGTATTCGAGGAAGAGGGCGCGTGCCGCGGCGAAGTCGCTAGGGCTCTGCGCAGTCGCGAGTTCAATGGCGCTCATACCACCAGTGCATACAACACCGCATCGATGATCTGACCATCCTTGAACACACTGCGCCGCAGCAGCCCCTCGCGCACGAACCCGCACTTCTCCAGCACCCGCATCGACGCCGGATTCCACGCGAACACCGGTGCCTCCAGGCGCACCAGGCCGAAGTGCGACAGCGCGTACTGCGACGCCGCAAGCACCGCATCGGTCATGATGCCCCGGCCCCAGTAGGGCTCGCCCAGCCAGTAGCCGAAGTGCCCGGACTTGGCATAAACCCCTTCGCCCAGATCCAGACCGATACCGCCGACGGCGAGACCATCCACCTCGATCGCCCAGTGGGTGGGCTCGGGCATCCGCGCCAGGAAAGCAAACCACGTGTCCGCGTCTGCCTCGGTGAAAGGATGGGGGAAGCGGTGGGTGAGGTTGCGCCAGACCTGGCGGTTGTTCGCGAAGCGGACCAGCGCGTCGCGGTCGCTGGGCTGCCAGTCGCGGACGATGCATGAGCCGCAGTTGAGATGCATCAGGCAACGATGCAGATTTCGGTTATGGAATCGCCGGCGTTGGAGCCAGGATTACAGATCCTCGGGCTTCAAGCCCGTATGCTTGGCGATTCGGCTGAGCATCCGAGGGCCGATTTCTTCGCCGTCGTGGAAGGCGAAGACATAATCGGGCCAGCCGGAACGACATAGGGTGCGGTGGGAGCCCGATTGGCGTTTGACTTCCCAGCCCATACCGAGCAAAGCAGCGAGGACGCGCTTGGCTTTCGCCGAGGGCCACTGACTCATGCAGCGGCAGCAAATTCGATCGTGATAGGGATCGGCCGGCTTTCGCCCGCCTCGATGCGTTCGGCAAGAACCCGCAGCGCCAGGGCTTCGGCCTTGCCCATGGCTTCCTCGGCCGTGGCGCCATAGGTGAGAACGCCGGGCAACTCAGGAACCTCAGCCAACCAGCGGCCATCGTCTTCACGCTCAAATTCAATATGGAAGTTCACGGGGCCTCCGGGGAAACTTGATGCAGCCGCACATTGTACGCCTGTACTTCAGGCTCGCACCGGCAGGGCGTGGCGCAGCACTTGATCACTGCCGCGATTAGCGCGCAACCCTGGCAGCCTCGACCAGCGCGGCCACTTCCCTGGCCTCCCTGCTTTCGCGTTCGTTCAGGCCCGCGACGACCCCCGCTTGATTCTGCGGTGGCTGGTTCTGGCTGACCTTCCACTTGCCCGACAGCCGCGTGATGACAATCTCGATACCGACGACGGCGGCTATGAGCTTGTCCGTGTAGTCGCGCGGGGCATCCGCCACGCGCCACGGCTCCGGGAACGAGGCCTCGTTGTGAACCGTGAGCGTCTCCAGGTGGGCACGCAGCCATGCGGCGTCCTCGACGACACGCAGGGCGCCGTAGGCATGGGCGACCGCGTAATTCCAGGTGGGGACGGCCTTTCCCGTTTCCGCCTTCGTCGGATACCACGACGGCGTGATGTAAGCGTCCGGCCCATGAAATATCGCCAGGACTTCCACATCCCGCGCGAAATCCCTCCAGAGGGGGTTTGCGCGCGCCACGTGGCCGCGCAATGTGCCGAACGGAGCAGGGTCTTGCGACAAGTGCAATGGAATGTGATTGGCGTTGAGCCCGCCCGACGAAAGCGTGACCAGGGTTGCCAAGGGGCGGGCGCGAATGAGCCCGTGCAAGACCTCGACTCTCGGCTCGTCAAAGTGCGTGGGGATGTACATGGTCGTGGGAGTGGACGTGAAGGTGTGCGGTTGAATCTAGCGCCAATCGCGGATGACGCAGGTAGCGCAGTCGAGATGCATCAGCGCCCCCGACGGGCGGAGCGTTTCAGCTAACCGGCTGCCCGCTTGTGGGCACCCCGCGTTGAGCGGGAGGGAAGGGGCTGCGCGTAGGTGTCCACGTATGCGTCGATGAGCTTGCGAATCATGCGCTGATACTGCGTGTGGTGCTTCGCTGCCTCGGACTTGAAGAACTCAATGCTCTTCTTGCTCAGGGCGATGGTGACCTTGACGCCTTCTTCCCGAAACGCGAGTTCTTCGGGCGGCGGGAGAAAATCCCGAACGACCTTGGCCTCGATAGGTTCGTTCGTGTACTTAATTTTCGCGCTCATAAATCGCCTTGCCTTTCCGCCAGTAACCGGCGCCAATGATTCGAATCACATCGCCGCGATAGGTGAAGCGGACGGTGAGAATGCCTCCGTTGACCTCGCCGATACAGAAGTAGCGTTTCTCGGTCGCGGTGTGGGCGAGGTCCTCGGCAATGACACGATTGAGGTCGGCGAAGGCGTATTGGGCCAGAGAAAACGGCACTCCGTGTTTTTCCTGGTTGTCAGCATCCTTGTCCGCGTCCCACTCAAACCGTGCCTTTTGCATGAAATCAGATTAGCACACGATGACGGTGTAGGCCATACCAACGTATGGCTATCGGTATGGCTAATTGGCGCTAGCGAATGGCATTTTTCCGCCGGCGTGGAGAGGGTGAGAGAGGGGGAGACGGAAAACCGGGGTCTGTCCCCGGTTTGCCATGTCCCCGGTTTGCCAGGCCGGCCGCCGGGCGCCCGCTCCAGAAAATCTCTACCCCTCCTTAATACCCCCCACGCTACCGCCTCCAGCCCGCCCGGCAAACAATGGGACCCTCACCCCCAAACCCTCTCCCGCGAGCGGGCGATGGGAGCAACACCAAAGGAGTCCCGCCATGCCCAAGGAACAAAGCGGCGCGCTGCGCCTGGACGGCCAGGGCAAGCCCCTGTGGCTGTCCCTGGAGCTCACTTACCGCTGTCCGCTGAAATGCACCTGGTGCAACAACCCGCTCGACTTCGAGGACTACGCTGAGCGGGAGTTGTCCACGGACGAGTGGAAGACGGTGCTGCGCGAGGCGCGGGATATTGGCGCGCTGCAGCTCGGCTTCACGGGCGGCGAGCCGCTGCAGCGGGCCGACCTGGAGGAGCTGGTGGCGTTCGCCGACGGCATCGGCTTCTACACCAACCTGATCACGTCCGGCATCGGCCTCACGGAGGCGCGCCTGCTCGCCCTGAAGCGCGCGGGGCTGAGGCAGGTGCAGCTCTCGTTGCAGTCCACCCGCGCGCCCCTCACGGACGAGCTGGTGGGCGCCCGCGCCCACGCCCTCAAGCTGGAGGCGGGGCGGCTCATCAAGGCCCACGGCTTTCCCATGGTGCTCAACATGCCGGTGTTCCGCCAGAACATCGGCGAGATCGACGCCATGTGCGCCTGGGCCGCGGAGCTGGGCGTGGAGTACATCGAATTCGCCAACATCCAGTACTACAACTGGGCGCTCATGAACCGCGACGAGCTGATGCCCACGATCGAGCAGGTGCGCGAGGCGGAGGCGGTGGTGAACCGCTGGCGCGCCAAGCTGGGCGATAGCATAACCATCTACTTCGTCATCCCCGACTACTACGAGGGCCGCCCCAAGGCCTGCATGAACGGCTGGGGCGCCATTCACCTCACCGTCGCGCCGGACGGAGTGGCCATGCCCTGCCAGGAGGCGCGCGTGCTGCCGGGCCTGGACTTCCATTCCGTGCGGGACAAATCGCTCACCTGGATCTGGCACGAGTCGCCGCTCTTCCGCCGCTACCGCGGCCTGGAATGGATGAAGGAGCCCTGCGGCTCCTGCTCGGAGCGGGAGAAGGATTTCGGCGGCTGCCGCTGCCAGGCCTTCCTGCTCACGGGGGACGCCTGCAACACGGACCCGGCCTGCAGCCGCTCGCCCCACCACCACCTGGTGCAGGAGGCCACCGCGGTGGTGACGAAGCCCCTGCGCTTCCGCAAGCCGCTGGTGAAGCGCGCCGCGGCGGCGGTGTCGACGGCCTTCATGGGGGAATGAGAGGACGGCGATGACTGTAACTGCTTTGTCGTCCTCGCGGATGCGGGGACCCAGTGGCTTCGCCAACGACGCTGGATTCCCGCTTTCGCGGGAATGACATGCGCCACCCCTTCGACACCGCCACCGGCACCATCCTCGTCGGCCTGCTGCTCACGGGCGTGCTGGCGGTGCTGGTGCGCCATCTCGCCTGACATGGACGGCGCGCTGCCCCTCGTCGAACTCCTGCTGCGCTGGACGCACTTCGCGGCCGGGCTGATCTGGGTCGGCCACAACTACGCCAGTGTGGTGCAGCGGCCCACCTGGCGCCCGCTGGCCGCCGCCGACCTGGCGAACGCGGCAGGGGCGGGCTTCCAGGCGCTGCTCAACCGCGAGCACGGCACCTTCCGCTGGGCGGCGGTGGTGGCCTGGGCCGCCGGCATGGGTATGCTCATCTCCCGCGGCTGGCTGCCCGGCGCGCTCACGCTCGACGGCGCGCTGGCACCCATCGGCATCGGCATGTACATCGGGACCATCATGCTCGCCAACCTGTGGCTGGTGCTGTGGCCCCACCAGAAGAAGGTGCTGGGCTTCGTGCCGGCGACTCTCGACGAACGGCTGCGCTGCGCGCGCATCACCCATCTCTCCTCCCGCACCAACACCATGCTCTCCATCCCGCTGCTGTTCTTCATGGCGGCGGGCAGCCACGGGGGGATTCTGCTGGGGTGACGGCCTACAACTTCGCCGCCGGGCCTTCCTGCCTGCCCGAGCCCGTGCTGGCGCGGGCTCGGGAGGAGTTGTTCGCCCGTGGCGCGGACGGCGCCGGGCTGCTGGAGCGGCCCTTCAGCCATCCCGCCACGCGCCGCATGATCCTTGATGTGCGCGAGCGGCTGGCGGCGCTGCTGGATCTGCCTGCGCACTACCGCATCCTCTTCCTCGCCGGCGGAGCCATGCAGCAGTTCGCCGCCGTGCCCCTCAACCTGCTGGGTGCCGGGCAGGTGGCGGCCTATGCGGATTCCGGCTACTGGGCGCGCCGCGCCATGGCGGAAGCGCGCCGCTACGGCGAGGTGGCGGTGGTGGCCCGCGCGGGCGGCGAGCCGCCGGTGGCTGCGCCTGCCGTCGGGGGCTGGCGCCTGCCATCGAACTGCGCCTACTGCCACCTCACCCTGAACGAGACGGCGGAGGGCATCGCGTATTCCGAGCTGCCCGACACGGGCAACGTGCCCCTGGTGACGGATGCCACGTCCTGCTTCCTCGCCGCGCCGATGGACGTGGCGCGCTTCGGCCTCATCTACGCCAGCGCCCAGAAGAACGTCGGCCCGGCGGGACTGACGGTGGTGGTCGTGCGCGAGGATCTCCTGGAGCGCGAAGCGCCGCGGGTGCCCACGCCCTGGTCCTACCGCCTGCAGGCGGAGCAGGGCAGTTGCGTGAACACGCCGCCGCTCGCGGCGATCCATCTCGCGGGGCTGGTGTTCGAGTGGATCGTCGTGTCGGGGGGACTGACTTTTTTGGCGGAGGCCAATCGGCGCAAGGCGGGATACCTCTATGCGGCCCTCGATGCCAGCGGCGGCTTCTACCGGGCGCCGGTGGCGCCTGCCTCCCGCTCCCTCACCAACGTGCGTTTCCACCTGCACGACGAGGCGTTCACCGATTGTTTCCTCGCGGACGCGGAGCAGGCAGGACTCTTCCACCTGCGCGGGCATCCCGCCGTCGGCGGCCTGCGCGCCAGCCTCTACAACGCCATGCCGGAAGCGGGCGTGGTGGCGCTGGTGGACTTCCTGGGCGAGTTCCAGCGGCGTCATGGATGAGCCGGGGGAAAGCCTTGACGCGGATTTGCGCGGATGAACGCGGATAAAGCGAAGACTTCAGGGTGAATCCCCATCTGCCACCGATGGCCAACTCCGTGATGCTCGCCGCGGGCCACGACCGGGACGGCACGCGCGCCGCCGAACTGCTCGCGGCCGGTTTCGGCGCCGTGGAGTTCGGCACCGTGAGCCCCGCGCCCGTGGCGGGGCGACACGCGGGGGCGGCGGCCCTGGCGGCGCGCCTGCGGCCCCTGCGAGAGCGGGCGGGGCGCGACTGCGCCATCGGCATCAATCTGGGCCTGAGCCCCGGCGCAGCCCCCGCGGCGCTGGTGCACGAGTGGCTGGCGGGCTGGGACGCCAGTTGGCCCGCCGCCGACTACCTGGCCTTCAATCTGAGCGGCGAGCGCACGCAGCCGCTGCTCGCCGAGCCCTATGGAGCGCTCTTGTGGCGCGCCTTCCTCGCCTTGGGCCTGGCGCGGGACGAGCTCGCCTCGGGCCGCGGCCTGCGCGTGCCCATCGCCGTGAAACTGCCCCTGGGAGCCGAAGGCCCGCTGCCCCCGGCCGTGGGCCTGGCGGGGCGCGCCGGGCTGGACGCCGTGATCGCCGTGCTGCCGGAAGGTCCCGGCCGTTTCGAGCGCCTGCGCCAGGCGGGCGGGCGCCTGGGCCGCCGTGCCGCCCTCATCGCCGTGGGCGGCCTGCGCAGTGCGGCGGACGTGGCGGCTGCCCGGGCCGCCGGTGCCGCGGCGGTGCAGGTGTATGCGGCCTTCGCGGAGCACGGCGCCGCCTGCCTGCCGATACTGCTGCAGACTCCAGAAAACCGCTAGACGCCTTTCCCGAATCGGCCCATGGCGGCGCGGCGGGGGCGGCGGATACTTGAGGCATGAAACTTCTCGTCCTCGGTTCCGCCGCCGGCGGTGGCTTTCCCCAGTGGAACTGCAACTGCCGCAACTGCGCCGGCTTGCGTGCCGGCACGCTGCACGCGAGTCCGCGCACCCAGTCTTCCGTCGCGGTGAGCGCCGACGGCCGCGGCTGGGTGCTGTTCAACGCCTCGCCCGACATCCTGACCCAGATTCGCGCCCATCCGGCCCTGCAGCCGGGGTGGGGGCTGCGGAACACGGCCATCCTCAGCCTGATCCTGGTGGACGCGCAGATCGACCACACCACGGGCCTGTTCATGCTGCGCGAGGGCCGGCCCTTGCCCGTGTGGTGCACTTCGCTGGTGCGCAAGGATCTCACCTTCGGCAACCCGATCTTCAAGGTGCTGGAGCACTACTGCGGCGTGGTGTGGCAGTCCTTAGCGGTGGAGCCGCCCACGCCGTTCGAGGTGCCGGGCGCGCCCGGGCTGCGCTTCACCCCCGTGCCGCTGGCGAGCGCGCCGCCGCCCTTCTCGCCGCGCCGCCGCGCGCCCCACGCGGAGGACAATATCGGCGTGCTGATCGAGGACGCGGGCAGCGGCCGGCGCATCTTCTACGCCCCCGGCTTCGGCGCCATGGCGCCGCACCTGGAGCCTTACCTGGCGGAATCGGACTGCGTGCTGGTGGACGGCACCTTCTGGACCGACGACGAGATGATCCGCCTGGGCATCTCCACCAAGACCGCGCGGCAGATCGGCCACCTGCCCCAGTCGGGGGCGGGCGGCATGATGGAACTGCTCGTGCGCTACCCGAAGCCGCGCAAGCTACTCATCCACATCAACAACACCAACCCCATCCTGGACGAGGACTCGCCCGAGCGCGCCGAGCTGGAGCAGCGCGGCATCGAGGTCGCCCGGGACGGCATGCTGATCGAGTACTGAGAGGAGAAGCCGGATGCACCAAGCCGAGCTGCGGCCCTGGAGCCGCGACGAATTCGAAGCGCGCCTGCGCGCCCTGGGCGGGCGCTACCACATCCACCATCCCTACCACGTGATGATGCACGAGGGGAAACTGAGCCGGGAGCAGATCCAGGGCTGGGTGGCCAACCGCTACTACTACCAGGTGAGCATTCCCGTGAAGGACGCGGCCATTCTCGCCAACTGCCCGGAGCGGGAGGTGCGCCGCCACTGGGTGCAGCGCATCCTGGACCACGACGGTTACGGCGGCGAGGGTGGCAACAGCGGCGGCATCGAGGCCTGGATCCGCCTCGGCGAGGCGGTGGGGCTGACGCGCGAGGAGGTAGTGTCCCAGCGCCACGTGCTGCCCGGGGTGCGCTTCGCTGTGGACGCCTATGTGAATTTCGCCCGCAGCCGGCCCTGGCAGGAGGCGGCCGTGTCGTCGCTGACGGAACTCTTCGCCCCCACCATCCACCAGTCGCGCCTGGACAACTGGCCCAGCCACTACCCCTGGGTGGAGGCGCAGGGCTACAGCTATTTCGGCCGCCGCCTGACGGAGGCGCGCCGCGACGTGCAGCACGGCCTGCAGATCGCGCTCGACTGCTTCCGCACGCGGGAGGAGCAGGAGCGCGTGTCAGCCATTCTGCAGTTCAAGCTGGATGTGCTCTGGTCCATGCTGGACGCCATGCTGCTCGAGTACTGCCCGGTGACGGTGGACGGCTGGGGCGCCTACCGGGCCATGCCGCCGGCGGACGCCGTGGCGGGATCATGAAATTCATGAGGCCCGTGCGCAGGAATCCCGCTGGTGGGGCCTGTGGATGCGGTCGATGATAGGTTCGGAACGGCATGGGGCCGTTTCGCCATAACTTGGAAGGAGACACACATGACCTGGGAAACCCCCGCCTACTGCGAAATCCGCCTCGGCTTCGAGGTCACCGCTTACGTGTACGTGCGCTGAAGCGGGACGGGCGCGGCGGCCTCCCCCGTCGCGCCCATTTCCGCGCCCACCCAACATCATGGACACCCCCGCCCTCGACCCCCAAGCCGCCCCGCAGCTTGCGACCCGCTACGTGTTCCGCTGGGAGGCGAGCCAGGACGCCTACGTCCTGCTCTATCCCGAAGGCATCATCAAGCTGAACGACTCCGCCGGGGAAATCCTCAAGCGCTGCGACGGCCGCCGCACCGTCGAAGCCATCGTGGGAGATCTGCAGCAGACTTTTCCCGAGGGCGGCGCCGCGGTGGCGGACAGCACCCGGCAGTTTCTCGCCTTCGCCCAGGGGCGCGGCTGGCTGCGGGCGTAAGAAGCCCTCGTCGTCCCCGCGAAGGGCGGGGACCACTAGGCTTCGTCAAGGCACGCACCGCGCAGGCTGTGGCTGGGCCTGCGCTACACCTGGGCGGGGCTATGAGACGGGCGCGGATATCCGGCGGCCTTGGGCCGTCTTACAAAGGAGGAGGCTGACCCCCATGAACCGCACTGCCATTATCGCCCTGCTCGGGGCAAG
>CAYZLI010000033.1:11652-21797 GCA_964479195.1 uncultured Rhodocyclaceae bacterium
GGAGGAGGCTGACCCCCATGAACCGCACTGCCATTATCGCCCTGCTCGGGGCAAGCTTCGCCCTGCCGCCCTGGGCCCTGGCCCAGCCGGCCCGGGAACTGCAGGCGGCCCCGGTCGTTATCACGGCGACCCGGGTGGAGGAATCGAGCTTCGACCTGCCCGTGTCCATCGACGCCGTGGACGCGGCCACGATCCGCAGCGGCCAGCCCCAGGTCAATCTCTCCGAATCCCTGCTGCGCGTGCCCGGCCTCGTCGTGCAGAACCGCCAGAACTACGCCCAGGACCTGCAGGTCTCCTCGCGGGGCTTCGGCGCCCGCTCCGCCTTCGGCGTGCGCGGCGTGCGGCTCATCGCCGACGGCATCCCCGCCACCATGCCGGACGGCCAGGGCCAGGCGGCCACCTTCAACCTGAGTTCCGCCAGCCGCATCGAGGTGATGCGCGGGCCCTTCTCCGCCCTGTATGGCAACGCCGCCGGCGGCGTGGTGCAGATCTTCACCGAGGACGGACCGGCGCAGCCCACCCTGGAAGCAAGTGCCCTCGCGGGCAGCTACGGCACGGCCAAGGCGGGGGCCAAGGCAGGCGGCCAGGCCGGCTCCCTCAACTACGTGCTGGACCTCTCGCGCTTCGACACGGAGGGCTACCGCGACCACAGCGCCGCCACCCGCGACCACCTGAACGCCAAGCTGAAATACGCCCTGGACGCCGCCTCCAGCCTCACCCTGGTGGTCAATGCCCTGGACCAGCCCGACACCCAGGACCCCCTCGGGCTCACCCTGGCGCAATGGCAGGACAACCCCCGCCAGGCCGCCCCCCAGGCCCTGACCTTCAACACCCGCAAGAGCATCCGCCACGCCCAGGGCGGGCTGGTCTATGAACGGCAGCTCGGCGCGGCGGACAGCCTGCGCCTGATGGGCTACTTCGGCAACCGCCAGGTGGAGCAGTTCCAGTCCATCCCCGTGGCCGTGCAGGCGCCGGTGACCCATCCGGGCGGGGTGATCGACTTCGACCGGGACTTCGGCGGGGCCAGCGTCCGCTGGACCCGCAAGGGCGCCCTCGCCGGCGGCCCGCTCACCGTGACGGTGGGGATCGACTACGATCTGGCCGACGAGCGCCGCCTCGGCTTCGAGAACTTCGTCGGGACCACCCTGGGGGTCAAGGGGGCGCTGCGCCGGGACGAGGACGACCGGGTGCACAACCTGGACGAATACGTCCAGGCCCAATGGCAGCCCGCCGAGCGCTGGCGCCTCTCCGCGGGCCTGCGCCACAGCGTGGTGCGCTTCGAGTCCAAGGACCGCTTCGTGGTGGGCGCCAATCCGGACGACAGCGGCGCCGTGCGCTTTGCCAGCACGAATCCCGTGGCCGGGCTGCTCTATCAGGCGAGTCCGAGCGTGAACCTGTATGTCAACGCCGGGCGCGGCTTCGAGACGCCCAGCTTTAACGAGCTGTTCTACAAGCCCGACGGCAGCCCGGGGCTGAACTTCGCCCTGCAGCCGGCCAGGAGCCGGCATTACGAGGCAGGCGTCAAGGCCTTCCTCGGCGCCGGTACGCGGCTGAATCTCGCGCTCTTCCGCGTGGACACGCGCAACGAGATCGTCGTCGCCGGCTCATCCGGCGGGCGCACCACCTTCCGCAATGCCGGCGAGACGGAGCGCCGCGGCGTGGAACTCGCCCTGGACAGCGACCTGGGGCGCGGCTTCAATGCCTACTTCGCCTACACCGGGCTGGAGGCCAAGTTCCGCGGCGATGCCCTGGACGGCAAGACGCTGCCGGGCGTGCCCGCGGCCACCGCCTACGGGGAACTCGCCTGGAAGCACGCCTCCGGCTTTTCCACCGCCCTGGAGGCGCGCGCCAGCGACAAGGTGCAGGTGGTGGACACGAACGCCCAGCCTGCGGCACCCGGCTACACCGTGGCCAACTGGCGGGCGGTCTACGAGCGCAGGCTCGACGGAGTGACGCTCACGGGCTTCCTGCGCGTGGACAACCTCTTCGACAAGAAGTACGTGGGCTCGGTGATCGTGGGCGAGACCAACGCCCGCTTCTACGAGCCGGCGCCGGGGCGCAGCTTCATGGCGGGCATCGGGGCGCGCGTTCAGTTCTAGCCGCAGGCTGTCGTCCCCGCGAAGGCGGGGACCCAGCGCCGTCCAAAGCCACGGATTCCCGCTTGCGCGGGAATGACAGCGACAGTGCACGCTCAGCGCAGCGAGATGATCGGCCAGCCCTGGGCGCGGGCGTGACGCTCCAGGGTGGCGTCCGGGTCCACGGCCACGGGGTCGGTCACTTCGCCGAGCAGCGGCAGGTCGTTGAGGGAATCGCTGTAGAACCAGCTGCGGCCGAAGTCGCCCAATTGGTGGCCGAGACCGGCGAGCCAAGCGTGCACGCGGGCGATCTTGCCCTCGCGGAAGCAAGGCGTGCCCCGCACCCGGCCCGTGAATTCCCCGGCCGACTCCTCGGGGTCCGTGGCGACCAGGTGCGCCACGCCGAATTCCCGGGCAATGGGGCCCGTGACGAAGCTGTTGGTGGCGGTGACGATGGCCGTGAGGGCCCCGGCGTGCGTGCGCTCCCGCACCAGGCGACGGGCCTTCTCCGTGATGATGGGCCGGATGCGCGTGGCCATGAAGTCCGCATGCCAGGCATCCAGCTCGCGGCGCGGGTGGCGCGACAGGGGTTTCAACTGGAAGTCGAGGAACTCGTGGATGTCCAGGGTGCCGGCCTTGTACTGCTCGTAGAACTCCACGTTGCGCGCCTCATACACCTCCCGGTCGAGCACGCCGCGGGAGATGAGGTATTGCGCCCATTCGAAGTCGGAGTCGCCGGCGAGGAGGGTGTTATCCAGGTCAAAGAGTACGAGATCCATGATTCTATTGGTTAAGCGAGTTGAGCACTTCCCGCGCGAGCGGCAGCGTCACGGGCCGCTTCAGCTCCAGGGAAATCCGGTCCAGGGCGTCCAGCACCGCCAGCAGCGTGGGCAGGTCGCGCGGGGCGTGGCGCAGGAGGTAGGCGACCAGCTCGTCGTCCACCCGCATGCCCCGCTGGGCGGCGTGGCTGGCCAGCGTCGCCGCCTTGTCCGTGTCGGACAGGGGTTTCACTTCATAGACCAGCGCGGCGCCGATGCGGGTGCGCAAATCCTCGCGCAGCGCCAGTTCCCGCGGCGGCGCCGCGCCGCTGATGAGCAGCGCCAGCCCGGCCAGCCGGGCCGTATTGAAGGCGCGGAAGAGGGCCACCTGGGCCGCCTCGCCGAGCCGGTCCGCATCGTCCACCACCAGCAGTCCGCCGGGCGGGCAGGGCAACTCGTCGCCCGCCTCGCCGCCGGCCACATAGACCGCGCGGCGGCGAGCGGCCTCGGCCGCTGCATGGGTCGCTCGCAGCAGGTGGGTGCGGCCGCAGCCCGCGGGGCCCCACAGGTAGATGGCATCGAAAGCCTTCGGCTGGGCCAGCGCCCGCAGCCGCGCCAGCAGCTCGGCGTTGGCGCCGGGGACGAAATCGTCCAGGGTGGGCCGCCGCTCGGGACGCAGATCGAGCAGCAGTTGCCGGTTCCACTGTGGCGACATCAGCTTCCCCGGTAGAACCGGCTTTCGAAATAGAGCGTGCGCAGTTCGCGCAGCCCCACCAGGAGCGCCGCCGAGGCCGGCAAGGCCAGCAGCACGCCGAAGAAGCCGAACAGTTGGCCGAAAGCCATGAGGGCGAAGATCACCGCCAGGGGGTGCAGGCCGATCCGCTCGCCGACCAGGAAGGGCGTCAGCAGGAAGCTCTCCAGCACCTGGCCGAGCCCGAACACGACCAAGGCGCCGGCGATCACGCCCCAGCCTTCGAACTGCAGGGCCGCGACCAGCAGCGCGAGGACCAGTCCGGTGGCATAGCCGACGTAGGGGATGAAGATCAGCAGGCCGGTGAGCAGGCCCACGGGCAGGGCGAACTCGACGCCGGCCAACCACAGCCCGAAGCTGTAGTAGGCGGCCAGCAGCAGCATGACCAGAATCTGGCCGCGCAGGAATTCGGCGAGCACCGCATCCACGTCGCGCAGCAGCCTGAGGGAGCGCTCATGCCAGCGGCGCGGGATGATGCTTTCCAGCCGCCCGAGTATCCCCTTCCAGTCGCGCAGCAGGTAGAACATGACCACGGGGGCCAGCAGCAGGTTGGCCAGGAGTCCCGCGAGCGCCATGCCGCCGATCCTGAGGGAGGCGAACAGCCGGCCAGCCAGCTCCCGGGCGCTGTCGTCCGCGAGCCATTGGCGCAGCGTGGCCGCATCGAACTGCAAGCTCAGGCCGACGCGCTCCTCGAGCCAGGGCGCCAGGCGCTCGTTGAGCAGGGCCACACCCTGGGGCAGCCGCTCGGCGAGCTGGGAGGCCTCCTCTTGCACCAGGGGCAGCAGGGTCAGGGCGAGCAGGGCGAACAGCGCCGCGAGGGTCAGCATGACGATCAGCACGCCGGCGGTGCGCGGCACGCGCCAGCCTGCGAAGCGTTCCACCAGCGGGTCGCAGATGTAGGCGAGGATGGCGGCCAGCAGGAAGGGCGCGAGGATCGGGGCGAGGAGCCAGGCGAGCCCCAGGAGGGCCAGTCCGAGCCCGATCCAGGCGGCGGTCTGCAGGCGGTCGGCTCGTTCCATATCGGGTAAAATTCGCGCTTTCTTCTGCGGGGCGTTGGCGCGGATTCGATTGGAACCGGCCGGGGACGCGAAACGCGGTACTTTATCACGAAGCGGGAAGCCATCTTGACCACCTCCAAGCCCTCACTCTCCTACCGCGATGCGGGCGTCGACATCGACGCCGGCGACGCCCTCGTCGAGCGCATCAAGCCCTACGCCAAGCGCACCATGCGGCCCGAGGTGCTGGCCGGCATCGGCGGCTTCGGTGCGCTGTTCGAGATATCGAAGAGCTACAAGGAGCCGGTGCTGGTCTCCGGCACCGACGGGGTGGGCACCAAGCTCAAGCTCGCCTTCGAGCTGAACCGCCACGACACCGTGGGCATCGACCTGGTGGCCATGAGTGTGAACGACATCCTCGTGCAGGGCGCCGAGCCGCTCTTCTTCCTCGACTACTTCGCCTGCGGCAAGCTCGCCGTGGACACCGCGGCCGCCGTCATCCAGGGCATTGCCAAAGGCTGCGAGCTGGCCGGCTGCGCGCTGATCGGCGGCGAAACGGCGGAGATGCCCGGCATGTATCCGGAGGGCGAGTACGATCTCGCCGGTTTCGCCGTCGGCGTCGTCGAGAAGTCGAAGATCATCGACGGCACCGGCATCGAGCCGGGCGACGTGGTGATCGGCCTGGCCTCCAGCGGCGCCCATTCCAACGGCTACTCCCTGGTGCGCAAGATCATCGAGCGCTCGCGGCCGGACATGGAGGCCGATTTCGACGGCCGGCCGCTGGCCGAGGCGGTGATGGCGCCCACGCGCATCTACGTCAAGCCGCTGCTCGCCCTCATGCGCACGCTGCCGGTCAAGGGCCTTGCCCACATCACCGGCGGCGGGCTGCTCGACAACGTGCCGCGCATCCTCGGCCCGTCCCTGCTGGCCACCCTGGACAGCACGGCCTGGCCGCGGCCCCAGCTTTTCGACTGGCTGCAGCGGGAGGGCAACGTGGCGGACGCCGAGATGCACCGCGTCTTCAACTGCGGCATCGGCATGGTGGTGGTGGTCGCCCAGGAACACGAAGCCCGGGCCCTGAAACTGCTCCGGGAAGCCGGGGAGCAGGCCTGGGTGATCGGCATGATCGGCCGCCGCGGCACCGACCAGCCGCAGACCGTCGTCGCCTGAGCAGCCTCCGCTGGTGCAAACTTTCCTCCCCTGCCCAGTGTCCGATTAGCTGCGGCATTTCAGCCCCGGCGAGCGGCGTTGCGTCTGCCGCCCTTTACTCTTCTTTTCTGCGGGATTCGCCCGCCTCGGCTAAAATACCGCGTTATTTGATGACCGGCGGGTCAGTAATTTTTGCCGCCCTTGAGCCGGCCGGAGAGGCCCAGACCGATGTCCGAAAAAAAACACTCCTATCGCATGCTCACCCTGGCCCTCGTCGGCCTGATCCTTCTGGGCGGCGTGGCTTATTACGCCTTTCGGGCCGACCCGGGCGGTTCCCGGGCCGACCCGGCGGGCGCGAAGCCGGCTGGCCCCGCGACCGGCCCGGTTGCCAACACCCCCGGCGGCTTTGCCATCGGCGTGGAGACGGTCAAGGTCGCGGCTGCGGCGTTCCAGGACGAGGTGGCCGCCGTGGGCTCGCTCAAGTCGAACGAGTCGGTGATCCTGCGGCCCGAGATCGCCGGGCGCATCGCCGCCATTCATTTCCGCGACGGCGCTCCCGTGGACAAGGGGATGGTACTGGTGACCCTGGATGCCTCCACCCAGGCGGCGGAACTGCGCCAGGCGGAGGCCAACCTCGCCCTGGCCCGGGCCAACCACAAGCGCACGGAAGAATTGTTCGAGAAGAAGTTCGTCTCCGAGCGGGCCCTGGATGAGGCGGCGGCCAACCTGAAGGTGCTGGAGGCGGCCGTGGCCCTGGCCCAGGCGAAATACCGGAAGACGCAGCTTCGCGCACCCTTCGCCGGCATCGTCGGCATCCGCAACGTGAGCGTCGGTGACTACGTCAAGGAAGGCCAGGACCTCATCAACCTGGAGGACGTGGGCACGGTGAAGGTGGACTTCCGCCTGCCGGAAGCCGCGTTCATCCGGCTGCGCCGGGGTCAGGCGGTGGAGGTGGCGACCGACGCCGTGCCCGGCGCGAGTTTCACGGGCACGGTCGATGCCATCGATCCCCTGCTCGACGCGGCGGGCCGCGCCGTGTCCGTGCGGGCGCGGCTCGCCAACCCGAAGGGTGAGCTGCGCCCGGGCATGTTCGTGCGTGTGCGCCTGGTGTTCGGCGGTGAGCGCCGCGGGCTGGCCGTACCCGAGGAGGCGCTGGTGCCCGCCGGCCGGGACAACTTCGTCTTCAAGGTGGTGGAGGGCAAGGCGCAGCGCGCCAAGGTGGCCGTCGGCCAGCGCCGCGGCGCCACGGTGGAAATCAGCGAAGGGCTGCGGGAAGGCGACGAGGTGGTCACCGCCGGCCAGCTCAAGCTGCGCGACGGCATGCCGGTGCGCGCCCAGGGCCCGGACGGCCCGGCCCAGGCGGCGCAGCCCGCGCCGGTTGCCCCGGCCAAGCCTGGACAGCCCTCGTGAGACTGCCGGAGCTCTGCATCCGCCGCCCCGTCTTCGCCACGGTGATGAGCCTGGTGGTGATGCTGCTGGGGATCGTCTCCTACACCCGGCTGCCGGTGCGCGAGTATCCCAAGATCGACGAGCCGGTGGTGACCGTGGACACCACCTACCGGGGCGCCTCGGCGGAGATCATCGAGTCCCAGATCACCAAGCCCCTGGAGGATTCGCTCGCCGGCATCGAGGGGGTGGACGTGCTCTCCTCCATCAGCCGCCAGGAGAACAGCCAGATCACGGTGCGCTTCAAGCTGGAGCGCAACCCGGATTCGGCCGCCGCCGACGTGCGCGACCGGGTGGCCCGGGTGCGCAACAAGCTGCCCCAGGAGATCGACGAGCCGGTCATCGCCAAGGTGGAGGCGGACGCCAATCCCATCATCTGGCTCGCCTTCTCCAGCGACCGCCACTCGCCCCTGGAAGTGACCGATTTCGCCAGCCGCATCGTCAAGCCGCGCTTCCAGACCCTGCCGGGGGCGGCCGACGTGCGCGTGTTCGGCGAGCGCAAGTTCGCCATGCGCATCTGGCTCGACCCGGGGCGGCTCGCCGCCCATGGACTGACCACCCAGGACGTGGAGGACGCCCTGCGCCGGCAGAACGTGGAGGTGCCCGCCGGGCGCATCGAGAGCCGCGAGCGCGAGTTCTCCGTGGTGTCGCGCACGGACCTCAATAGCCCGGAGGAGTTCGCCGGCATCGTCGTGCGCCAGATCCGCGGCTATCCCGTGCGCATCGGCGACCTGGGGCGCGTGGAGATCGGCGCGGCGCAGGAGCGCTCGGCGGTGCGCTTCAACGGCAAGAACGCCGTGGCCCTGGGCGTCATCAAGCAGGCCACGGCCAATCCCCTCGATCTGTCCAAGGCCCTGCGCGCGGAGCTGCCGCGGGTGATCGCCGAGCTGCCGGAAGGCATGACGGTGAATATCGCCTACGACTCCTCGGTGTTCATCGACCGTTCGATCCGGGCGGTATTCATCACCATCGCCGAGGCGATCCTCCTGGTGGCGCTGATCATCTTCGTCTTCCTGCGCTCGCTGCGGGCCACGGTCATTCCGCTGGTGACCATCCCGGTGTCGCTGATCGGCGCCTTCGCCCTGATGCTGGTGATGGGCTTCACCATCAACACGCTCACGCTGCTGGCGCTGGTGCTGGCCATCGGCCTGGTGGTGGACGATTCGATTGTCGTGCTGGAGAACATCTACCGCCACATGGAGGAGGGCATGCCCCGCCTGCAGGCGGCCCTGCGGGGGTCGAAGGAGATCGGCTTCGCCGTGGTCGCCATGACCCTCACGCTGGCCGCCGTGTATGCGCCCGTGGCCTTCATGACCGGGCGCACCGGCAAGCTGTTCATCGAGTTCGCCCTCACGCTGGCGGGCGCGGTGCTGGTGTCCGGTTTCGTCGCGCTCACCCTTTCGCCCATGATGTGCTCGGTGCTGCTCAAGCACGAGACACGCCATGGCCGGCTCTATCTCCGGTTCGAGAGCTTTTTCCATGGGCTGACCGCCGGCTACCGGCGCCTGCTCGCCGCGACCCTGCATCACCGCGGCATAGTGCTGGCGCTCTTTGCCGTGGTGGCGGGGGCCAGCTTCCTGCTGCTGAAGACCCTCAAGTCGGAACTGGCGCCCGTGGAGGACCGGGGCGTGGTGATCGGCGTCTTCCTCGGGCCCGAGGGCGCGACCCTGGACTACATGAACAAATACGCCCAGCAGCTCGAAGGGATCTACGCCAGGACGCCGGACGTCGAGCGCTACTTCGTCGTCGCGGGCAACCCGACAGTCTCTCAGGGCATCTCCTTCGTCGGCCTGACGGACTGGACGCAGCGGGGGCGCCATTCCACCGCCATCGCCAAGGAGCTGCAGCCCCGCTTCTTCGCCATCCCCGGCGTGCTCGCCTTCCCCGTCACGCCGCCTTCCCTGGGCCAGAGCCCGCGGGAGCGCCCGGTCAATTTCGTCGTCATCACCTCGGCCTCCTACCCGGAGCTGCAGGCGATCACCGAGCAGATCCTCGCCGAGGCGGCGAAGAACCCGGGCCTCGTAAACGTGGACACCGACCTCAAGCTCAACAAGCCCGAGCTCTCGGTGCTGGTGGATCGCGACAAGGCGGCGGATACCGGCGTGCAGGTGGAGGCCATCGGCCGCAGCCTGGAGACCATGCTGGGCGGGCGCCAGGTGACGCGCTTCAAGCGGCAGGGCGAGCAGTACGATGTCCTGGTGCAGACCACCGGCGCGGAACGGGCCGCGCCGCGGGACATCAGCGCGATCTACGTGCGGGGCCGCGATGAGCGCATGATCCCGCTTGCCAATTTGGTGCGCGTGGACGAGACCGTGGCCCCGCGCGAGCTGAACCATTTCGCCCAGCGCCGCGCCGTCACCATCACGGCGAACCTCGCCCCCGGCTACACCATGGGCGAGGCCCTGGCCTTCATGGAGGAGGTGGCCGACCGCGTGCTGCCGCCCGGCTATGCCACCGACTATGCCGGCCAGTCGCGGGAGTTCAGGACTTCCACGGCGAGCCTGGCGCTCACCTTCGTCCTGGCGCTCGCCTTTATCTACCTCGTGCTGGCGGCCCAGTTCGAGAGCTTCCGCGATCCCTTCGTCATCATGCTCACCGTGCCCCTGTCCATGACCGGCGCGCTCGCCGCGCTCCTCCTGTTCGGCGGCACGCTGAACGTCTACAGCCAGATCGGCCTGGTGACCCTGATCGGGCTGATCACCAAGCACGGCATCCTGATCGTGGAGTTCACCAACCAGTTGCGCGAACAGGGCAGCGCGCTGCAGGAGGCCCTGGTGGAGGCCGCCAGCCTGCGCCTGCGGCCCATCCTCATGACCACCGGCGCCATGGTGCTCGGCGCCATTCCCCTGGCGCTCGCCACGGGCGCCGGCGCCGAGTCGCGCCAGCAGATCGGCTGGGTGATCGTCGGCGGCCTGCTGCTGGGCACGCTGCTCACGCTCTTCGTGGTGCCCACCGTCTACAGCCTGCTCTC
>CAYZLI010000033.1:21897-27628 GCA_964479195.1 uncultured Rhodocyclaceae bacterium
CGGCCCATCGGCGTCTTCGACTCGGGCGTGGGCGGGCTGTCCGTCCTGCGCGAAATCCGCGCCGCGCTGCCCGGCGAGCACCTGCTCTATGTGGCCGACTCGGGCCACGCGCCCTACGGCGCCAAGCCGGCGCCCTTCATCGAGGCGCGTGCCCATGCCATTGCCGAATTCCTGGTCGCGCAGGGGGCGAAGGCGCTGGTGGTGGCCTGCAACACCGCCACCGCAGCCGCCATCGCCAGCCTGCGCGTCCGTTACGGCCTGCCCATCGTCGGGGTGGAGCCGGCCGTGAAGCCCGCCGTGGAGGCGACCCGCTCCGGGGTGATCGGCGTGCTGGCGACCAGCGGCACCCTGGAGAGCGACAAATTCGCCACCTTGGTGGAGCGCTTCGGTGTTCGGGCGCGGGTGATCGTGCAGCCCTGTCCGGGACTCGTGGAGCGCATCGAGCAGGGGGAACTCACGGAGGCCGCCACGCGCGACCTGGCGGAGCGGTTCGTGCGGCCGCTCCTGGCCCAGGGGGCGGATACCCTGGTACTGGGCTGCACCCACTACCCCCTGGTCGCTCCGCTGATCCGCGCGATCGCCGGCCCCGCCGTAGCCCTCGTCGAGACGGGGGCGGCGGTGTCGCGGCAACTGCTGCGCGTCCTCGAGGAACGGGACCTCCTGGCGCCAAGTGACGGTGCCGGGGCCGACTGCTTCTGGACCAGCGGCGACCCGCTGCATGTCGGCCGGGTCATCGCCCGCCTGTGGCCCCAGGCCGGGGACATCCGGCCCCTGCCTGTCGGGCTTCGTTGAACAGGCCGTAGCGCCGCAGGCGCTTGTAGAGCGTGGCGCGGCTGACGTGCAGCAGGCGGGCGGCCTCGGCCCGATTGCCGGCGCACTGACGCATGGCGCGCAGGATGTGCTCCTTCTCCACGCTCTCCACCGCGGCGATGGTGGCCTGCCGCAGAGATTCCGGATCCGCGGCACCGGCCGCGGCCGGGACGAAGAACGCGGGATCGAGTTCCTCGCCCGGGCTCAGGAGCACGGCCCGCTCCACCAGGTTCTCCAACTCCCGCACGTTGCCCGGCCACGAATGGCCGAGCAGCCGCCGCAGGGCGCCGGGCGGCACGCGCTTCGCGGACAGCCCGTTCTGCCGGCAGACCTTGCCCACGAAGTGCTCGACCAACTCGGGGATGTCCTCGCGCCTCTCCCGCAGGGGCGGAATGACAAAGGGCACGACCGCCAGCCGGTAGGCCAGGTCCTCGCGGAAGCTGTGCTCCTCCACGGCCTGGCGCAGGTTCCGGTTGGTGGCGGCGAGCAGTCGCACGTTCACCCGCACGGTGCCGCTGGCGCCCACCGGCCGGATTTCGTGGTCCTCCAGCGTGCGCAGCAGCTTGGCCTGGAAGGCGAGGCTCGTCTCGGTGATTTCGTCCAGGAACAGGGTGCCGCCGTCGGCCTCCTCGAACAGTCCTTGCTTGTTGAACACCGCTCCCGTGAACGCACCTTTGACGTGGCCGAACAGCTCGCTCTCCAGGAGGGATTCGGCCAGGGCGGCGCAATTGACGGCGACAAAGGGCCGATCGCGGCGCCGGCTGCGCCGGTGTATCTCCCGGGCGATGAGCTCCTTGCCGGTGCCGGATTCCCCTTCGATGAGAATCGTCGCCCGGCTGTCGGCGACCAGCCCCACCATATGCAGCAGGTCCTGCATGGGTTGGCTGCGCCCGACGATCACCTCGGCGCCGGCCTCCGGCATGCCGGTAGGGCTGACGGGTTTTAGCGGGGCATGGAATTTGGCGAGAGCGCTGCTCATGGGAGCCACCGTTCATTCCCTTAGACAACTGTATTGACCCCTATACACCCCTATGACCATGAAAAAGGGGAAGTAATCGCCGGGCCTGTCTGCGGCCTGCAACCCGCGGCAGGCGGCGAGAAGGCAAGGATGGATTTTCCACTTTGCGCACATGCGGTTAGCTCCGGCCGGCGCCTGGTACGCCCTTTGCGTGACTCAATTAGCGCACCTACGGTGCCAAACAACGTTGTTCAACCAGTCCGGAAGGAGGATGGCCATGGCAACCGCCGAAGCACGCAATACGTCCGTCGAACCGCAACATCGCCAGCATCTGCTGGAGTGCTCCTGGGAGGACATCCTGGAGCCCGGCGCCTATGTGGAAGTCGGCTCCGGGGACCTGTATCGCTTCCCGAAGGAGGCGCTTCTTGCCGGGGCCTCGCCCCTCGTGCGCAAGGAAAGCTCCGGCGCGTCCACGCTGATGCAGGTGAGCAAGAACCCGTTCGTCACCACTCTCCAAGCACGAATGATCTGCTGCGAACATAACATCGTGCCGAACTTCTGACGCCAGCGTCCGGTGCACGCTGCAAGCGCCGCCCCTTCGCGCCACGCCGGCGGGGAGGGGCGGTTTCTTTTCTTTCCAGTGGCTCAGGCGGTGGAAGCGCTCGCCTGCCTGACCCAGTCCCTGCGCATTCGGCGCGCGACATAGCGCGGCAGCCGGGGCGTGCGGCTCCGCTCGCTTCCCGCTTCGGGTGCGGCACAGGCCGCGGGCGGGGCAGTGAGTCCCATGTGGCGCGCGCTCAGAGCGAGCGTCTCCGCAAGCCTGCGGCTGGGGAACGGTCCGTAATAACGGGTGCGCCGGTCGAACTCGCCCGACCCGCGGGCGTGCAGCACCAGGTAATAGCCGGTTTCGAGGGCCCGCCCGGTCCCGGTCGTGTAGGGGCGGGCGCGCCAGGCGGAATCGATCAGGTAATTCTCGCCGCGGACATGCACGATTTCGCTGCTTGGGGCAGCCATACTGGTTTCTCCTGTCGGGGGGTGGAGGAGCGGCGCTTCAGGCCGAGCCGGTGCCCGAAGCCGCCGTCCGTCGGGGGCGCTGCTTCAGGCCGCCTTCTTTGCCCGGTGTTCCGGGGTCTCGCCCATGCGCTTGGCTTCGCCCTCGGCAACCTTGGCCGGCACGGCCATCATGTGCGAGAACTGCTCGACGCTCTGGACGATGTTGCGGTTGATGGCCGGCAACTGCTCCTGGAAGATGCCGGTCAGGTCGTTCTGCAGCTCGGTCGCCGAATTGACGTAGGCGCGGGTGATCTCCACCGCCCGCTCCATGCTTTTCTCGACCAGCTTCGGCCAGTTGGCGATGGGCCGCGCCGCTTCGCCGCACATGAGGTCGAGGAATTGCCGGGTTCCCACGGCGTAGAAGCCCTTGGCCGCATCGGCCTGCAGCTTGAACACCCGCTCGGCCCCTTCCCAGGTGAACGCGGCATACTGCTGCGCGGCGTCCGCGTTGGCCTTGCAGATATCGTTGAATCTTTCCGTTGCCGTCATGGTGAAACTCCTTCTGTCGAATGGTGTTGCTGCCGCCCGCTGCATGTACCCCGGGGCGGCGTCGGGGTGTCTTGTCGTTCAGTGGTAGGTCCGTTCGTCCTGAGCTGCCGCCTCGCCGCGCCGGGCGGCGAAGGTCCGCCGCTCCATCAGGTATTCCATGACGCAGCGGCGCACCAGGGGCTCCACGTTTCTCGCCGTCGGGAACGGGCCGACGAAGCGGGCGTGCCGGTCATAGGACAAGGGCTTGGCCTTGAGCGGCCATATCACCACGTAGACGCCGGGTTCGAGCTTGTGGCCGTCGGCGGTGAGATAGGCATGCAGGCACAGATCGCGGTCCACCAGGGTGTTATCGTCCAGGACCCTGACCAGTTCGTAGTTCAAGGGCGGTCTCCTTCTTTCTGGGTGGTCTGAGCTCGGCCCGGATTGGGCGGTCAGCCAGGCGAGAACTTTGCGGCTTTCCGGCGTGCGGCGCTATCGGAGCATTCCAAGAATGCTGCCGGAAAATGACGCGGCGATTGTAGGAATTTTCCGGCAGGAGCGAGACCAGCCCGCCCTACTGCTGGTCCAGCTTGTGCTGGACGACGTAGCGGGTCAGCTCGGCGTTGGTCTCTATGCCCATCTTCTGCAGGATGCGCGAGCGGTAGGTGCTGATGGTCTTGACGCTGCGGTGCAGGACCTTGCCGATCTCCGTGAGGGACTGGCCGCGGCTGATGCGCAGCAGGATGTCCATCTCGCGCGCCGACAGGCGCTCGTGCGGCAGCTTCTTCGGTTCGGTCGCCGCCCCGGACAGGAGTTGCTCGGCGAGCACCGGACCGACGTAGCGCCCGCCGCCGACGACGGTGCGGATGGCCGCGCGCAACTGCTCCGGCGAGCTGTCCTTGCTGAGGAACCCGGCGGCGCCGGCCTTGAGGCTGGCCAGCGCGAACTCATCCTCCGTGAAGTTGCTGAACACCAGGACGGGAAGGTTCGGCTGCTCCCGCTTGATGCGCTTGAGCCCTTCCAGGCCGCTCTGGTCCGGCAGCACGATGTCCAGCAGCACCAGGTCCCATTCCTGCTGGCGCACCATGGCCAGCGCTTCGCGCATGCTGGAGGCCTCGCCGGCGATGCGCAGGTCCGTCGTCTCGTCGAGGAAGCGCTTCAGCCCTTCCCGCACCACGGCATGGTCGTCGACGATCAGGATGCGGATCATCGCGTGCTCAGGACTCGAACGGCACGCGCAGCGTCACCGTCGTGCCGCGTCCCGGGGCGCCGACGATCTCCAGGCTGCCGCCGAGATACTGGCTGCGCTCGTTCATGCCCAGTATGCCGTAGGAGTCCTGTTTCTCGATGTCGCTCACGGCGATGCCGCGGCCGTCGTCGCTGATGCTCAGCAGGAGATGGGTGCGGCTCTTCGCGGCCTTGACGACGATGGTGGCGGCGCCGGCATGGCGTGCCGCGTTGGTGACGGCTTCCTGGAAAACCCGGAACACGGCGGCGGCCCGTTCGGGCGCGAGACGGATGTACTGGGGCAACTGCAATTCGCAGCGGATGCCCGTCATGCGCGAGAGCTCATCGGCGGTTGCGCGGATGGCCGCCACCAGCCCGAGGGTGTCCAGCATGCGCGGGCGCAGCCGGGCCGTGATGCTGCGGGCCATGCGGATGGTCTCCTCCGCCAAGGCCATGAGGGACTCGATGCGGGCGCGCATCGGGTCCTCCGGCTCCATCTTCTCCAGGAAGGTGGCTAGGCCCAGCTTGAGCATGTTCAGGCTGCCGCCAAGGGAGTCATGCACCTCGGCCGCCAGCTTGCGGCTTTCCTCCTCGCGCACGGAGGCCATGTGGGCGGCGAGTCCGCGCAGGCGGTCGGAGGTCCTTTGCAGGTCGGCCTCCACCCGCTTCTGCTCGGTGATGTCGGTCACGGTGCCCACGTAGCCGATGCGCCGGCCGTCGTCGGCCATCTCGGTCGCCGCCTGCACATAGACCCAGGCGATACTCCCGTCGGCGCGCAGGAGCCGATGCTCCGAGCGGCACAGGCCCCCTTCGCGCAGGGCGGCATGCCAGGCGGCGGCGACCCGTTCCTGGTCGGCGGGGTGCAGTTGCGCCTGCCAGGCATTGCCCAGGGCTTCCTCGGGCTTCAGGCCGAGAATCTCGCTGGCGTGCGGGTTGATGTAGACGATCAGGCCGTCGGCGTCGGCGCGGAAGATGCCCACGGGCACCGCGGCCGCCAGGGCGCGGAAACGCTGCTCGCCCTCATCCCGGGCCTGTTGCGGCGAGGGATCTGTCGATGATGGGTAGGGAGGGCTGTCCATGGGCCACGACCTCGCGCAGCCGGTCCTGCAAAGGGTGTGAGGCTCGATTCAACGGATCGCGCAGGTCCCGCGCCCAACGGGTTGCGGCGATCGGCAAATCAATACTACACCTCGTCCGGTCGCGCCGAAATGCGGG
>CAYZLI010000034.1:0-2716 GCA_964479195.1 uncultured Rhodocyclaceae bacterium
ATGAAACAATAGCATGCGTTGCCCGGCTTGCCCTACCGGATACGTTGGAGCCGGCGCAGCTTGGCGTACTTCTCGTAACTGTTGCGGCAGCCGATGAGAATATGCGCCAGCCCCGGCCAGCCGTCGAGGAAGCCCAGCCGGAAAAAGTAGAACTTGATAAAGCGCACGACGGGGGACAGCAGCATGCGGGCCACGCCGCCCCGCTTGCCGGCGGCCAAGGCCTCTTCGGCGGCCAGGGTGGTGTAGCGTGCCTGCTTGGCGAGATAGCTTTCCAGGGTCTCGGCGGTGTCGTGGAGCAGATCGCCCCTCAGCCGCCCCACCGGGCCGGGGGCGATCACCTTCTCGTGCACCGCATCCTCCGACCAGCGCGCCTGGCGCCGGTCGAACAGGCGCAGGCTCCAGTCCGGGTAGCCCTCACCGTGGCGCAGATACCGCCCCATGAAGCGGTTGCGGCGCGGAAATTCGTAGGCGTCGAAGGCCGGCGCCGCCAGGGCAGCCTCGATGCCGACGCGCAGCTCGGGCGTGACGCGCTCGTCGGAGTCGACGCACAGCACCCAGTCGTGGCGCGCCTGCGCGACGGCGAACTGCTTCTGGGCGCCAAAGCCGAGCCAGTCCTGGTGGATCACCCGGGCACCGCGGGTGTGCGCCAGCGCGACCGTGCCGTCGCTGCTGCCCGAATCGACGACGATGATCTCGTCGCAGAAGGCGAGGCTCTCCAGGCAGGGTTCCAGTTGGCGGGCGCAGTTCAGGGTAATCAGCACCGCGGAGAGCGGCGGACGGGCGCCAGACATGCGTAGGCTATAATCGCGGCAAAGGCGCCATTCTAAGCGCAAACCGGGCGGACCGCCGCTGGGCCCGCCGCGCCGCCGACATGCATTCCATCCTCCTCGTCAAGACCTCCTCGCTGGGCGACGTCGTGCACAACCTGCCGGTGGCGAGTGATCTCCGCACGCGCTTTCCGGAAGCGGCCATCGACTGGGTGGTGGAGGAGGGCTTCGCGGCGATTCCCCGCCTGCATCCGGCCGTGCGCCGCGTCATCCCCGTGGCGGTGCGGCGCTGGCGGCGCGCCCTGCTGTGCGCCGCAACCTGGCGCGAGATGGCAGCCTTCCGCGACGAACTGCGGCGCGAGGCCTATGACGTCGTCCTGGACACCCAGGGCCTCGCCAAGAGCGCGCTGATTGCGCGGCTGGCCCGCGGCCGGCGCGCCGGCTATGCGGCGGAGGTGGCCCGCGAGCCGCTGGCGGCGCGCTTCTATGACACCCACTTCGTCATTCCCGCCAACCTGCACGCGGTGGAGCGCAACCGCTGGCTCGCCGCCGCCGCCCTCGAATACGAACCCGACCTGCCGCTGGACTACGGCATTGCCGCCACGCCGCTGGCGGCCCCCTGGCTGCCGCCCGCGCCCTACGCCGTGCTGCTCACGGCCACCAGTCGCGCCGACAAGCTCTGGCCCGAGGCACACTGGCTGCAGCTCGCCCAGGCGCTGAATGCCCGGGGCCTGGCCTGCGCGCTGCCCGCGGGCAGCGCGCAAGAGCGGGATCGCGCGCTGCGGCTCGCCGGACAGATGGCCGCCGCCGTGGCCGCCCCGCCCCTGGATCTCGCGGCCATGGCGCAACTGCTTGCCGGCGCGCAACTCGTCGTCGGCGTGGACACGGGCCTCGCCCACCTCGCCGCGGCCCTGGGCCGGCCGACCCTGGCCCTCTTCTGCGCCTCCAGTCCCGAGCTGACCGGGGTCTATGCCGGCGGCAGCGCACGCAACCTCGGCGCCGCAGGGCGCCCGCCCGCAGCCGCCGCCGCGATCGAAGCCGCCGAGGCGCTGCTGGCATGATCGGACGGCTCTACAACTTGGCCCTGGGGCTGCTGCTGCCCTATATCGGCCTGCACCTGCTGTGGCGCGGCCGGCGCCAGCCGGAGTATCGGCGGCATGTCGCCGAGCGGTTCGGGTTCTACCCCTCACCCCGGCCCTCTCCCCAGGAGGGCGAGGGGGAAAAACTCATCTGGCTGCACGCCGTGTCAGTGGGCGAGACGCGGGCGGCCCAGCCCCTGGTGGCCGCGCTGCTCGCCCGCTACCCGGAGCACCGCATCCTGCTCACCCACATGACCCCCACCGGCCGGGAGACCTCGGAGCAGTTGTTCGGCGACCGGGTCCTGCGGGCCTATCTGCCCTACGACTACCCCGGTGCGGTGCGCCGTTTTCTCGGCCACTTCCGGCCCGGCATCGGCCTCATCCTGGAGACCGAGGTCTGGCCCAACCTGGTGGCCGCCTGCCATGACATAAGCATTCCACTGCTGCTCGTCAATGCCCGCCTGTCGGAAAAATCGGCCCGCGGCTACGCCCGCTTCGCCGCGCTCACCCGGCGCGCCTTGGGACAGCTTGCCGCCATTGCCGCCCAGACGGAGGAGGATGCCGCCCGCCTGCGCGCCCTCGGCGCGCCGCACGTCGAGGTATTGGGCAACCTGAAGTTCGACATCCAGCCGCCGGCCTACCAGCTAACCCTCGGACAAGACCTGCGCCGGCTGATGGGACCGCGGCCCGTGCTGCTGGCGGCGAGCACGCGCGAAGGCGAGGAAGCGCTGATCCTGGACACTCTGGCGAAGCGGCCCCTCGGCGATGGGCTGCTCGTCATCGTGCCGCGTCACCCGCAGCGCTTCGATGAAGTGGCGGCGCTGATTGCGGCCAAGGGATTTGCCGTGCGGCGGCGCTCGCAACTCGCTG
>CAYZLI010000034.1:2816-26143 GCA_964479195.1 uncultured Rhodocyclaceae bacterium
GCGGCGCTGATTGCGGCCAAGGGATTTGCCGTGCGGCGGCGCTCGCAACTCGCTGTGGGCGCCGCTCCCACAAACTCGGCAACTCCAGAAGTGCTGCTGGGCGACAGCATGGGCGAGATGTTCGCCTACTACGCGGCCTGCGATGCCGCCTTCATCGGCGGCAGCCTGCTCGACTATGGCAGCCAGAGCCTGATCGAGGCCTGCGCCGCGGGCGTGCCGGTGCTGATCGGCCGCTCCACCTACAACTTCGCCCAGGCGGCGGCGCAGGCCATCACCTGCGGGGCGGCCCGTCAAGTGGCGGATGCGGACGAACTGCTGAAGGCGGCCGCGGCGCTGCTGGCGGACCCCGCCGCGCGGCTGCGGATGGGCGAGGCGGGCCGAGCCTTCGCCGCGCACCACCGGGGCGCCGCGGCGCGGACCCTGGCCCTCGTGGAGCGCTTTCTGAAGAGCCCGTCAGAAGGGTAGGGCGCAATAGCGCAGCGTATTGCGCCGCACGGCTGCATCCGGCGCAATACGCCGCAAGCGGCTATTGCGCCCTACAACGAGCTGTAACCGTCAGCGCGGCTGCGTGGTATAGACGGGGGCCTGCTGGCTGCCCTTGTAGTCCACGATGTAGGAATTGGACTGCTGTCCGTTGGACAGGCTCACCGAATCCGTCAGGCTCGTGCTGCCGCCGTCCCCGGTGACCCGGATCTGCACCGTTGTTGGCAGGCCGCCGTTGTTGCCGCTGAAGCTGTGGGCATAGAAGTTGTACAGCCCGGTGGGCTTCTGCGAACCGCTCACGACGAGGTTCTCGATCCGCTGGTCGGGTGCCACGTTTATTGTGTTGCCCAGGTTGTCAATGTCGAGCTGGGCAGTGGTGCTGGTCCCGAGGGTGGCGGTCCGGTTGCCGTAATAGACGTGCGCCGCATTGGGCGCCTGCAGGTGCAGGTCGATGTCCGCGTTGGTCATCCAGATGATCTGGCCGCGGATGTCGCCGCTGGCGCCCACATCCACGAAGCTGCCGGTGACCACCGGCAACGGCGTGACATGGACGATCTGCTCGGCGGAGCCGCTGATCTCGGTGGGCCGGAACTGCTGGAGCGACAGGGTGCTGAGCGAATCCAGGGCGGAGAGCGCCGGGCCGCTCGGCGCCAGGGCCGGCGCCGTGACGGCGATGGCCGGCGCGGCGGCGGGCGCGCCCTCGCGCTTCAACTTGGAGAGGAAGTTCAGCCGGTCGATGAGCAGCTCCGGCGGCCCGGGCAGGCGCTCCGGGCGGCCGAGGGCGTCGGCCAGGAAGAAGTACTCGTCGGCGCCGAACTCGTCGGTGCCCGTCTGGTTGGTGACGGCGATGCGCCCCTCGCTCACGCCGCCATAGAGCCCATCCTTGGCCGCCGCGCCCTCCCGGGCCGGGCAGTCGGCGGCGCACAGGCGCAGGCGGTAATGGGTGCCGCGGATGCCGATGGTGGCCACCACGGCATTGACCCGGTAGTTCTCCCGGGCGCGCAGGCCGATGATCCCCGTCACCGTGCGGAACGCCCCCTTCAGCAGCGAGAAGATGGCCCGCCCCTCCGTCGGCTTGTCGGCGGAGAAGCGGTAATCGCTGATCAGGAATTCCGTGCGCGGGGCGAGCGCGAGGATCGACTCGTCGCTCATGCGGATCTGGGCCGAGCTGTCCGCGGCCACCTTGACGAGGTCGCCGCTCTTCACCACCGCGCCGCGCGCCAGCGCCAATTCCTTGCCTTCCCGCACGGCGCTCACCTGCCCGACGGCGGCGATCACCTTCCCTTCATCGGCCGCCGCCGGCGCGGCGGCCAACGCCGCCAGGACAGCGACCATCCAGCCCAGTGTTCTAGCGATCATTGTCCGGTCCCCCGACAGCCCGTCATTGGAATTCGTAGCGCAGCTTGACCATCGCCTGGGTCCGGTCGTACTTGAACAGGGCGATGTTCGAGTCGTTGTCCGTGTAGGCCAGCTCGCCGCGGACACTCAGGTTGCGGTCGACGAGGTAGGCCGCCCCCAGGGTGAGGCTGCGGTAGCTGTCCTTGCGCGTCACGCCGAGGAACGGGTCAGCGGCGTCGTAACGGCTGTCCTGATAGAGGAAGGCGGCCGACAGGCTCCAGCGGGAGGCCGGCGCCACGGTCAGCACGCCCTGGAGGCCCGCCAGGGTGCGGGAGAAATCCGGCCGGTTGCGGTCGTTGCGCTCGTCGCCCACGGTCAGCGCGACCGACACCGTCGGCCGCATGGCACCGGCAAAGCCATGGCGCAGGCCGACGCCGGCGCCCCAGAAGTCCGCATCCCGCAGGCCGGCGCCCGCCGCACCGTATTCAAAGCGGGCGTATTGCAGGAAGGCATTCACGGTCTGCGCCGGGGGCAGGCTCATCGCCCATTCGCCGGCCAGGCCGGTAACGCTGCGATAGCGATCGTTCTCCAGCCAGAGCGTGTGGTGGGAGGCCGTGGCCCGCCACAGGGTGCCGCCGCGGTTGAGGGACACGCCGAGATGGCCGCCCAGGCCGGACTGGTCGAAGGCCGTGTCCGTGAAATGGTTGCGGGAAGTGAGCTCGGCGCCACCGAAGACCGCCAGGCCCGGCTCCAGGGTCCGGCTGGCGGAGCCGCCGGCGGCGAGGTGGGTGAAGTTGTCGCCCGTGCGCACGACGCGGTCGGGCAACACCACCGGGCCGAAGACCGGGAGGGTCACGACGGCCGTGCCGGTCCCGCCATTCACGTTGCTATCCGTGCCGGCGCCGGCCTCGACGTAGAAGCGGGCGCCGCCCGCGGCGGCGGCCTCGCGGGCGCGAGCGGCGTCCAGCAGCGTACGCGCGGCATCGGCGATGTCTCCCGTGGGACTGTCGGCGAGGATGGCTTCCAGCTCGGCGCGCGCCCGGGCCGGCTCGCCGAGGGCCAGGTAGCCGCGCGCCAGGTAGAGTCCGGCCCGCTGGTCCTGGGGGAAGGCCAGGCGGTAGCGCTCCAGGGCCAGCACGCCTTGGCCGGCGCGCCCCGTCTCGATGGCGGCCAGCCCGAAGAACAGATCGAATTCCGGCTCGCCCATGCGGCCGGCCTGCTCCTGGGCCAGGGCATAGGCCTCGTTGGCGCGCCCTTCATTGACAAGAGCCCGCAGGCGGTCGAGCACTTCGTCGGCCCAAGCCGGCGCGATCGCCGCCGCCAGCGCAATGCCCAACGCGAATCGGCGCACTAAACGCATCCCCTTACCCCCTATTTTTGTCGGCCCTGAGCGCCGCCAAAATTACACCCTCCCCGGGGAAAAGTACAGGGAATTGGGTACAGGAAAATAGGTACAGCGGGAGCCGTAGGGCGCAATAAGCCTGTCCTGAGCCTGTCGAAGGGCGAAGCGCATTGCGCCGGACGGAGGCGCCATCCGGCGCAATACGCCGCAAACGGCTATTGCGCCCTACGCCAATCGACGCCGAGCTGGCAACACCGTCATTTGTCGAGCAGCGCGTTGACCGCCTGGACGTCTTCTTCGCCCAGGGTGCCGGCCGCCGCCTTGAGCCGCAACTGGGCGAGCAGGGTGTCGTAGCGCGCCTTGGCGAGATCGCGCCGGGTGGAGAAGAGCTGCTGCTGGGCGTTCAGCACGTCGATGTTGATGCGCACGCCGACCTCGTAGCCGAGCTTGTTGGAATCGAGGGCGGACTGGGAGGACACCAGCGCCTGCTCGAAGGCCTTCACCTGGGCCATGCCGTTGGTCACGCCCAGGTAGGACTGGCGCGCGTTGTTGGCCAGGGTGCGGCGGGTATGGTCGAGATCGGCCAGTGCCTTCTCGCGCAGGGCGACCGTCTCGCGCGTGCGGGAGACGACCGCGCCGCCGGCGTAGAGCGGCAGGCTGAGCTGCAGCCCGACCGTGGTGGAATCCGTGTCGCTGCCCGGGGAGGCGATGCCGGAGACGACACCGCCGGTCAGCGAGCTGCGCCCGCGGGTAGCCACCAGGTCCAGCGTGGGGTAGTGGCCGGCGCGCTGCTTTTCCGCCTCCCGTTCGGCGATCTCCAGGGCCGCCTGCTGCACGGCGACGAGGGGGCTGCCCTGCTCCGCGGCCTCGACCCACTTGCCCATGTCGTCGGGCTGGGGGCGCTGCAACTGCACTTCGGCGCGCAGGGCCTTGAGGGTGTCCGGGACCTTGCCGATCACCTGGCGCAGGACCTGGCGCTTGATCTCCAGGTCGTTCTGCGCCGCCAGTTCCTGGGCGAGGCTGAGGTCATAGCGAGACTGCGCCTCGTGGGTGTCCACGATGGTGGCGGTGCCCACCTCGAAGTTGCGCTTGGCCGCCTCCAGTTGCTCGGCGATGGCGGTCTTCTGCGCTTGCGCAAACACGAGGCTGTCCTGGGCCAGCAGCACGTCGAAATAGGCCTGGGCCACGCGCAGGATGAGGTCCTGCCGGGCCTGGGCGAACGTGGCCTCGGCCTGGGCCACCTGCAGCTTCGATTGGTTGTACTGGAGGAAATTCTGCCAGCGGAACACCGGCTGGGTGAGGCTCACCGTGTAGCCGTGGGAGTTGAACTGCGAGCCGACCGCCGCGGCGCCGCTCGCGCGGCTCTTGAAGTCCACATCGTTCCAGGTGGTGTTGGTGCTGGCGGAAACGACGGGCAGCAGGCCGGCGCGGCCCTGGGGCAGCCGCTCCTGGCCCGCGTCGAGGGCGGCCTTGGCCGAGGCGTACTGCGCGTCGTAGCCGAGGGCGTCGCGATAGACCTGCACGAGGTCGGCGCCCAGGGCGGGTGTGCCGGCGAGGGCGAGCAATAGCGGGACCAGCTTGCGTTGCATGGGCAATTCCCTTCTTGTTTGTTCTGCGACCACTCAGCGCCCGCCCGGCCGCCCGAAGGGCGCTGGACGCCCCCTCGGGGGGCAGCGAACGAAGTGAGCGTGGGGGCCGTTCATCTCAGGCGGCGGCGCGCTCCACGTCCCGCGCCCAGGCGATGACCCCACCCGCCAGGTTGTAGATGCGCGCAAAGCCGTTCTGCTTGAGGAACAGCCCGGCATGGAAGCTGCGGGCGCCCGAGCGGCAGATCATCACCAGCTCGGCCTTGCGGTCCAGCTCATGCAGGCGCGCCGGAATGGTGCGCATGGGCATGAGCTGCGAGCCCTCGATGCGGTAGGCGGTGAACTCGTCCGGCTCGCGCACATCGAGCAGCACCGGGACGGCGCGCCCCGCGTCGTTCAGCCATTCGTTCAGTTCCACTGCCGTGATTTGCTCCATTGAATCTCACCTCAAAAGACGAATCGCTCCCGCTGCGGTGCGTTGCGAAGCGGCGGGATGCAGGTTTCAAACAGGTTGACGGTCTGGTAGCGGCCCTCGGCGACGCAGGTGATGAGCTGGGCTTCCATCACGGGCGCCTCGCCGACGACGGCGAACAGCCGTCCGCCCACCTTGAGCTGCTGAAGGAGGGCCTCCGGCAGCACCGGAACGGAGCCGGACAGGACGATGACGTCATAGGGGGCCTGGGCGGACCAGCCCCGGGCGCCGTCGCCCTCTTCCACAGTCACGTTATCGACGCCCTGGCGCGCCAGGTTGGCCCGCGCCAGCGCCGCCAGCTCGGGGACGATTTCCACGGTGCAGACGTGATCCGTGCGCGCCGCCAGCAGGGCCGCCATGTAGCCGGAGCCGGCGCCGATTTCCAGCACCTTGTCGGACTTGCGCGGGTGCAGGGCCTGCAGGATTTTCGCCTCGAGGCTGGGCAGCAGCATGGCCGCGCCGTGCCCGAGGGGAATCTCCGCGTCGGCGAAAGCCAGGGCCCGGTGCGCCGCCGGCACGAATTGCTCGCGCTTCACGGTCATCAGCAGGTCCAGCACATCCTGGTCCAGCACGTCCCAAGGCCGGATCTGCTGTTCCACCATGTTGTAGCGGGCGTGTTCGATGTTCATGACCTATCTCCGGATAGTATATCAGCAAACTCTAATTAAGCCGGCTACCCGGCGAAAAGACTGCCATTTTAGCCGCGTTACGCCACCGGTCACCATACCCGGTGTAGGGCGCATCAGGCCGCAGGCCGTAATGCGCCGGACCCATCCGGCGCAATGCGCTTCGCCCTTCGACAGGCTCAGGACAGGCTTATTGCGCCCTACGGCGACCACGTCTTCCCCTCCTCTTTCACCCGGTACCAGGCTGCGTACAAGGCTGGCAGGAACAGCAGGGTCAGGGCCGTGGCGACGATCAGCCCGCCCATGATGGCCACGGCCATGGGGCCCCAGAACACCTGGCGGGTGAGGGGGATCATGGCCAGCATGGCCGCCGCAGCGGTCAGCACGATGGGCCGGAAGCGGCGCACCGTGGAGCCGACGATGGCCTCCCAGGCGCTCTTGCCGGCGCGCTCGTCCTGCTCGATCTGGTCCACCAGGATCACCGAGTTCCTGAGGATCATGCCCATGAGGGCGATCACGCCCAGGTTGGCGACGAAGCCGTAGGGGGCCTGGAAGACCAGCAGGGAAAGGGTGACGCCGATCAGCCCCAGGGGCGCGGTGAGCAGCACCATGGTCGTGCGCCGCATGCTCTGCAGCTGCATCATGAGCAGCGTGATCACGCCCACCACCATGAGCGGCACGACGGCCTTGATGGAGGACTCGCCCTTGGCCGATTCCTCGACGCTGCCACCCAGTTCGACACGGAAGCCCGGCGGCAGCCCGGCGCGGATCGGGTCCATCCGGGGATCGAGGCGGGCCGAGATCACCGCCGCCTGGGTCGTGCCGGCGAGATCCGCGCGCACCGTGATGGTGGGCAGCCGGTCGCGCCGCCAGACGAGGCCCTCCTCCAGGATGGGCTTCAGGCGCGCCACCTGGGCCAGGGGCACGTGGCGGCCGCCCGCGGCGACGATGTCCAGGTCCGGCAGGCGGTCCAGGGAGTCCCGCGCCGCGCCGTCCTGGCCGCCGCTGCCGCGCCAGACCACGTCGATCAACTGATCGCCCTCGCGGTACTGGGTCATGGCCGCGCCCTTGAGCCAGGCCTGCAGCGTGAGGGCCACGTCCTGGCTGGAGACGCCCAGGAGCCGCGCCCGGTCCTGGTCGATCTCCACCTTGACGCTCTTCACCTTCTCGTTCCAGTCCAGATGCACATTCTGGAGATCCGGGTCGGTCCGCATCACGCCCGCCACCTCGGCGGCGATGCGGCGCAGGCCCACGAGGTCCTCGCCCATGACGCGGAACTGCACGGGGAAGCCCACGGGCGGACCGTTCTCCAGGCGCAGCACGCGCGTCCTGATGGCCGACCAGTCGCCCCCTTCCATCCGAGCCGGCGCAGCCGGCGAGCCCGCGTCACCCCCTTCCCCGGGAAGGGGGGCGGGGGGAAGGCCATTCGCTCCGGCAAACGCCCGCTCCAGGGCGTCCTTCACGGACTCCCGCTCCTCGATGCCCCTGGTCACCACCACGAACTGGGCGAAGTTGTCGTTGAACAGCTGCTGGTCCAGGGGCAGGTAGAAGCGCGGCGCGCCGTTGCCCACGTAGGCGGAGACGGCGGCCACGCCGCCCTCGCCTTCCAGCAGCTTCTCCACCCGCTTCACGCGGGCCTCGGTGGCTTTCAGCGACGCCCCCTGGGGCAGCCACAGCTCGATCAGCAGCTCCGGCCGGCTGGAGGCCGGGAAGAACTGCTTCTGCACGCCCTTGTTGAAGGCCACCATGGCGAGCGCGAAGATGGCCACGGTGGCGCCGATCACCAGCCAGCGGCGGCGCAGGCACCATTCCACCAGGGCGCGGAAGCGCCGGTAGAAGGCCGAGTCGTAGATGTCGCCGCCGTGCTTGGCGCCGATGGCGGCGAGCTTGACCGGGTCGAGCAGCTTGTAGCCCAGGTAGGGCGTGAACACCACGGCGACGATCCAGGACACCAGCAGCGCAATGGTCACCACCGCGAAGATCGAGAAGGTGTATTCGCCCGCCGCCGACTTGGCGAAACCCACCGGCGTGAAGCCGGCCGCCGTGATCAGCGTGCCGGTGAGCATGGGAAAGGCCGTCGAGGTGTAGGCGAAGGTGGCGGCCTTGAAGCGCTCCCAGCCCTGCTCCATCTTCACCACCATCATCTCGGCGGCGATGATGGCGTCGTCCACCAGCAGGCCCAGGGCGATGACCAGCGCCCCGAGGGAGATGCGCTGCAGGTCGATGCCGAAGACGCGCATGAGGAAGAAGGTCACCGCCAGCACCAGGGGGATGGACAGGGCCACCACCAGCCCCGGGCGCCAGCCCAGGGAGAGGAAGGACACGGCCAGCACGATGGCGATGGCTTCGCCCAGGGACTGCAGGAAGAGGCGGATGGACATCTGCACGATCTGGGGCTGGTCGGCCACGGTGTGCACCTCGATGCCCGCCGGCAGGTCGGCGGCAAGCCGCGCCACCGCCGCCGTGAGGTGCTCGCCCAGGTCGATGACGTCGCCCCCCTTGGCCATGACCACGCCCAGGCCCACGGCCTCCTTGCCCGCCACCCGCATGCGCGGGCTGGGCGGGTCGGCGTAGCCGCGCTTCACCTGCGCGATGTCCCCCAGGCGGAAGTGGCGCCCGCCCAGGGCGAGATCCGCCTCGCGGATGCGCTGGACGGTTTCGAAGGGGCCGGTGACGCGCAGGCGCACCCGGTCGCTGTCCGTCTCGACGAAACCGGCCGGGGCCACGGCGTTCTGGCGCTGCAGGGCGTCGAAGACCTGGCTGGGCGTAAGCCCCAGGGCGGCGAGCCGCGCCGGGGCCACCTCGACGTAGATCTTCTCGTCCTGCACGCCGATCAGCTCCACCTTCCTCACGTCCGGCACGCGTTTGAGTTCCCGCGCCAGGCGGTCGGCTTCGCGGCGCAGCGCGGCCAGGTCGAAGCCATCTCCCGTGAGGGCGAAGATCATCACCTGCACGTCGCCGAACTCGTCGTTGGGGAAAGGCCCCTGCACGCCGGCCGGCAGGCTGTGGCGGATGTCGTCCAGCTTCTTGCGCACCTGGCGCCAGGCTTCCGGCACCTCCGGCTTGGGCGTGTAGTCCTTGAGGATCACGAAGACCAGGGACTCGCCGGGCTTGGAGGCGGAGCGCAGCACGTCCACCCAGGGCGTCTCCGCCAGCTTCTTCTCGATGCGCTCGGTGAGCTCCTGCTCCACTTCCCGGGCCGTGGCGCCGGGCCAGAGGGTGCGCACGACCATCACCTTGAAGGTGAAGTCCGGGTCCTCGGCGCGGCCCAGCTTGAAGTAGGAGAGCACGCCGGCGGCCATCAGCACGATCATGAGATAGAGGACCATGGAGGGGTGCTCCAGGGCCCAGGCGGAGAGGTTGGGGGTTTTCATTGCGCCACCCGCACTTGCTGCCCGGCGACAAGCTTGTGCACGCCCGCGGCGACGATGCGCTCACCGGCGGCGAGCCCGGCGGCGATGCTGGCCCCGCCGTCCGTGTAGGCGGCCACCGTGACCGGGCGCAGGCTCACGGCCCCGTCGGCGCCGAGGATCCACACGGCATGGCCCTCGCCCTGTTGGAAGAGCGCCGCCAGGGGCACGACCGGCTCATGGTGGCTGGCGGGCCGGAAGCGCACCGTGGCCGTGCGGCCCAGCACCACCGCCGCGTCCGGGTCCGGCAGCGTGATGCGGGCGGCATAGGTGCGCGTGGCCGGGTCGGCGGCGGGCGCGAGCTCGCGCAGGCGGCCCCGGTACCGCTTGTCGGTGGCCCAGAGCGACACTTCCGCCTCGGCACCCGGCTTGAGCCCGTCCAGGGCGTTCTCCGGCAGGGCGATGGCCACTTCCCGCTCGCCGTCGCGGGCGAGCCGGAACACCGGCTGGCCGGTGGCTACCACCTGGCCCGGCTCGGCCAGCACCGCGGCGATGACGCCGGCGTGATCGGCGGCGAGGCTGGCGTAGGCCGCCTGGTTGCGGGCGAGCCCGGCCTGGGACTGGGCGGCCTTGAGGGCGGTCTCGCGGGCATCCAGGGCGGCGGCGCTGACGAAGTTCTTCCCGCGCAATTCCCGGTAGCGCCGGGCGTCCGCCTCAGCCAAGGCAAGCTGGGCTTTCGCCTGCTCCGCCTGCAAGGCCACGTCGGCGGCATCGAGGCGGGCGAGCAGTTGGCCCGGCTTCACCACCGCGCCGGCATCGACGCGCCGTTCCACCAGCTTGCCGCCGATGCGGAAGGCCAGCGCCGTCTCGTGGCGGGCGCGCACCTCGCCGCTGTACGTGCGGGCGGCATCGGCGGCGGCCTGACCCACCATGATGGTCTTCACCACCGGCGGCGGCGCGGGGGGCGGGGCCTCCTGCGCACAGGCGGCCAGCAGCGCGGCGAGGGCGGGAAGGAGATGGCTCGGTTTCATGACTTGGCTCCATAGCGCCGCCGCATGAACATCCAGTACAGCAGCGGGATGACGAAGAGGGTGAGCAGGGTGGCGAAGCCCAGGCCCCAGACGATGCTGGAGGCCACGGGACCCCAGATCAGCGACTTGCCGCCCAGGCCGAAGGCGAGGGAAAACAGGCCGCCGATGGTGGTGACGGAGGTGATGATGATGGGCACCACGCGCCGGCGCGCCGCATAGACCGCGGCATGCAGCACGCTCATGCCGGCCTGGCGGCGCTCGTTGGCGGCGTCGATGAGCACGATGGCCGAGTTCACCGCAATGCCGGTGAGGGCGATGACGCCGTACAGGCTGTAGAGGGACAGGGGCACGCGGGAGACCAGCAGGCCCAGCACCACGCCGGTGAAAGCGAGAGGCACGGTGACCAGGATCATGAGCGGCTGCCAGTAGCTCCTGAACTGGGCGGCGAGGATGAGATAGATCAGCCCCAAGCCCAGGAGGAAGAGCACCTGCATGGCATCCAGGCTCTCCTGGATGTCGTCCAGCTCCCCGGAGAAATCCAGGTCCACGTTGGGATAGCGCGCCTGCACTTGGGCCCAGCCCGCCTTGATGGCGCGGTTGGCGGCCACCGTGTCGGTCTTTTCCTTGTCGAGATCCGCCTCCACGGTGACGGCGCGGCGCAGGTTGTAGTGCCGCACGACGCCCTTGCCGATGCGCGTCTCGTGCTTCACCAGCGCCCCCAGGGTGGTGCTGCCGCCGCCGGGCAGGGCCACGGCCTCGTCGAGCAGGCGCGTGATGTCGGCGGCGGCGCCGTCTCCACCATCGCGGCGAGCCCGCACCCGCACTTCCAGCTTCTCGCCGCGGTCGCGCATGCTGGCCACGATGTCCCCGTCCACGTGCAGCCGCACCCAGCGCGCCACCGCCGCCGGGTTGAGGCCGGCATTGCGCACCGCCTCCCGGTCGATGGCGAGCACCAGTTCAGGCCGGCCGGGCACGTCGTCGTCGGCCACGTCGCGCGTACCCGGCACCGCCTTGACGGTGGCCAGCAGATCGTCGGCCGCCGCCCGCAGCTCGGCGTAGTCGTCGCCGCGCACCCGCACCTTGATGGGCTTGGCCAGGGGCGGACCGCCCGAGAGCATGGTGAACGTGACCTTGCCGGGGCCGGACAGGGCCTCCGCTTCCTGGCGCATGGCTTCGACGATCTCCGGCACGTCGCGCATGCCCGGCAACTTGGCGTTCAGCGACACCACCACCTGGCCGTAGGGATCGCCGTAGAGGGGCTCGGTGTCGGTGAACTTCACGCCGGCGAGCGAAGCCAGGCCGCGCGCCTCGCCCGCGTCCAGGTGCTTGCGCGCCACCGCCTCCGCCGCCTCCACCTGGCGCAGCGTGGCCTCGATGGGACTCCCCGCGGGCATGTCCACGTTCACGTAGAAGATGCGCAAGGGATCGAAGGCGAAGAACTGCACGCGCACCAGCCCCGCCGCCACGGCGGCGACCGCGGCGATCATCAGGACCACGGCGATGCCCAGGGAGCGCTTGGGCCGGCGCAGCACGGCGATGAGCAGGCGCGAATACTTCACCCGCAGTGCGTGGGTGAAGCGCTCGCGCCAAAGCTGCATGCGGGTGCGCTTGTCGAAATTGATGCGCAGGGCCACCACGTGGGCCGGCAGCATCCAATAGGCCTCGATCAGGCTGATGGCGAGCGCCAGGGTCACCACGAAGGGGATGACGAACATGAACTTGCCGACGATGCCCGGCAGGAGCATCAGGGGCAGGAAGGCGGCGAGCGTGGTGGCGACGGAGGAAGTGACCGGGGCGATCACCTCGCGTAGCCCCTCCACCGCGGCGGCAAGGATCGCCTGGCCGCGCTGCACGCGGTAGTAGATGGCCTCCACCACCACCACGGCGTCATCCACCAGCATGCCCAGGGCGATCACCACCCCGAGCAGCACGGAGATGTTCAGGGTGTAGCCGAAGGCGTGCAGGAGGCCGAAGGTGCCGGCCAGGGCGAAGGGGATGCCCAGGCCCACCAGGAGCGCGATGCGGGTGCCGAGGAACACCCAGCAGATGACCAGCACCGTGAGCAGGCCAATCACGGCGTTGGATTCCATGATGCGGATGGCCTCGCGCGTCGGGATGGTCTGGTCGTCCAGCAGCGTGAGCTCGAGACCGGCCGCGACGAACAGCGGGTTGCGCTCGGCGATGTAGCCGTTGATGCGCCCCACCAGCTCCAGGGTGTTGGTATAGCTCTTCTTGGTCACCGAGAGCAGCACCGCCGGCCGGCCGTTCTGGCTCGCCAGGCGGTCGGGCCGCGCCCGGGCGCGGGCAACGTCCGCCACCGCTTCCAGGGGCACGGCGGCGCGCGGGTTGGCGCTGCTGGCGACGCCGATGCGGGCGAGGAAGGCGGGGTCGGCCTCCTGGCCCACCACCCGCACCAGCCAGTCCTCCTCGCCGCCGCGGCGCTTTCCGGCGAAGGTATCGCGGAACCAAGCGCCGACGGAGTCCGCGATGTCCGCCGCGGAGAGGCCGCGCGCCTGGGCGGCGGTGGGCGAGAATTCCACCAGCAGCTCGGGGTCGTGCAGGCCATTGGCGAAGACCTGATCCACGCCGGCCAGGCGCTCCAGGTCCTCCTTCACGGCTCGGGCCCGGGCGCGCAGGTTCTCGTCGTCGGCCGCGCCCGTGAGCAGCAGCATGGCGGTGGGGAAGCCGTTGGAGGTGGTGATCTCCATGACGCGCGGATCGTCCTTCACCTCCGGCGGCAGCTCGGCGGAGGCCTTGTTCTGGATCTCCCGGCGCAGGTCGTTGATGCGCTTGTCGAACAGCCGCTCGCCGACGTCGCGGAAGCGCACCAGGATGGAAGAGACGGTCTCGCGCGAGCTGGAGGAGACGAAGCGGATGTCCGCCACGTTCTTGATGGCGTCCTCCAGGGGCTTGGTGACGCGCTTTTCCACGTCCTCGGCGGAGGCGCCCGGCAGCACCGTGGTCACCATCACCCAGTTGAAGTTGATCTCCGGGTCCTGCTCGCGGGGCATCAGGCCGTAGGCGAGAAAGCCCACGATCAGCACCACGGCGAAGCTGACGTTCGCCAGGGGGTGGTTGCGGATGAGGGTTTCGAAGAGCTTCACGGTTGCAAGAATCCTCGTCATTCCCGCGGAAGCGGGAATCCAGTGGCGTCCGCATAAAGACGCTGGATTCCGGGTTCTGCCCTGACGGGCAGCCCCGGAATGACATATGGAAAACCGGTGGTGATCACCGTACCCCGCCTTCACGCAGCCCGTGGCGGCCATCGATCACCACGCGGGTATCGGCGGGCAGGTCCGCCGGTGCGGGCCGTCCTTCCTGGGCCCCGGGCAGGGGCACGAAGCGCGCCGTATCGCTGTTCAGCACGAAGACACCCAGGCCGGCGGCGCGGCGGGACACGAGCTCCGCGGGCAGATGGGGCCGCGGGTCGCGCCAGACAATGCGTCCCTCCGAGCCGGGCGGGGCCGGCTGATCCGCGAAGGCGAGGCGCGCCTCCACGTTGCGGGCGTCCCGGTTGATGGCGGGCGACACCCGCAGCAGGCGCGCGGCATGGCTGCCGGTGGGCGTGACGAAGCGGATGTCCTTGGCCGCCTTCAGCGATTCCGCGTCGCGCACTTGCACCTGGGCGGCGATCTCCGTCGTGCTGGCATCCACCAGGGTCAGCAGCGGCGTGCCGGGGGCCGCCAGTTCGCCCACCTGGCCCTGGCGCGCCTTGACGATGGCGGGAAAGGGCGCGCGCAGCACGCATTTTTCCTGGGCCCGCCTGGCCGTATCCAACTGCGCCCGGGCAAGCTTCACCTCCGCCCGCTGGACGGCCGATTCGGTTTCACGCTGGGTCAGGGCATCGGCGGAGATGAAGTTGCGGCTGTGCAGCTCCCTCGCGCGGGCGAGCTGGGATTCGGCGAGCTTCGCCCGCGCCGCGGCGGCATCCAGGGCCGCCCGGGACTTTTGCGCCGCCAGATCGTAGTCGCGGCAGTCCAGGCGCGCCACCACCGCGCCTTTGCCCACCACCTGCCCCACGTCCACCGGCAGCGCGGCGATGGTCGCCGGGATTTCTGCGGCGATGCGCGACTCGTTGCGGCTGACGGCGCCGGCCGGCGCGTCCCGCTCGGGAAACACCGTCACCTGGGCGAAGGTCTTCCAGGTGAGGGCGGGGGCCGCCGGCTGCTGCGCCCCGGCGGGAACGGCGAGAAGGAGACACAGGGTGGGCGGGAGCCAGGCGCGCATGGGAGCCTCAGTCTTTTTGCAGGCCGCGGACGGCCAGTTGCAGGTATTCGGCCAGATATTGCTCGGCGGGCACGGCGCACACGCCGCATAGGTCCAGGGAGTGGCGCCAGATGACGCGCATGATGAGGGGGGCGAAAATCAGGTGCACCATGACCTCCGGGTCGAAGGAGCGGAACTCGCCGCGCTCGATGCCCCGGGCGAGCACCTGCTTGAGCAGGGCCACGCCGCGCACGATCACCTCGTCGTAATAGAAGCGGGCGATCTCCGGGAAATTGCGCGCCTCGGCGATGATCAGCTTGGGAATGCCGCCGATGGGTTTGGTGCCGATCAGCTCCCACCAGCCCATGACGATCTCGCGCAGCAGGTCGGCGCTCGCGCCCTGGAAGTTGGCAACGATGCGCTCCCCTTCGGCCAGCGCGGGCAGCAGACCCTCCCGCACCACGGCCTTGAAGAGGGCCTCCTTGCTGTCGAAGTAGAGGTACAGGGTGCCCTTCGACACCCCGGCCCGGGCCGCCACCTCGTCCAGGCGGGTGGCGGCGAACCCCTTCTCGACGAACAGTTCCAGGGCGGCGGCGGTCAACTCCCCAGGACGCGCCTCCTTGCGCCGCCGCCAGCGGAATTCCTTGATGGGACAACCCATTGCTTGGTACCGAGAAATAACTGACTGGTCGGTAATTTATTGTAAAAAAATGTTCGTGTCAATGCCGGTTGGGTGTCCGAAAATACGGGAAGGAACCGCCATGGGAGCATGCCGAACCGATCCGCGACGCCGCACGCGCCTGTCCCTGGTGCGGGCGGTGCTGTGCGTCCTGGCGGCCGGGACGGCCGGGGCGCAGGTGCCCGCGTACGAGGGCTGCGCAGACGCCGCGGGCCGCACGGTCGCATCGGAACTGGACCGCGCCCTCACACAGGTGGCCGCCGCCCGGCTGGAAGGCGGGCAGCCGGTGATCCGCCATAACCCGGAAGCGCTGCCGCGGCTCACGCCCCGCGCCCGCCTGTTCTTCTATGCCCACGAATGCGCCCGGCACACCCTGGGCCAGGCCCTCGACACGGCGCGCACGCCCCAGGCGGCGCAGCGGGCGGATTGCGTCGCCGTCGTCGGTCTCGCCGATTCCGGCCTGCTCGGCCGCAACGAGGTGGCGCAGCTCCAGTCGGAACTGCGTTTCGCGCCGCAGGACTGGGCGCTCCTGCCCGGGCCGGCGCGAAGCTTCGACCTGGAAGCCTGCTTCCGCACGGCGCTCAAGCTGCCCAGCGGGGAACCCCCTGCCGCCGGCCAGGTGGAATGGAACGCCTGCATCCGGGGCTGCGGCGACCGACTCCTGCGCTGCCAGCGCGGCTGCCGCGACGGCGGCTGCGAGGCGCGCTGTGTCAATGCCTATGAGGGCTGCGACGAGGCGTGCGGCAGGCGTTTCCCCCGCTGAGGGCCGGGCGCTTGCTGGGCGACCAGCACCAGCACGGCCCCTTCGGGACGCAGGCGCAGGCCGCCGGCAACGATGAGCGGTTCCGGCGCATCGTCGGCGAACCCCTCCAGCGCCAGGCCCGCCGGCGCCGGATAGCGCGCCAGCAGGCGGCGGCTGTCGAAGTCGTGCACATAGGCCGCGTCGCGGTCCAGCACCCACACCCGGCCTTGCGCCGCATCGACCCGGATGCCGAGCACGGCGCGACGGCCGTGCGGCTTGAAGTAGCCGACCTGGGTAACGCCGTCGCGGGCCAGTAGGATGTGCACGATGCCGTTGCGGGTGTCGCCCACGAACATCAACCGCTTCTGCGCCCAGTGGGCGACCGACTGCTTCGCCCGCGGGGCCGAACCCTCGCCCGGGCTGCAGCCGCCCAGCCCGAACACCGCCCCCAACAGCAGGGATGCCGCAAACCTCATCATGGTGGACTCCTTCGCCTCGATTCCGTAGCATGACAATGCCTGACACTTTGCTTCACTGCTATGGACAATTCCACATTCAGTTGAGGAAACCGTACCGGCCGCCCGACCGGTACGGGCCTGGCGCGCCATGCTAGAGGGATGACATGCTGCAACTGAGCTTCGACGGGGCCGGCGGGCCGCCGCTGGTGGACCAGATCGTCGCGGGGATCCGCCAGCATATCGACGACCGGGTGCTGCGCCCGGGCGTGCGCCTGCCGCCCATCCGCCGCTTCGCCGAGGAGCACGGCATCAGCCGCTTCACCGTGGTGGAGGCCTACGACCGGCTGGTGGCCCTGGGCTATCTCAGTTCGCGCCGCGGCTCGGGCTTCTACGTGGCGCCGCGCGCTGCGCCCGCCACGGCCGATTGCTGCGCCGCGCCGCTGGAACGGGCGGTGGACGTGGTGTGGCTGCTGCGCCAGGGACTGGACGGGCGCGGCGCCGGCCTGAAGGTGGGCTCCGGCTGGCTGCCGCCGGGCTGGCTCGACGACGAGGGCATACGCCGCAACCTGCGCCTGCTCTCGCGGCGCGAGGACGCCAACCTCACCTGCTACGGCACACCCCAGGGCTATCTGCCCTTGCGCCAGCAGTTGCAGTTGCGGCTGGCGGAGCTGGGCATCGGCGCCCGCAGCGACCAGATCCTGCTCACCCACGGCGCCACCCAGGCCCTGGACCTCATCGCCCGCTATTTCATCAAGCCGGGCGACTGCGTGTTCGTGGATGATCCGGGCTACTTCACCCTGTTCGGCAACCTGCGCCTGCATGGGGCGCAACTGGTGGGCGTGCCGCACACCCCCGAGGGCCCGGACACCGCCGCCCTGGAGACCCTGCTGCAGGAGCACCAGCCGAAGGTCTTCTTCACCCACTCGGTGCTGCACAACCCCACGGCCGCCAACCTCTCCCCGGCCGCGGCCTTCCAGGTCCTGAAGCTCGCCGAGCGCCACAACTTCCTGGTGGTCGAGGACGACACCTATGCGGATTTCCAGGCAACGCCCACGACGCGGCTGGCGGCGCTGGACCAACTGGAGCGCGTCATCTACGTGGGCAGCTTTTCCAAGACGCTGTCGGCCAACCTGCGCGTGGGCTTTCTCGCCGCCCACCCGGACCTGGCCGGGGCGCTCACCGACATCAAGCTGCTCACCTCCCTCACCACGGGAGAATTCAACGAGCGCCTGGTGTACCTGATGCTCACGGAAGGCCACTACCGCAAATACCTGGAGCGGGTGCGCGGGCGCCTGGCGGAAGCGAGCGCCGCCACCCTGCGCATGCTGGAGCGCCTGGGCCTGAAACTCTACACGGAGCCCGAGGGAGGCACGTTCGCCTGGGCCAGGGCCCCCGGCTTGAAGGATGCGGCGATCCTGGCCCGTCACGCCGCCCAGGAAGGCATCATGCTGGCGCCGGGCAACCTGTTCCGCCCGCAGATGCAACCCAGCCCCTACCTGCGCTTCAACGTGGCCCACAGCACGGACCGGAAGCTGGAGCGGTTCCTGGAGAAGGCGCTGCGGTGAGATGTTTTTGTCATTCCCGCGAAAGCGCGAATCCAGCGTCGTTTGCAACGCCACCGGGTCCCCGCTTTCGCGGGGACGACTGGTTCGCCGGCTTGCAATCGCCGGGGGTTTCCGTTACTTTGGTTTCGTTAGGGGTGCCAGCGCGCTGCGCCGGCTGAGAACATACCCTCTGAACCTGTACGGGTAATGCCGTCGTAGGGAAGCGTCCAGCACAATTCCTTGCCGCTCGCATTTCCCCCTGCATTCCCTCACCCCCAACCCCTCTCCCGCAAGCGGGCGAGGGGAGCGCAGTGAGTCGCTGCGCGACTGTTACGGAATGGAGACAACCATGAACGCCACCGAGAAGTTCGTCGCCTCATCCGCCCACGTGGACGAAGCGGCGGTGCAGCCCCTGCCCAATTCCCGCAAGGTCTATGTCCAGGGCAGCCGCCCCGACCTGCGCGTGCCCATGCGCGAGATCACCCAGGCCGACACGCCCTCCATGTTCGGCGCCGAGTCGAACCCGCCGATCTTCGTCTACGACTGCTCCGGCCCCTACACCGACCCGGCGGTGAAGATCGACATCCGCAAGGGCCTCGCGCCGCTGCGCAGCCGCTGGATCGAGGAGCGCGGGGATACGGAAGAGCTGTCCAACCTGACCTCCGCCTACGGGCGCGAGCGCGAAGCCGATCCGCAGCTCGCCGAGATGCGCTTCGACTTGAAGCGCCACCCGCGCCGCGCCAAACCCGGCATGAACGTGACGCAGATGCACTATGCCCGCCGCGGCATCGTCACGCCGGAGATGGAATACATCGCCCTCCGCGAGAACCAGCGGCGCGAGGGTCTCTCCGAGCTGATCCTCAAGCAGCACCCGGGCGAATCCTTCGGCGCGGCCATCCCGAAATTGATCACGCCGGAATTCGTGCGCGACGAGGTGGCCTGCGGCCGCGCCATCATCCCGGCCAACATCAACCACCCGGAGTCCGAGCCGATGATCATCGGCCGCAATTTCCTGGTGAAGATCAACGCCAACATCGGCAACTCGGCGGTGACCTCCTCCATCCAGGAAGAGGTGGAGAAAATGACCTGGTCCATCCGCTGGGGCGGCGACACGGTGATGGACCTCTCCACCGGCAAGAACATCCACGAGACGCGGGAGTGGATCGTGCGCAATTCCCCCGTGCCCATCGGCACCGTGCCCATCTACCAGGCCCTGGAGAAGGTGGACGGGCGCGCCGAGGAGCTCACCTGGGAGATGTTCCGCGACACGCTCATCGAGCAGGCCGAGCAGGGCGTGGACTACTTCACCATCCATGCCGGCGTGCTGCTGCGGCTCATCCCCGCCACCGCGAAGCGCATGACGGGCATCGTCTCCCGCGGCGGCTCCATCCTCGCCAAGTGGTGCCTGGCGCATCACAAGGAGAACTTCCTCTACACGCATTTCGAGGACATCTGCGAGATCATGAAGGCCTACGACGTGGGCTTTTCGCTGGGCGACGGGCTGCGCCCCGGCTCCGTCCACGACGCCAACGACGAGGCGCAGATCGGCGAGCTCATCGCCCTGGGCGAACTCACCGACATCGCCTGGAAGCACGACGTGCAAGTGATGATCGAGGGCCCCGGCCACGTGCCCATGCACCTCATCAAGGAGAACATGGACCTGCAGCTCAAGCACTGCAAGGAGGCGCCGTTCTACACCCTCGGCCCGCTGGTGACCGACATCGCCCCCGGCTACGACCACATCACCAGCGCCATCGGCGCGGCGATGATCGGCTGGTTCGGCACGGCGATGCTCTGCTACGTCACGCCGAAGGAGCATCTCGGCCTGCCCGACAAGGACGACGTCAAGGACGGCATCATCGCCTACAAGATCGCCGCCCACGCCGCCGACCTTGCCAAGGGCCACCCCGGTGCGCAGATCCGCGACAACGCGCTGTCCAAGGCGCGCTTCGAGTTCCGCTGGGAGGACCAGTTCAACCTGGGGCTGGACCCGGACAAGGCCAAGGCCTTCCACGACGAGACCCTGCCCCAGGAAGGGGCCAAGCTCGCCCACTTCTGCTCCATGTGCGGGCCGCACTTCTGCTCCATGAAGATCACCCAGGACGTGCGCGAGTTCGCCGAAGCCCAGGGCCTGTCCGAGCAGGATGCGCTGGAGAAGGGCATGGAGCAGAAGGCGGTGGAGTTCGTGCAGGCCGGCGCCGAGATCTACCGCAAGGCATGACGGCCCTGCCCACCCTGTCGCTGCTCGAAACCCGCGTCCTCGGCGTGCTGGTGGAGAAGAACCGTACGGTCGCCGACAGCTATCCGCTCACCCTCAACGCCCTGGTGGCGGGCTGCAACCAGAAGACCGCCCGCGACCCGGTGCTCAACGCCAGCGAAGCCGAGGTGCAGGCTGCCGTCGATCACCTGCGGCGGCTCTCGCTCGTCATCGAATCCAGTGGCGGCCGGGTGGCGCGCTTCGCCCACAACATCGAGCGGGTGCTGCAGATCTCGCGCCAATCGCTGGCCCTCCTTGCCACCTTGATGCTGCGCGGCCCGCAGACGGCGGGGGAACTGCGCATCAACTGCGAGCGGCTGCACGACTTCGCCGACATCTCCTCGGTGCAGGGCTTCCTGGAGGACCTGGCCGAGCGGCCGGCCGGGCCGCTCGCCGTCGAACTGCCGCGCCAGCCCGGCGCCCGGGAGAACCGCTGGGTGCACCTGCTCGCGGGCGCCCCCGCGGTCGAAGCGCCCGCCGCCGCCTCTTCGGCTGCCGGCGGCGGCGACGTCACCGTCGGCGAGCTTGCCGCCCTGAAAGCCAACTTCGCCCGGCTCGAGGACGAGGTGGCTTCCCTCAAGGCTACCGTGGCCAGGCTCTGCGCCGATCTGGGCGTACGCCCGGACTGAAGGCCAGCGCAAGCGGCGCCTTGCGGCTACAATGCCGCTGTCCTCGCCTCGCCAAGGAGCCTGAAATGAGCGCTCGCGCCCGCATCGCGGTGGCCGCCGTTCTTGCCGCCACCTCCTGCCTTGTTTCCGCCCAGACCAAGCCCCCGGTGGCGCAGTACTGGATGGACGTGGCCACCCACAACATGTCCCTGCCCGGGATGGGCGACATGGGCGAGCCCGGAGGCATGGGCCTGCTCGGCGGCGGCTTCTTCGGCGGCGCCCGGATGCCCGGTGGTGCGCCCGGCAAATGGCTGGACTCGGCCCTGTATACGCGCAACAAGCCTTCCGGCACCGAGGGCACCCACGCCATCCCGGCGGCGATGGGGATGGGCTCGAGCCTCCCGCTGCTGCCCGTGCGCGCCGCCCGCAGCGAGGGCGGCCGCGGAGACGGCGACGGCGGCGGCGTGGAAAAACCCAAGGGCCGGCTGCTTTTCTACTGGGGCTGCGGCGAGGCGGTGCGCCCCGGCCAGCCCCGCGTGGTGGATTTCGCCAAGGCCGGCACGGAAGAGTTCTCCCGCTTCATGGTCGGGCGCTTCGCGCCGGACCGGGGCGCCAAGGCGGTGCCCGGCCGCTCGGTCTGGCCCAACGAGCAGGACGGCAAGCGGGTGCCGAACGACGCGTCGCTTGCCGGCGACCATGCGGTCACGGGCGAGGGCGTGCCCGCGGGCCTGCGCTTCGCCGTGGCCGCGGGCCACGACTTCATGCCCCGGGTGCAAATGGCGGCCAAGGGCGATGCGGCGGGCGCCGTCAGCCTCGAGTGGCAATCCGTCGCCCATGCCCGCGCCTATTTCCTCTCGGCCATGGGGGTCAAGGGCGAAACCGACATGATCATCTGGAGCTCCAGCGAGCAGCCCGATCCGGGCTGGGGCCTGATGGACTACCTGCCGCCGGCGCAGATCACCAAGCTTCTCGCCGAGAAGGTGATCCTGCCCCCGGCCACGCAGCGCTGCGCCCTGCCGGCCGGCATCTACGCCGGCACCGAAGGGGCCATGGTGCGCATGATCGCCTACGGGCCGGAACTGAACCTGGCCCATCCGCCGCGGCCCGCCGACCCGAAGGCGCCCTGGAACCCGGAATGGGCGGTGCGCGTGCGGGTGAAATCCACCGGCATGACCATGCTCGGCATGGAGGACGAGGGCGGCGCGCAGCGCGGCGGCAGGCGCAGCGCCGGCCCGCGCGAGGAAGCCGCCCCGCAGGAAGGGGCCGGCCCGGCGCTGAATCCGCTCGACGTCATCAAGGGCATCTTCGGCCGCTGAGCAAGACACAGCTGCGGTAATCCCTTACCACCCGGGTCGTCTCCGGGGCTGCAACAATGTTTGCAGGGCGCCGCCTCAACGCGCCCGCAACTTTCCCAGGAGACGAACATGGCCGGTAAACGCATATTGATGCTCGTCGGCGACTATGGCGAGGACTACGAGATCATGGTGCCCTTCCAGGCACTGCAGGCGGTGGGCCATACCGTGCATGCGGTATGCCCCGACAAGAAGGCGGGCGACGCGATCGCCACGGCGGTGCACGATTTCGAGGGGCAGCAGACCTACTCGGAAAAGCGCGGGCATAACTTCACCCTGAACGCCGGTTTCGCCGAGGTCCAGGCGGAGGACTACGACGCCCTGGTGATCCCCGGCGGCCGCGCGCCGGAATACCTGCGCCTGAACCCGAAGGTGATCGAGATGGTGCGCCACTTCTTCGTCAAGCAGAAGCCGGTGGCCTCCATCTGTCACGGCGCGCAGATTCTGGCCGCCGCCAAGGTGCTGGAAGGCCGGCGCTGCTCGGCCTATCCCGCCTGCCGGGCGGAGGTGGAAGCGGCGCACGGAAAGTACGAAGACATCGCCGTCACCGCGGCATGCACCGACGGCAACCTGGTCTCCGCGCCGGCCTGGCCGGCACATCCGGAATGGATCGCCCAGTTCCTGCAGGTGCTCGGGACGCGGATTACCCATTAACGTTTTTCATGTCATTCCCGCGTAAGCGGGAATCCAGTGCTTCTGTAACGACGCTGGATCCCCGCGTCCGCGGGGATGACACCGGGTGGGCAGCGGCCGCACTGGACTAAGCGCCGGGCCGTGCTAGATTGGGTTGTGGGAGGAAAATTCCGCAACCCGAGAGGAGGGATGGCCATGTGCCAAATCTTCATCAGCGCGGACCCCGGGCTCTACCGGTCCCGCTCCCATTCCCTGCGCCTGCATGGGGCCGCCACAAGCATCCGGCTGGAGAACCTGTTCTGGCAGGTACTGGAGGAAATCGGTGCGCGCGACGGCATGACCGTGAACCAGCTCATCACCAAGCTGCACGACGAACTGGTGGAGGCGGGCGGGGACAGCGCCAACTTCACCTCGTTCCTGCGCGTCTGCTGCGGGCGCTACCTGGCGCTGCAGCGCGCGGGACGGATTCCCGCCGACCGGGGCGTAGCGATCCGCTCGCTCGATGCGGAGTTTGTGCTGGCGGGAGAAACGCGGCCTCCGGCAGGAACGGGGCTCAGAATACGACCACCTGCCGCACCGCCTCACCCTTGGCCAGGCGGTCGAAGCCCTGGTTGATGTCC
>CAYZLI010000034.1:26243-27360 GCA_964479195.1 uncultured Rhodocyclaceae bacterium
CACCTGCCGCACCGCCTCACCCTTGGCCAGGCGGTCGAAGCCCTGGTTGATGTCCTCGAGCTTCATGCGCGCCGTGATGAGCTTCTCCACCGGCAGCTTGCCGGCGCGGTACAGGGCGATGTAGTGGGGAATGTCCCGGGCGGGCACGGCGGAGCCCAGGTAGCTGCCCTTGAGGGTGCGCTCTTCGGCGACGAGATTCACCGCCGGCAGGGGGAAGCTGTGGTCGGGCGGCGGCAGGCTGCAGGTGACCGTCGTGCCGCCGCGCCGGGTGATCCTGTAGGCGATCCCCAGCGCCGCCACGGAGCTGGCCGCCTCGATGGCGTATTCGACGCCGCCGTTCGTCGCCGCCTTCACCTGGGCCACTAGTTCCGGATCGCTCGCGTTGAAGACCTGCGTCGCGCCCAGGCCATAGGCCAGCTCCAGCTTCTCGTCGAGGCGGTCGATGGCGACGATCTGGCGCGCCCCTGCCGCGTGCGCGCCGAGCAGCGCCGACAACCCCACGCCGCCCAGGCCGACGATCGCCACCGTCGCGCCCAGGGGAATGCGCGCGCTGTTGATGGCCGCGCCGACGCCGGTGAGCACGGCGCAGCCGAACAGGGCGGCGATGTCCAGGGGCAGCTCGGGGTCGATCTTCACCAGGGTGCCGCGGGAAACCACCGCGTACTCGGCAAAACAGGATACGCCCACCTGGTGGTTGAGGACGCTGCCGTCGGCGCGATGCAGGCGCCGCTGGCCGCCCAGCAGGGTGCCGGCGGCATTGGCCGCCGCGCCCGGCTCGCACAGGGCGGGCCGGCCCTCCATGCAGGGCACGCAATGGCCGCAGCTCGGCACGAAGACCAGGGCCACGGGATCGCCGCGCCGCAGATCCAGCACGCCGGGCCCGACTTCCTCGACGAGGCCGGCGGCCTCGTGCCCCAGCGCCATGGGCATGGGCCGCGGCCGGTCGCCGTTCACGATGGAGAGATCCGAGTGGCACAGGCCCGCCGCCGCGATCTTCACCAGCACCTCGCCCGGCCCGGGCGAATCCAGCTCGACGGTCTCGATGGCGACGGGACGGGTCCGGGCATAGGGCCCGGGCCGGCCCATCTCGTTCAGCACTGCGGCGCGGATTTTCATG
>CAYZLI010000035.1:0-2171 GCA_964479195.1 uncultured Rhodocyclaceae bacterium
GCCGATCAGCGCGGAGAACCATTCGAACCTGCCGGCGAAGGGTACGGCGTCGGTACCCTGCGGCCACAGCACGTGCCAGGCGAAGAACACGGCCAGGTTGATCACGACGCCCACCACGGCTGCCGTGATGCCGGTCAGCGGCGAGGTGAACTTGATGTCGCCGTGGGTCGCTTCCACCAGCGGCCCGCCGATGAGGATGAACAGGAAGGAGGGCAGGAAGGTGAAGAAGGCCGCCACGAATCCGCCGGCGATGCCCGCCCACGCCAGCGCCTCCGGTCCGAACACCTGCTTGATCCAGCCGCCGACGAAGCCGACGAAGGCCACCACCATGATGAGGGGCCCCGGCGTGGTTTCGCCCAAGGCGAGGCCGTCGATCATCTGCGGGCCGGTGAGCCAGCCGTACTGCTCGACGCCGCCCTGGTACACATAGGGCAGCACCGCGTAGGCGCCGCCGAAGGTGAGCAGCGCCGCCTTGGTGAAGAACCAGCCCATCTGCGTCAGCACCCCGTTCCAGCCCCCCTCGGCCATGAGCAGCGCCATGGAGCCGCCCCAGATGGCGAGACCGGCCGCGCTGTAGCCGATCAGCTTGGCCCAGGAGAAACGGACCCAGGACGGCGCCGGCGTGTCGTCGTCGATGAGCGCAGGGCCGTAGCTCTTGTCCGAAGCACCGTGGCCGCCGCCGGTCTTGAACTTATCGGGGGCGACCTGGCCGCCGATGTAGCCGAAAATCGCCGCCGTCAGCACGATGGCCGGGAAGGGCACGTCGAAGGCGAAGATGGCGAGGAAGGCGGCCGCGGCCATGGCCCACAGCACGGCGTTCTTGAGCGCCCGCGAGCCGATGCGCCAGGCGGCGAAGACGACGATGGCGGTGACCGCCGGCTTGATGCCGTAGAGGATGCCGGCCACCGCCGGCAGGTGGCCGGCGGCCATGTAGATCCAGGTGAGCGCGATCAGGATGAACACGGAGGGCAGCACGAACAGGACGCCGGCGACGATGCCGCCCCAGGCGCGGTGCATCATCCAGCCGATATAGACGGCGAGCTGGGTCGCCTCCGGCCCGGGCAGCAGCATGCAGTAGTTCAGGGCGTGCAGGAAGCGCCGCTCGGAGATCCAGCGGCGGCGCTCCACCAGCTCCTGGTGCATCATGGAGATCTGCCCGGCCGGGCCGCCGAAGCTGATGAAGCCCAGCTTCAGCCAGTAGCGGAAGGCTTCGCCGAAGCTCACCGCCGGCGGCGCCTGGTTCTCACTTTTCATTGCGGTCTCCCTTGTTGGCTGCATAGAGTGAATCGAAGATTCGCGACGCTTCCTCGAGCAGGATATCGTCGTCGGCGCAGGTGTCGCGCAGGCCGGCCAGCACCATCTCGATGCCGGGCGCCGCCTCCACGGGGATGCCGCCCACGTCGAGGTAGTGCACGAGGTTGCCGATGCGCGCGAGCGCCGGGTCGTCCTCCAGTCCGAAGCTCGCCGCCAGCACCTCGAAGCTGACGCGGCCGCCGACGTGGGTGAAGGCCGCGCCCTCGAAATCGAAGCCGAGGGCGCTCTTCGGGCAGTCCTGCGGCTGGTCCAGCCAGCGGAAACGGGCCTTGCGGTCGATGAAGCGGCGGATCAGCCAGGCGCTCGCCAGGCGATCCACCCACAGGTGCTTGCGCGTGGCCCAGGTGCGCCCCTGGTGCTTGGCGCTGTCCAGCCGGCGGATGCGGCCGTGGGCGGCGCGGGGCTCGTTGGGGAAGGCGAGCGCATCCAGGTCCCGCAAGGCCGTTTCCGCCTGGGCCCGGGCCTCGCCCGGGAAGAAGTCCAGGGCGGCGATCGCCGCGAACTCGCGCCGCAGGGCGTGGGCCGTTGCCGCCGCCTTCTTGCCGCCCTTCACCGCGCCGATGCGCTTCACCAGCGCCCGATAGGCCTCCGTGCGATCGAATAGCCCGCGCCAGGCCGCCTCCTGCGCCGCGTCCGGACAGGCGGCGCGCAACAGGTGGGCGCTGCCGCCCGCCTGGGCGACTTCGGCGGCGAGGCGGGCGAAGGCGGCTTGTGCCTCGGCGCCGGTGGGCAGCAGATAGGCACCGTCGCGCAGCAGGGCGGCGCCCAGCGCCTTGACGCCGCGCCACAGGCGCATGCGGGCGGCGGCGTTCTTGGCCGGCAGGCTGGCCACCAGCACCAGCCAGTTGGTCGTTTCC
>CAYZLI010000035.1:2271-27088 GCA_964479195.1 uncultured Rhodocyclaceae bacterium
GGCGGCGTTCTTGGCCGGCAGGCTGGCCACCAGCACCAGCCAGTTGGTCGTTTCCTGTGACATGTAATAAACTCTACCTAAATGTAGCAACAATGACAACATACGGCAATGCATACGCCAGCCTGTCCGATGACGGGCGACCGCCGCCTCATCTATTTCGCCGCCTTCCTGCGGGCGCTCGCCACCGGCATGGCCGGGGTGCTGCTCGGGCTCTACCTGGCGCGGGCGGGGTTCTCCGCGGCGGCCATCGGCGCGGTATTGAGCGCGGGGCTGATGGGGGCGACGGCGGCGCTGGTGGTGGTGACCTGGGCGGGCGACCGGCTCGGCCGGCGCCGCTGCCTCCTCGGGCTGTCGTTGCTGGGGGCGGCGGGCGGCCTGGGGGCGGCGCTGGTGTCCGGCCCGTCGGCGATGGCGGCGGTGGCCTTCGTCGGCACCCTGAACGGCATGGGGCGCGACCGCGGCGCGGCGCTGGTGCTGGAGCAGGCCATCCTGCCGGGGACCACCGGGGATGCGGGCCGCACCGGCGCCTTCGCCCGCTACAACCTGCTCACCGACCTCGGCCATGCCCTCGGGGCGCTGCTGGCGGCGGCGCCGGAGGGGCTCGCGGCGTGGGGCGGCGTGGATGAACTCGCCGCCTACCGGGGTTTCTTCCTGCTCTATGGCCTGCTGCTCGCGGCCGGCGCGCTGCTCTATGGGCGCCTGTCCGGGGCGGCGGAAGCGCTCTTGCGCGAGGAGCGTGCGGCGGCCCGCCTGACGCCGGAATCCCGGCGCATCCTGTGGCGGATCTCCGCGCTCTTCGCCCTCGACAGCATCGCCGGCGGCTTCCTCGGCTCGGCGCTGCTGTCCTATTTCTTCTTCGAGCGCTTCGCCGCCTCCGCCGCGGCCATCGGCGCGCTGTTCTTCGCCGCCCGCCTGCTCAACGCCGCCTCGCACCTGGCCGCGGCCTGGCTCGCGGCGCGCATCGGCCTGGTGAATACCATGGTGTTCACCCACATTCCCTCCAGCCTGCTGCTGGCCACCGTCGCCGTCGCGCCGGATTTCTGGATCGCCGCCGTGCTGTTCCTGCTGCGCGAGGGCCTGGTGGAGATGGACGTGCCGACGCGCCAGTCCTATGTGATGGCGGTGGTGCGGCCCGAGGAGCGCACCCTCGCTTCGGGCGTGACGCACCTGGTGCGCCTCTCCGGCTGGGCCGTCGCGCCGGCCTTCGCCGGCTGGCTCATGCAGGCGCTGGCGCTCGGCACGCCGCTTGTCATCGGCGCCGGCATGAAGATCGCCTACGACCTGCTGCTGTGGCGCGCTTTCCGCGGCCTCAAGCCGCCGGAGGAGTGTTGAAGGGCGGCGGTAGCCCGCGGCATTCCTCGAAGATGCGCGCCCGGCAGCGTGCGCACACGTCCCGGTCCAGGCGTTCGAAGATGTTGCCCCAAGCCCGACGACAGACTTGCGCTCTGAAGAAAAACCGTGATAATCTCATCCCGTGAGAAGAACATCTCATAACATGATAATTATGAAAATAGTGAAATCTAATGGCGAGAAGTCCGGCCGTAAGACCTCTCCCAGCACTGCGAACCCGGAGCCCAAGGGCGCGGATGGCGGCAAGGGACAGCGGGAAACTGCTCAAAGCCTGCGTCGCGCCATCGCCCTGATGCGGGCGCTGGCGAGGCGCAACGAACATGGCGCGCGCCTGTCCGACCTGGCTGCCGATGCAAGCCTGCACGTGGCCACCGCGCATCGGCTGCTCTCGGTACTGGCGGACGAGGGGCTCGCCACTCACGATCCCTATTCCCGTCTCTACAACATCGGCGTCGGCATGTTCGCCCTGGGGGCGGCGGCGCAGCAGTTCGCCATCCGGGACCGCCTGCATCCGCTGGTCGAGGAGTTCGCTCGGGAAACCGACGACGTCGCCTTCCTGTCCATTCGCTCCAGCTACGACTCGCTGTGCATTGACCGCGTCGAGGCTGGCAACCCGGTGCCCGACCTGACCCTCGACATCGGTGCGCGCCGCCCCCTCGGTCTGCCAGCCGGCGGCACGGCCCTGATCGCGTTCCAGCACGATGCCGAAATCGACAACGTACTGACGGCCAACGCCGAGCGCTTTGCCGACTACAACGGACTGTCGGTGGAAGAAGTGCAAGCCGCCGTCGCGAACACCAGGCGGCGGGGCTACGCGATCAACGATGGGCGGGTGCGACCGAACGTGCGCGCGCTCAGCGTGCCGGTCCGCAACCGCCGCGGCGAAGTGGTCGCCGCGTTGACCGTGGCTGCAGTGGCCGGGCGCATGGACCCCGAACGGATGGGCGACCTGGCCGCCCGGATGATGTCGCGCATCGCTCCCCTCGCCCCCTTGTTGGAGTGAGGAATACCGAAGTGGCAGAAGGGCATAACGACAGGAAACCACAGCCGGAAGGAGGACACACCATGAGGACGATCATCCATTTAACGGCCGCGGCGGTAGCCGCCGCAATCGCGCTGACCGTACTGCCGGCCTGGGCCGGCAAGGCCGACAACACGCTCAACATTGCCTGGGAGAGCGAACTGCCGACGCTCGATCGCTACTTCAACACCGTCCGCGAAGGCGAGATAGTCGCCCGCATGGTGGCCGATGCGTTGCTCTTCCGCGATCCCAGGAGCGGGGAGATCAAGGGCAATCTCGCCACATCTCACCGCTACATCGATGACAAGACGATCGAGTTCGAACTCAGGAAAGGCGTCGTCTTCCACAATGGCGAGCCCTTCGATGCCGACGACGTCGTCTACACGTTGCGCTATGTCGCCGATCCGGCGAACAAGGTGGCGACCCAACAGAACGTGAACTGGATCGCCGGCGTGGAAAAGCTCGATCCCTACAAGGTCCGGCTGACGATGAAACAGGCGACTCCGCTGGCCCTGGAATACCTTTCCGGGCCGCTGCTCATCTATCCCAACGAGTACTACGCCAAGGTCGGCCCCGACGGCCAGGGCAAGAAATTCGTCGGCACCGGCCCCTACCAGGTGGCCGAATACGACGGCGGATCGCGCATCGTCTTCAAGACTTTCGCGCGTTACCACGGCGGGCCGAAGGGAAAACCGGCTATCGGCACGGTCGTGCTGCGCAGCATTCCCGAACGCAACACCCAGATCGCCGAGCTCCTCGGCGGGCGCCTGGATTGGATCTGGCGCGTTCCCCAGGACCAGGCCGCCAAGCTGGCGGACCGTCCGGAGCTGACGGTGCGGGCCTCCCAGACCATGCGCATCGGATATCTCGGCTTCGACGCCGCCAACCGCACGGGACACCGCTCCCCGGTCAACGACATCCGCGTGCGCCAGGCCATCGCCCATGCCATCGACCGCAAGACCATCGTCAAGGCGCTGGTGCGCGGCGACTCCCAGGTCGTCCACGCCGCCTGCTTTCCCAGCCAGTTCGGCTGCACCGACGAGGTAACCAGGTACGACTACGATCCGGCCAAGGCCAAGAAACTGCTGGCCGAAGCCGGCTACGCCAACGGCTTCAGCATCGACTTCCACGCCTATCGTGACCGGCCGTGGGCAGAAGCGATGATAGGCTTCCTCAAGGAGGTCGGCATCAAGGCCAACCTCACTTATCTCAAGTACGACACCCTGCGCGACAAGGTCTATGCCGGAGACATCGACTTCGCCTTCATGACCTGGGGCTCGTATTCCATCAACGACGTGGCGGCCATCACCAGCCACATGTTCAAGAACACCAAGGACGACTACGCCAGGGATCCCGATCTGCACCAGTGGCTGGCGAAGGCGGATGCGGCGGCCGATCCAACGGAGCGCAAGAAGTTCTACGCGCTGGCGCTCAAGCGCATCGCCGAGAAGGCCTACTGGCTGCCGCTGTTCACCTACGACACCACCTACGTCCATTCCAGGGATCTCGACTTCTCGCCGACCGCGGACGAGATTCCGCGGTTTTTCTGGGCGCGCTGGAAGTAAGGGCATGAATGGGAGGCAAGTACGGTGCGGCAGCGCACCTGAAGCGAAGAGGCCGGGCGATGGCGCAATTCATCCTTAAGCGGCTACTGCTCGCCCTGTTGGCGGCCTTCGCCGTCTCGCTGGTCAGCTTCTTCATGACGCGGCTGGCCGGCGACCCGGCGATCGCCATGGCCGGCGATTCGGCGTCGGCCGCAGACGTGGAGTTCATCCGTCACAGTTACGGCTTCGACCGGCCCATGATCGTCCAGTATGGGGACTGGATCGCCGGCGCGCTCAAGGGCGATTTCGGCCGGAGCCATTACTTCCGCCGGCCCGTGGCGGAACTGATCGCCGACCGCCTGCCGACCACCATGAAGCTGGGCGTCTGCGCGCTCCTGTTCGCGCTGGCGCTGGCGATTCCGCTCGGCGTCGTCGCCGCGGTCCATCCCAATTCCTGGATCGACCGGACCGCGCTGGCGCTCGCCGTCTTCGGTCAGGCGCTGCCCAGCTTCTGGTTCGCGCTGATGCTGATCGTCGTCTTCGGCGTCTTCTGGCCAGTGCTGCCGCCGTCCGGCTCCGACACCTGGCGCCACTTCGTGCTGCCGACCGTCGTGCTCGGCTATTACGCCGCGCCGGCCATCATGCGGCTGACGCGCTCCGGCATGGCGGAGGTCCTGGCGGCCGACTACATCCGCACCGCCCGCGCCAAGGGCCTGCTGCCGGCCCAGGTGATCTTCAAGCATGCGCTGCGCAACGCCGTCATCCCGGTGGTCAGCCTCGCCGCAGTGCAGTTCGGCTTCATGCTGGGCGGATCGGTGGTGATCGAGACGGTGTTCGCGGTACGCGGCACCGGCCTGCTGGCCTGGGAATCCATCAGCCGCTCCGACTATCCGACGGTGCAGGCGATCGTTCTGGTTTTCTCCCTGCTCTACGTGAGCTTGACGCTGCTGGCGGACCTCTTGAACGCGTGGCTCGATCCGCGCATCCGCGAGGGCTGATGGTGACCGCGATGATGACATCCATCCCGGAAGACGCCGCAGGGCCCACCCCGCGGCGGCTACTCCTGCGGCGCTCGCTTGCCCATGGCGGCCTCGCCACGGGCGCCGCGATCCTGGCGGCGATCGCTTTCGCCGCATTGCTTGCGCCGCTCCTCTCGCCCTACGATCCCCTGCAGCAGAACCTGACGGAGCGCTTGGTACAGCCGTTCTGGCATCCGGCCGGAAGCTGGCACCATCCGCTGGGCACGGACCAGCTCGGTCGCGACTATCTCAGCCGCCTGCTGCACGGGGCGCGGGTATCGATGCTGGTCGGCTTCGCCACCGCGCTGCTGTCTGCCACGATCGGGACCGGTCTCGGCGTCGCGGCCGGCTATTTCGGCGGCCGGGTCGATGCGCTGGTCTCGTTTCTCGTCACCGTCCGCCTCAGCATGCCGGTCGTCTTGGTCGCGCTGGCGGCGGTGGCGCTGGTCGGCGGCTCGCTGCAAGTGGTGATCCTGGTGCTCGGCCTGCTGCTGTGGGACCGCTTCGCCGTGGTCATGCGCGCGAGCGCCATGCAGGTCAGGCGCCAGGACTATATCGCCGCGGCACGGGCGATCGGGTGCCCGACCTGGCGCATCCTGCTCGGGGAGCTGATGCCCAACGTTCTCAACGCCTTCGTCGTCGTCCTCACCCTGGAGATGGCTCATGCCATCCTGCTCGAGGCGGCGCTTTCCTTCCTCGGCCTCGGCGTGCAGCCGCCGCTGCCGTCGTGGGGACTCATGATCGCGGAAGGCCGCGAGCATCTTCTGTTCGAACCGTGGCTGGTTGGCATTCCCGGCAGTGCATTGTTCGTCATGGTGCTCGCCATCAACCTAGTCGGCGACGGCGTTCGCGACGTCACCGCGCCCGCATGATGGAAAACCTGGCGACGACATCCCCGCTGCTGCGGGTCGAGAACCTTCACGTCCGCCTGCCGACGCCGCGCGGCGAACTGCACGCCGTGCGCGGCATCTCCTTCGCCGTCGCGCCCGGCGAGACGCTCTGCCTCGTCGGCGAGTCGGGATGCGGCAAGTCGCTCACCGCCTTGTCGCTGATAGCGCTGCTGCCGCCCGCTGCGCGCCGGCAGGCCGATGCGATCGAGTTCGAGGGCAGTGAGATCTCGGGCCTGGACGAAAAGCGCATGGCCGACATCCGGGGCGACCGACTGGCGATGGTGTTCCAGGAACCGATGAGCGCGCTCAATCCGGCCTACACCATCGGCGAGCAGCTCGCCGAGGGCTGGCGCCGCCATCGCCCGGCCGCGGCGCGCCAGGCGCGGGAGCGGGCGGTCTTCCTGCTGGAAAAAGTCGGCATCACGGCCTCCGGCAGGCGCCTCGCCCAGTATCCGCACCAGTTGTCCGGCGGCCTGCGCCAGCGCGTGATGATCGCCATGGCCCTGATGTGCGAACCGGCGCTGATCATCGCCGACGAACCAACCACGGCGCTCGATGTCACCCTGCAGGCGCAAATCCTCGCGCTGCTGCGCGGGCTGCAGGCCGAGCTAGGCCTGGCCATCGTCCTGATCACCCACGACCTCGGTGTCGTCGCCCGCGCCGGCGACCGCATGGCGGTGATGTACGCCGGGGAGATCGTTGAGAGCGGGCCGGTCGCCAGCGTCCTCGATTCCCCCTGCCATCCTTACACGCAGGCCTTGCGGGCCTGCATCCCCTTGCCCGGCCGGAGCAAGCCAGGCACGCCGCTGGGTTCGATTCCCGGCCTGGTGCCGAGCCTGATCGGCGGCATCGCCGGATGCGCGTTCCGCAACCGCTGTCCGCAGGCGTTGCCCGAATGCGCAGCGGCGCCGCCGGTGCGGACCGCCGGAACCGACCGCTGGTTCCGTTGTTGCGCGAAGACACAGCAAGGGGCTGGGACATGAACGGCGCGCCTCCTTTGCTCGAACTGCGCGACGTCCACCGCCTGTTCCGGGTCTCGCGCGGCCTGATGCGGGGACACGGTGAGGTACACGCGGTGAACGGCGTCAGCCTGAGCCTGCGGCGCGGCGAGGTGCTCGGCGTGGTCGGCGAATCCGGCTGCGGCAAGAGCACGCTGGCCAGGATACTGCTCGGCCTCCTGCCACCCTCCCACGGCGACATTCTGCTGGACGGCGTCCCGGTCGGCCGCCTCGAGCGCAAGGCTTTCGCCCGCCGCGTGCAGCCGGTGTTCCAGGACCCCTATTCGTCGCTCAACCCGCGCAAGACCGTGGCCGCCATCGTGTCCCTGCCGCTGGCGGTGCATGGCATTGGCACGGCCGCCGAGCGGCGGCGCCAGGTCGCCGCCATGCTCGATCTCGTCGGCCTGCCGGCGCGCGTGCTGGAAAGCTATCCGGGCCAGCTTTCGGGCGGACAGCGCCAGCGCGTCGCCATTGCCCGCGCGCTGGTGATGCGTCCGGAAATCATCGTCTGCGACGAACCGACCTCCGCCCTCGACGTCTCGGTGCAGGCGCAAATCCTCAACCTGTTGATGGACCTGCGCCGCGAACTTGGACTGACCTACCTCTTCATCAGCCACAACCTGGCGGTGGTCGAGCACCTGGCGAGCCGCGTGGCGGTCATGTACCTGGGCCGCGTCGTCGAGGAGGCGCCGCCGGAGGTGATCTTCCGCCAGCCGCGCCATCCCTACACCCAAGCGCTCCAGGCCGCGGTGCTGACGCCCGAGCCCGGCCTCGGCATCCCCGATCCCCACCTCGGGCCGACCTTCCCCAATCCCCTCGATCCGCCTGCCGGCTGCTCCCTGCACCCGCGCTGCCCGGCGGCGCTGGACCGTTGCCGCAGCGAGCCGCCCCGACTCGGGACCGACGGACTGGGCAGCGTCGCCTGCCACTTGTACGACGTCGAGAACAGCCGTCAACACGACAAGGCAGTCACCCCATGAACTTCCGTGTCCTGTCCGCCCAGATCGCCCACGAGACCAACACCTTCAGCGTGCGTCGGACGACCCTCGATTCCTACCGCGAACGGGTCCTGTTCCGCGGGGCCGAAGTCGCCGAGCGCTTGGCCGGCACCAATACCGAGATCGGTGCGCATATCGACGCTGCCAGGAATTTCGGCTGGTCGCTGGTGCAGCCGATCGCCGCGCACGCAACGCCCTCCGGCCGGACCACCGCCGAGGCCTGGGCGGTCCTCTCCGGCGCGGTGCTCGACGCCTGCGCCGACGGACCATTCGACGGCGTGCTGCTCGCCTTGCACGGCGCGATGGTGACCGAGGACGCGGACGACGCCGAAGGCGACCTGCTCGGACGCCTGCGGGACCGCATCGGTCCCGACGTGCCGATTGCCGTCACCCTGGACCTGCACGCCAACGTCACCGACGCCATGGCGCGCCATGCCGATATCTTGGTGGCTTACCGCACCTACCCCCATGTGGACGTTCATGACGTGGGGATTGAGGCGGCCGGTCTCCTGCAGCGCGCCATGTCAGGCGAGTTCCGGCCGCGGACGGTGGTCGCGCGCGGCCCGCTGCTCGATGGCTGCGATTTTGGTCGCACCCAGGCGGACGGCCCGATGGACCGCCTGCTCGCCAAGGCCGCCCGGCTGCGCGCCGGCCACGAGGGATTGCTCAACATTTCGATTTGCGCCGGCTTTCCCTGGTCCGATATCGCCGAGGCCGGTCCCTCGGTGGCGGTGACCGGCGTCGGCGACGAAGGCCGCTGGCGGCAGGTGGCCGACGAGCTGATGAAGGATGTCTGGGACATGCGGCAGGAGACCACCGTGCGGTTGGTCGGCCTGCAAGATGCAATGGCGCGAGCTGTGTCGGCCGGCGCCGCCGGGGGCCGCCCGCTGGTGATTGCGGACGCCACGGACAACCCCGGCGCGGGCGGCTATGGCGACAGCGTTGCCTTGCTCCGTGCCATGGTTGAGGCGGATCTGCCCAATGCCGCGCTGGGCTGCATCTGCGATCCGGAGGCGGTGCGCCAATGCTTCGCCGCCAGGCCTGGGGCATCGGTGAACCTGACGCTGGGCGCCCGGATCGCACCCGGGACCTACGGGCCGCCGCTGCCCGTTACTGGCGTGGTCGAGCAACTGAGCGATGGCGCTTTCCGCTGCGCCGGGCCGATGTGGGCCGGAGTCCCGATGACGCTCGGACCGACGGCGGTGCTGCGCATCGGCGGCGTGCGCGCGGTGGTGAGCAGCAACAACCTGCAAGTCACCGACCGCCAGCTCTTCCTGAGCCAGGGAATTTGCCCCGAGGACTTGTCGGTGGTCGCGCTCAAGTCCGGGCAGCATTTCCGCGCCGCCTTCGCGCCCATGGCGCGCGAGATCGTTTTCGTCGATAGCGGCGGACTGGCGTCGTCCGACTTTTGCCGCTTCCCCTACCGCAAGCTGCGGCGACCGGTGTGGCCCCTCGATCCGTTCTGAGCGCCGATCCGGTGGTGCCTGTCGGCAGGACGTCCATGCCCCCTACTGCATCTGCCGCCGGCACCGGCGGGCCCGTACCCTGGCAGTCGGCACCGGCAAGGCCGCCGCGGCAATGGCCCGTGCGGTGGAAGACCGTTGGCGCGCAATTGCGTCGCGCCGTATAGTTACATAGCGCGTCCGCAGCCACGATGCCCAAGTTCGCCGCGAACCTGTCCTTGCTGTATTCCGAATTGGACTTTCTCCAGTACTTCGCCGCGGCGCGGCAAGCTGGTTTCCGTGCGGTGGACACGGCTGGCTGCCCGCGCTGTTTTCCTCAATCCAAGGGAGCGAACCCCGATGACCGATCCGCGTAGCTTCCTGGGCGGGCTCTTTGCCGCGGCGGTGGCTGCCGCCGACCCGGCCCGCTGCCTGCCCCGCCACCTGCCGAATCCCCCGCGGGGGCGCACCGTGGTGGTGGGCGCCGGCAAAGCCGCCGCCGCCATGGCCAAGGCGGTGGAGGAGCGCTGGCCGGGCGAGTTGTCCGGCCTGGTGGTGACCCGCTACGGGCATGGCGTCCCCTGCCGGCGCATCGAGGTGATCGAGGCCGCCCACCCCGTGCCCGACGACGCGGGCCTGGCCGCCGCCGAGCGCATCCTCCAGGCGGTGCAGGGACTCACTTCGGATGATCTCGTGCTGGCGCTCATCTCCGGCGGTGGCTCGGCGCTGCTCGCCGCGCCGGCCGAGGGCCTTACCCTGGCCGACAAGCAGCAGGTGACCCGGGCGCTGCTGAAGAGCGGCGCCGACATCGGCGAGATCAACTGCGTGCGCAAGCACCTGTCGGCGGTCAAGGGCGGGCGGCTGGCGGCGGCGGCCTATCCCGCGCGGGTCGTCACCCTGGTCGTCTCCGACGTGCCCGGCGACGATCCGGCGGTGGTGGCCTCCGGGCCGACGCTGCCCGATCCCACCACCTGCGCCGACGCCCTGGCCATCCTGGGCAAGTACCGGATCGCCGCGCCGCCGGCCGTGCAGGAGCTGCTGGAATCGGGCACGGCCGAGACGCCCAAGCCCGGCGATCTGCGCTTCGCCCACTGCGAAGTACAGGTGATCGCCACAGCGCAGGCTTCGCTCGCCGCGGCGGCGGAGGCGGCCCGCGCCGCCGGCGTGGCGCCGCTGGTGCTCGGGGACGCCATCGAGGGGGAGGCGCGGGAAGTGGCGAAGGTGATGGCCGGCATCGCCCGCTCCTGCGCCGACTACGGCTTGCCGGCGGCACCGCCCTGCGTGCTCATCTCCGGCGGCGAGACCACGGTCACGGTGCGCGGGCGGGGCCGCGGCGGGCGCAACGCCGAGTTCCTATTGGCGCTGGCCGTGGCCCTCGACGGCCAGGCGGGCATCCATGCCATCGCCTGCGACACCGACGGCATCGACGGCACGGAGGACAACGCCGGGGCGCTGCTCGGCGCCGACACCCTGGCGCGGGCCCGGGCCCTGGCGCTGGACGCCAAGGCACATCTCGCCGACAACGACGGCTACGGCTTCTTCGCCGCCCTGGGGGACCTCCTCGTCACGGGACCGACGCGCACCAACGTCAACGACTTCCGGGCGATATTGGTCCTGCCCTGAGCCGCCTTGACAGGCGATTGGAGCGGCAGTAGTCTAGTCATCAGCTTGTCAGACAACTTGCCGATGCCGCCTACCCCGCCCATAACCCCGCCCATAACCTCGCCCCGCATCGCGCGCCCCAGCAGCCTCGGCGAGGAGGTCTGCCGGGCGCTGGAACGGCGCATCCGGGACGGCGAGCTGCGCCCGGGCGACCGGTTGCCCACCGAGAAGCAGCTCGCCGAGCTGTTCGGGGTGAGCCGCGCCGTGGTGCGCGAGGCCGTGGCGCGGCTGCGGGCCGAGGGGTACGTGGCGACACGCCAGGGCGCCGGCGCCTTCGTCTCGGCCCAGCCGGGCAACGCCAGCTTCAAGCTCGCCGCGGACGGGGCCGGCGAGCCCGGCGGCATCGCCCAGGTCTTCGAGCTGCGCCTGCTGGTGGAGGCGGGGGCGGCGGAGCTGGCGGCGCGGCGCCGCACCGCGCACGACCTGCGGACCCTGCGCCGGCAACTGAAGGCCATGGCCATCGCCCTGAAGCAGGGCGCGGACGGCTCGGCAGCCGACGATGCCTTCCACCGGGCCATCGCCGACGCCACCCACAACCCCTACGTGGGCCGCTTTGTCGAGTTTCTCGGCCGCCAGTTCTCGGAAACACGGCGCCCGACCTGGGCCGATGCGGGCCGCGCCGCGGCGGCCCAGCGGGAACATGAAGATATCTTCGCCGCGGTCGAGGCCGGCGACGAGCGCGCCGCCCGCTCCGCCGCCGCCGCGCACCTGCAGCATGCGGCGCACCGCTTGGGGCTGGAGGAAGACTGAGATGGGCAATCGCGACGAACCCACCGGGGCGCAGGCCGCGGGCTTCGATGTGCCGCGGCTGATCGCGGGGCTGCGCCGCATCCTCCCGGCAGAGGCCCTGCTCGTCGAGCATGAGGATATCGTGCCCTACGAGTGCGACGGGCTGACCGCCTACCGTCAGTTGCCGCTGCTGGTGGCCCTGCCCGACGAGGAGGCGCAGGTGCTAGCGGTGCTGAAGCTCTGCTTTGAGCTGGGCGTGCCGGTGGTGGCGCGCGGCGCCGGCACGGGCCTCTCCGGCGGGGCGACGCCGGTGCGGCATGGTGTCGTGCTGTCGCTCGCCAAGTTCATGCGCATCCTCGGCATCGACCCGGTGGCGCGCACGGCGCGGGTGCAGCCGGGGGTGCGCAACCTGGCCATCTCCCAGGCCGCCGCCCCCTACGGCCTGTACTACGCGCCCGACCCCTCCAGCCAGATCGCCTGCACCATCGGCGGCAATGTGGCCGAGAACTCGGGCGGCGTGCACTGCCTGAAGTACGGCCTGACGGTGCATAACGTGCTGCGAGTGCGCGTCGCGCTGATGGATGGTTCAGTGGTGGAGATCGGCTCCGGGGCACTGGATGCGCCTGGCTACGACCTGCTGGCGCTGATGATCGGCTCGGAGGGCATGCTGGGCGTGGTGCTGGAGGCCACCGTCAAGCTCACCCCCACGCCCCAGCTCGCCCAGGTGGTGTTGGCCTCCTTCGACGACGTGGTCAAGGCGGGCAACGCCGTGGCGCACATCATCGCCGCCGGCATCATTCCCGCCGGGCTGGAGATGATGGACCGGCCCGCCACCCGTGCCGTGGAGGACTTCGTCCATGCCGGCTACGACCTGTCGGCGCAGGCCATCCTGCTGGCCGAATCCGACGGCACGCCGGAGGAGGTGGCCGAGGAAATCGCCCGCGTCAGCGAAGTGCTGGCCGGGTCCGGCGCCACGGACATCCGCGTGTCCCGGGACGAGGCCGAGCGGCTGAAGTTCTGGGCCGGGCGCAAGGCGGCCTTCTCGGCGGTGGGCCGCATTACGCCGGATTACCTGTGCATGGACGGCACCATCCCGCGCAAGCACCTGGCCCGCGTGCTGACGCGCATCGCCGAGCTTTCCGAGGAGTACGGCCTGCGCTGCGCCAACGTCTTCCACGCTGGCGACGGCAACCTGCATCCGCTCATCATGTTCGACGCCAACCGGCCGGGGGAGGTGGAGCGGGCCACCGCCTACGGCGGCAAGATCCTCGAACTGTCGGTGGAGGTGGGCGGCACCATCACGGGCGAGCACGGGGTGGGCATCGAGAAGGTGAACCAGATGTGCGTGCAGTTCTCGCCCGCGGAGCTGGCCATGTTCCACGCCGTCAAGGCCGCCTTCGACGAGCGGGGCCTGCTCAATCCCGGCAAGGCGGTGCCGACGCCGCGGCGCTGCTCCGAGTATCGGCTCGCCGGGTCGGCGAAAGGATCGGCATGACGGAACAATTCAGGGAACGGGTCCTCGCCGCGGCGGCGGAGGGGAAACCGCTGCGCATCCGCGGCGGCGGCAGCAAGGACTTCTACGGCGGCCCGCTCGTGGGCGAGGTGCTGGACACGCGGGGCCATGCCGGCATCGTCGCCTACGAGCCCACGGAGCTGGTGGTCACGGCGCGCGCCGGCACGCCCCTGGCCGAACTGGAAGCGACCCTGGCGGAGCAGGGCCAGATGCTCGCCTTCGAGGCGCCGCACTTCGGCGATTCGGCGACGCTCGGCGGCTGCGTTGCTGCCGGGCTCTCCGGCCCGCGCCGCGCCACGGCGGGGTCGGTGCGCGACTTCCTGCTCGGCGCGAAGCTGCTGGACGGCAAGGGCGAAGTGCTGAATTTCGGCGGACAGGTGATGAAGAACGTTGCCGGCTACGACGTCTCCCGCCTGATGGCCGGCGCGATGGGCACCCTTGGCCTGCTGCTCGAAGTCTCCCTGAAAGTGCTGCCGCGTCCGGCGGCCGAGCTGACGCTGCGCCTGGAACTGCCGGAGGCGAAGGCCCTGGAGACCATGAACCGCTGGGCCGGCCAGCCCCTGCCCGTCTCGGCCACCTGCTGGGAGGGGACGCCGGATGGGGGCGAGCTGACGGTCCGGCTCTCCGGTGCTCGGGCGGCCGTGCGCGCGGCGCGGGAAAGGCTCGGCGGCGAGGAACTGGCGCAGGCCGACGGGTTCTGGCGGGACGTGCGCGAACAGCAGCTGGCGTTCTTCGTCGGGAAGGAGGCCCTGTGGCGCCTGTCGGTGCCTTCCGCGTCCTCCCCCCTGGCCCTGGCGGGCACGCAGTTGTTCGAGTGGGGCGGGGCCCTGCGCTGGCTGAAATCCAACGCCGAGCCGCAGCAGGTGCGGGAAGTCGCGGCTGCCGCGGGCGGCCACGCCACCCTCTTTCGCGGCGGCGAGCGCAGCGGGGGCGTGTTTGCGCCCCTGCCGGACACGCTGATGAAGCTGCACCGCAACCTGAAGCGGGCATTCGATCCCCAAGGGATATTCAACCCCGGCCGGCTCTACCCCGAGCTCTGAACCATGCAGACCCACCTCGCCGATTTCATCCGCGACACACCCCAGGGCCGCGAGGCGGACGAGATCCTGCGCAAATGCGTCCACTGCGGCTTCTGCACGGCCACCTGCCCGACCTACCAGTTGCTGGGCGACGAGCTGGATGGCCCGCGCGGGCGCATCTACCTCGTCAAGCAGATGCTGGAAGGCGGCGAGGTTTCGGCGAAGACCCGGCTGCACCTGGATCGCTGCCTCTCTTGCCGCTCCTGCGAGACCACCTGCCCGTCGGGGGTGGAGTACCACCGCCTGGCCGACATCGGCCGCGCGGTCGCGGAGAGCCGCGTGCCGCGGGGAGCCGCAGAGCGCACGCGGCGCTTCGTGCTGCGCGAGTTCCTGCCGCGGCCGTGGTTGTTCGAGCCGGCGCTGCGGCTGGGGCAGTTTCTTCGCCCTTGGCTACCCGGGGCGTTGGCCGCCAAGGTGCCGGCGCGCCGTCCGTCCGGCCCCTGGCCGCCGGCCGCCCACCCGCGGCGCATGCTGGCCCTGGCCGGCTGCGTGCAGCCGGCGCTCGCGCCCGACATCAACGCCGCGGCGGCGCGGGTGCTCGACCGGCTGGGGATCTCGCTGGTGGAAGCGCGGGGCGGGAAAAATTCGGCCGGCTGCTGCGGGGCGCTGCGCCACCATCTGAACGACCAGGACGGCGGCCTCGAAGACGCGCGGCGCAATATCGACGCCTGGTGGCCCTACATCGAGTCCGGAGGGCACGCAGAAGCGGAAGCCATCGTCATGACCGCCTCCGGCTGCGGCGCCCACGTGCGCGAGTACGGCCACCTGCTGCGGCACGACCCGGCCTACCGGGACAAGGCGGCGCGGATTTCATTGCTGACCCGGGACGTGAGCGAAGTGATTGCGGCAGAAAAAGAAAGACTGCTGCCGCTGCTCGCCAACTCGAAACTCGAAACGCGAAACTCGACACTGGCTTTCCACTCGCCCTGCTCCCTGCAGCACGGGCAGAAGATCCAGGGCGTGGTGGAAGACATCCTGCGGGCGGCGGGCTTCGAGCTGACGCCCGTGGCGGACGGCCACTTGTGCTGCGGCTCGGCGGGCACCTACTCCATCCTGCAGCCGGAACTCTCCCTCAAGCTGCGCGAGCACAAGCTGGCCGCCCTCGGCGCCGGCATGCCGGCGGCCATCGCCAGCGCCAACATCGGCTGCATCGCCCACCTGCAGGCGGGCACGGAACTGCCGGTGCGGCACTGGATCGAGTTTATTGCCGAGCGACTGTAGGGCGCATTAGCCGCTTGCGGCGTAATGCGCCGAACGCGACCATCCGGCGCAATGCGCTTCGCCCTTCGACAGGCTCAGGACAGGCTTATTGCGCCCTACGCCCTACCGTCCGTGCCGCTTCTCGTGGCGGCAGGAGTACTCCTTCAACACCCGGCCGGAAGCGTCGACGCTTTCCAGAATGACCTCGAAGCCCCACAGGCGGGCGACGTGCTTGAGCATCTCTTCCGCGTTCCCGGCCAGGGGGCGGCCCCTGTGCATGTAATGGCGCAGGGTCAGGCTGCGGTCGCCGCGGGTATTCACCGAGTAGACCTGGATGTTCGGGTCGAGGTGGCTGACGTTGTACTGGTCGGAGAGGACCTGGCGGATGTAGCGGTAGCCGTCCTCGTCGTGGATGGCGGTGATTTCCAGCTCGTCCTCCCCTTCCTCGTCGAGCAGCGAGAACAGGCGCATCTCGCGGATCAGGCGCGGCGACAGGTATTGGGCGATGAAGCTCTCGTCCTTGAAGTTGCGCATGGCGAAGTCCAGCGTTTTGCGCCAGTCGGAGCCGGCAATGTCCGGGAACCACTCCCGGTCCTCGTCCGTGGGCTGTTCGCAGATGCGGCGGATGTCGGTCCACATGCCGTAGCCCAGGGCGTAGGGGTTGATGCCGCTGTAGTAGGGCTTCGTCACCGGCGGCTGGTAGATGACGCTGGTGTGGGACTGGAGGAACTCGATGATGAAGCCGTCCGTCACCAGCTTCTTGTCGTAGAGGGCGTTGAGGATGGTGTAGTGCCAGAACGTGGCCCAGCCCTCGTTCATCATCTTGGTCTGGCGCTGCGGGTAGAAGTACTGGGCGACCTTGCGCACGATGCGCACCACCTCGCGCTGCCACGGCTCGAGCAGCGGCGCGTACTTCTCGAAGAAATAGAGCAGGTTCTCCTCCGGCTCGGGCGGGAAGCGTTCCGCCTCGACGGCCTTCTGCGGCTCGGGCGCCTGCTGGGGCAGCGTGCGCCACATGTCGTTCACCTGGGTCTGCAGGTAGCGCTCCCGCTCCCGCTGGCGCGCCTTCTCCTTGTCCAGGGAGAGCTTCTGCGGGCGCTTGTAGCGGTCCACGCCGCAGTTCATCAGGGCGTGGCAGGAGTCGAGCAGTTCCTCGACGGCCTCCACCCCATGGCGCTGCTCGCAGTCGGCGATGTAGTTGCGGGCGAAGACCAGGTAATCGATGATCGAGGCCGCGTCGGTCCATTGCCGGAACAGGTGGTTGCCCTTGAAGAAGGAGTTGTGGCCGTAGGCGGCGTGGGCGATCACCAGCGCCTGCATGGTGAGGGTGTTCTCCTCCATGAGGTAGGCGATGCACGGGTTGGAGTTGATGACGATCTCGTAGGCGAGGCCCATCTCGCCGCGCTTGTAGCGCTTCTCGGTGGCGAGGAAGTGCTTGCCGTAGCTCCAGTGGTGGTAGCCCGTCGGCATGCCGGCGCTGGCGTAGGCATCCATCATCTGCTCGGAGGTGATGACCTCCAGCTGGACCGGGTAGATGTCGAGGCCGCACGCCCGCGCCACCTTGCCGATCTCCTTTTCGTAGCGTTCCAGTGCGTCGAAGCTCCATTCCGATCCGCCGGGCAGCTTTTTTCTCATGATTGGCGCGGGGCCTATTCGGTAAAGGCGTTGGTCTTCTTGAACAGCTCGCGGAATACCGGGTAGATCTCGCCGACGCTGCGGATGCGCTGCATGGCGAAGCGGTACTTATAGGTCTCCGCCACCGTCTCGTACTCGTGCCACAGGTTCTGCGGCTCGGCCTCGGCGATCTCGATGTAGGCGTAGTACTGCACGTAGGGCATGATCCGCGTGTTCAGGATGTGGCGGCAGCGCGGCGAGTCGTCATGCCAGTTGTCCCCGTCGGAGGCCTGGGCGGCGTAGATGTTCCAGTCCAGGGTGGAGAAGCGCTGTTCGAGGATCTGCTCCATCAGCTCCAGGGCGCTGGAAACCACCGTGCCGCCGGACTCGCGGGAGTGGAAGAAGGTGTCCTCGTCCACCTCCTCGGCCGTGCCGTGGTGGCGGATGAAGACCACCTGCACGGTCTCGTAGTTGCGCTTGAGGAAGAGGTAGAGCAGGGTGAAGAAGCGCTTGGCCATGTCCTTCTTCGTCTCGTCCATGGAACCCGACACGTCCATGATGCAGAACATGACCGCCTGGGTGCTGGGCTTGGGCACCTTGACGTGGGCGCGGTAGCGCAGGTCGAAGGGGTCCAGGTAGGGGATGCCGTAGATGCGCACCTTGAGGGAGTGGATCTGCTGCCGGATCTCGTTGATGCGCAGCATGTTCGGCACGGGCTCGGCGCCCAGGCGCCCCAGTTCGTCCTCCAGCTCCTTCATCTCGGCCATCAGCGGCGAGGCCAGGGCGATGCGGCGGGCGATGGCGCCGCGCAGCGAACGCACCACGTGGATGTTGGTCGGCACCCCGTCCAGGGTGTAGCCGGCGCGGGTGGTCTTGAAGTCCTTGACCGTCGCCAGCTGCGTCTTGACCAGGTTGGGCAGCGCCAGGTCCTCGAAGAAATAGTTGAGGAACTCGTCGCGGGACAGTTCGAAGATGAAATCGTCCTCCCCTTCGCCGTCCGGGCTGGCCCCGCCGCCGGGGCCGCCCGCTCCGCCCTTGGGCCGGGGAATGCGGTCGCCGCGCTGGTACTCCTCGTTGCCCGGATGGATGCCTTCCCACACGCCGCCGTCGCCGTGGCGGAAGTTCGGCTCGGAGATGTCCCGGGCCGGGATGGAGACTTTCTCGCCGGCGTCCACCTCGGTGATGGAGCGCTTCTTGACGGCCCGCTCCACGGCCTTCTTGATCTGGGCGCGGAAGCGCCGCACAAAGCGCTCCCGGTTGACGGCCGACTTGTGCCGGCCGTTGATGCGGCGATCGACCAGGTAGGCCATTGCTGGGGCCTCCCGGCTCAAGACGATTTGCGTACCCGCAGGTACCATTCGCAGAGCAGGCGCACCTGCTTCTGCGTGTAGCCCTTGGCCGTCATGCGATTGACGAAGTCCTCGTGCTTGCGTGTGTCCTCGGCGGAGGCCTTGGCGTTGAAGGAGATCACCGGCAGCAGCTCCTCGGTGTTGGAGAACATCTTCTTCTCGATCACCTGGCGCAGCTTCTCGTAGCTCGTCCACAGGGGGTTCTTGCCGTGGTTATGGGCCCGCGCGCGCAGGACGAAGTTGACGATCTCGTTGCGGAAGTCCTTCGGGTTGCTGATGCCGGCCGGCTTCTCGATCTTCTCCAGCTCCTGGTTGAGCGAGTTGCGGTCGAAGATCTCGCCCGTGTCCGGGTCGCGGTACTCCTGGTCCTGGATCCAGTAGTCGGCGTAGGTGACGTAGCGGTCGAAGATGTTCTGGCCGTATTCCGAATAGGATTCCAGATAAGCGGTCTGGATCTCCTTGCCGATGAACTCGGCGTACTTGGGCGCCAGGTACTCCTTGATGAAGTTGAGGTAGCGCTGCTCCAGCTCGGGCGGGAACTGCTCGCGCTCGACCTGCTGCTCGAGTACGTAGAGCAGGTGCACCGGGTTGGCCGCGACCTCGGAGTGGTCGAAGTTGAACACCCTTGAGAGGATCTTGAAGGCCCAGCGGGTGGAAATCCCGTTCATGCCCTCGTCCGGGCCGGCGAAGTCCCGGTATTCCTGGTAGGACTTGGCCTTGGGGTCGGTGTCCTTCAGGTTTTCCCCGTCATAGACCAGCATCTTCGAGTAGAGGCTGGAGTTCTCCGGCTCCACCAGGCGCGAGAGCACGGAGAACTGGGACATCATCTTGAGGGTGCCGGGCGCGCAGACGGCGTTGGCCAGGGCCGAGTTGCGCAGCAGCTTCTCGTAGATCTTGACCTCCTCGGACACGCGCAGGCAGTAGGGCACCTTGACGATGAAGATGCGGTCGAGGAAGGCCTCGTTGTTGCGGTTGTTCTTGAACGTGCGCCACTCCGACTCGTTGGAGTGGGCGAGGACGATGCCGTCGAAGGGGATGGCGCCGAAGCCTTCCGTGCCCTTGAAGTTGCCCTCCTGGGTGGCGGTGAGCAGGGGGTGCAGGACCTTGATGGGCGCCTTGAACATCTCGACGAACTCCAGCAGCCCCTGGTTGGCCAGGCACAGGCCGCCGGAATAGCTGTAGGCGTCCGGATCGTTCTGGGCGTACTGCTCGAGCTTGCGGATGTCGATCTTGCCGGTGAGCGCCGAGATGTCCTGGTTGTTCTCGTCGCCCGGCTCGGTCTTGGAAACGGCGATCTGGCGCAGGACGGACGGGTAGCGCTTGACGACGCGGAACCGGGAAATGTCGCCGTTGTACTCGTGCAGGCGCTTCACCGCCCAGGGCGAGAGCAGGCCCGTGAGGTAGCGCCGCGGGATGCCGTACTTGTCCTCCAGGATGGCCGCGTCTTCCTCCGGCGAGAACAGGCCCAGCGGCGTCTCATTCACCGGCGAGCCCTTCAGGGCGTAGAAGGGCACTTTCTCCAGGAGTTGCTTGAGGCGCTCGGCGATGGAGGACTTGCCCCCGCCCACGGGGCCGAGCAAATACAGTATCTGCTTCTTTTCTTCCAGACCCTGGGCGGCGTGCTTGAAGTAGGAGACGACGTTGTCGATCGCCTCTTCGAGGCCATAAAACTCACCACGGAAAGCGGGGTAGAGGCGGATTACCTTGTTGGCGAAAATTCGCGACATGCGCGGATTGAGCCGGGTGTCCACCATTTCCGGCTCGCCGATCGCCGCCAGCATGCGCTCGGCCGCCGTGGCGTAGGCGGTCGGGTCCTTCTTGCAGATGTCCAGATACTCCTGGAGGGAAAATTCATCTTCGCGAGTGCGCTCGTATCGCGCGGCGGCTTCTGCGACGACATCCATGGTGTCTCTCCTTTCCGAAAGGATGGCTGCGCGCACCGATCGGCCCGCCGGCGTGCGCTGTCCTCCTCTGTTCTCAGTGTAGACCTTGCGGCCGTAACTGCCCGGTCTACCCCGTCAACGGCCGAATTTCATCCGGGGTTTAGAGGGGCACTATGCCGGATGAAGTTCCGCGCCTGCTTTGATGCAGTGCAAACAAATCGCAAGTGTCGGCCCTCCACGACGTTGCACCGGGCCGCACGGCAACGCGGGGGAGGCAAGGGTGACTGTGCAGCACGGGGCGGCTTTCGTACAATGGACCCTGCGCGGAAAAGAGGGCTAGGGATGGAACTCAATGCCGGGGCGGGAAACTACGAAGAACTATACGCCACATTCCGTTGGGCGGTGCCGGCCCGTTACAACATGGGCTGGGAGTGCTGCGGGCGCTGGGCGCAGGATCGCTCGCGCTTCGCCCTCTATTACGAGGACGAATCCGGCCATACGGAAGCCTGGACCTTCTGGGACATCCAGCGCCAGGCCAACCGGCTGTCGAACACCTTGCATGCGCTGGGCGTGCAGCGCGGCGACCGGGTGGCGATCCTCCTGCCGCAGCGGCCGGAGACGGGCATCGCCCACATCGCCTGCTACCAGATGGGGGCGGTCGCCCTGCCCCTGTCCCACCTGTTCGGCCCCGACGCGCTGGAATACCGGCTGGCCGATTCCGGGGCCTGCGTCGCCCTGGCGGACGACTCGACCCTGCCCAAGCTGTGGCAGGTGCGCAGCCGGCTGCCCGGCCTGAAGCACGTCATCGGCGTCGGAGAGGGGAAAAATGCGGCGCGGGAGTCTGGCACTCACGACTGGGATCTGCTGCTGGCGCGGGCCTCGTCCCGCTACCAACGCGTCGACACCGGCGCCGACGACCCGGCCCTGATCATCTATACGAGCGGGACCACGGGCAATCCGAAGGGGGCCCTGATGGCCCAACGGACGCTCCTCGGCAACCTGCCGGGTTTCGTCTGCTCCCACGATTTCTTTCCGCAGCCGGGCGACCTGTTCTGGTCGCCGGCCGACTGGGCCTGGACCGGCGGGCTCTTCGACGTGCTGCTACCCACCTGGGCCTGCGGCCAGCCCCTGCTGGGCTACCGCGGCCGCTTCGACCCGGAGAAGGCCTTCCACCTGATCGGGAAATACGGCGTGCGCAACACCTTCCTGTTCCCCACGGCCCTGAAAATGATGATGAAGGCGGTGCCGGAGCCGAAGGCCAAATACGACGTGGATCTGCGCACCATCATGAGCGCCGGGGAGGCCGTGGGTGAGACCGTGTTCGGCTGGGCCCGGGAAAAGCTCGGGGTCACCATCAACGAGATGTTCGGCCAGACGGAGGTGAATTACATCGTTGGCAATTGCGCCGCGGTCTTTCCGCCCAAGCCCGGCGCCATGGGCCGGCCCTACCCGGGCCACCGGGTGGCGCTGCTGGATGAGGCGGGCCGGGTGCTGCCGGCCGGCGAGGTGGGCGAGGTCTGCGTGCAGCGCGAGTGCGGCGGCGAAACCGACCCCGTGTTCCTGCTGGAGTATTGGAAGAACCCCAAGGCCAGCGCCGAGAAGTTCATCGGCGAGGGCGGGCAGGCATGGGGGCGCACCGGCGACCTGGCGAAGATGGACGCGGACGGCTACCTCTGGTACCAGGGCCGCGCCGACGACATGTTCAAGAGCGCCGGCTATCGCATCGGCCCGAGCGAGATCGAGAACTGCCTGGTCAAGCACCCGGCGGTGGCCAACGCCGCCGTGGTGGGGGCGCCCGACGAGACCCGCGGCACCATCGTCAAGGCCTTCATCGTCCTGCAGCCCGGAGTTGCGCCCTCGCCCGAACTGGAGGCCGACCTGCAGGGCCATGTGCGCCAGTACCTCGCGCCCTACGAATACCCCAAGGCCATCGAGTTCCTCGACAGCCTGCCCATGACCACCACCGGCAAGGTGCAGCGGCGGGTACTGCGGCTGCGGGAGGAAGAGAAGTTCCGCGCGGCGAAGGGCGGCTGACCCCCTCAGGCGTTCTTCACCAGCATCGTCCCGGTCGCCTCCGCCACCTTCTCGCCCCGCTGGTTGCCGCAGGCCGCCTGCATGGTAACGATGCCTCCATCGTGGTGCGGCTTGGACTCCAGGGCGGTGACCGTCCAGGCGGTGGTCAGGGTGTCGCCGGCGCGCACCGGCAGCAGGAAGCGGCAGTTGTGCTCCAGGTAGGCGATGGCCGTGCCGTGGAAGACCATGCCGTAGGAGGCGGCGATGAGGGAACTGGTGAGGTAGCCGTGGGCGATGCGCCCGCCATAGCGCGAGCCCTCGGCGAAGGCCTGGTCCACGTGCAGGGGATTGAAGTCGCCGAACAGGCCGGCGCCCAGCACCAGGTGGGTCTCCGTCATGGTCATGGCGCTCTCGAAGCGATCGCCGACCGTGAGCTGGTTGAAGCCGCGTCTTGGGTAAAGCATCCGAGTCTCCAGGGTTGTTCGCGCCAAGCCTAGCACGGCCGCCGCGACGATTGCGTGCTAGAGTGGCCCGGTCCAAGCAGACGACCCGATCCCCACCGTGGCCCTCTCCGTCGAAACCTGCGCCGCCCAGCATACCGGGGACCGCAAGGAGCAGCAGGACCGCGTGGCGCTCCTGCCCCATCCGAGCCGTCCCGGCCTGCTCATGGCCGTCCTGGCCGATGGCATGGGGGGGCACAGCGGCGGCAGCATGGCGGCCGACCAGGTGATCCTCAAGGCGCAGCAGAACTTCGAGGCTTTCGGGCCGGCCTCCGAGTCGCCCCGGGAATTGCTGGGCTCCATCATCGAGGAGGCCCACGTCGTCATCGACCTGACCCGCTTCACCAGCGAGCAGGATCCCCACAGCACGGCCTGCGTCCTGCTCTTCCAGCCCGGGCGCGTGGACTGGGCCCACTGCGGCGATTCCCGCATCTATCATTTCCGCAGCGAGCGGCTCGCCAGCCGGACTGTGGACCATTCCCTGGTGAACGAGCTGGTGCGCCAGGGCCGCATCACGGAGGAGGAAGCGCTCACCCATCCCCAGCGCAACATCCTGCTCACCAGCCTGGGCGGCGAGCACCCGCCGACCATCGACTACGGCGAAGCGGTCCCCCCGCGCCACCAGGACATCTTCCTGCTTTGCTCGGACGGGCTGTGGGCCTATTTTTCGGACACCGAGTTGGGGGGCGTGCTGGCGGCCCATCCGCCCCGTGCGGCGGCCGAGATCCTCATCCAGCGGGCACGGGACCGGGCGCGCGGCGCCGGCGACAACTGCTCGCTGGTGATCCTCAAGCTGATGGAAAAGAAGATCGAGAAGAAGCCCCTGCCGAAGCGCTGAGCGTCAGCCGAGCCAGCGGCGCCGCCAGAAAATCCCCGCCATCACGACGGCGATGGCCCCCATCAGGCCGAGGGCGACGAAAAATCCGTCCGGCGCATCCAGCAGCGGCATGGTGTGGAAATTCATGCCGAAGACTCCGGCGATGAGCGCCGCCGGCATGAACAAGGTGGTGATCACCGTGAGGAAGCGCACCTCCGCATTGAGCCGGTTGGAGATGCTCGACAGATAGATGTCCAGCATGCCGGCAATCAGGTCGCGGATCGCCTCCAGGGACTCGATGACATGGACGGTGTGGTCGTACACGTCGCGCAGGTAGGGCAGCGTGCCGGGCTGGAAGAAGCGCAGGTCGGCTCGTGCCAGGCCGTTGAGCACCTCGCGCAGTGGCCAGATGGCCCGGCGCAGGGCCAGGGTTTCGCTCTTGATCTGGTGGATGGTCTTGAGCAGCAGCGGCGTGGGCTTGCGCAGCAGTTCTTCCTCCACCGCCTCGGTGCGCTCGGACAACTGCTCGATCACCACGAAGTAGCGGTCCACCAAGGTGTCCAGCAGCGAGTAGGCCAGGTAGTCGGCGCCGAGCCGGCGGATCTGGCCGCGGTCGGCCCGCAGCCGCTCGCGCAGGGGCTCGAAGGTGCCGCTGGGCCGCTCCTGGAAAGTGAGCACGAAGTTGGCGCCCAGCACGATGCTCACCTGGTCGGAGCCGACACCAAGCGTCCTGGTGTCGTATTCGAAGAAGCGGGCGACGATGTACAAATAGTCGCCGTAGTCGTCCACCTTGGGGCGCTGGTCGGTGTTGAGGATGTCCTCCAGGGCCAGCGGATGCAGGTTGAAGCGGCGGCCGATCTCGGCCATCACCTCCGGCTCGTGCAGGCCATAGACGTTGAGCCACAGGGTGCCCGGTCCCGGCCGGTAGTCGCGGGACTCGGCGATCGACTTGAAGCGCACCTCGCGCAGCCCGTCGCCGTCGTATTCGAGCAGCGTGATGACCGGCTGCTCGGTCCGGCGTTCCCCCAGATGCACCAGCGCCCCGGGGGCCATGCCGTATTTCTGCGAGCGGAGTTTGGGCGGTCTTTTCATGCTGTCGTTCGGTCGACGGTACTTGACTGGGACCGGGTTGGCAAGAAATCTGTTGTGAGTTTTTGATCTGTCCGGTTTTGTAGCACGCAATCTGTCCGGTCGTC
>CAYZLI010000036.1:0-5582 GCA_964479195.1 uncultured Rhodocyclaceae bacterium
AAATCGGATCCGGCGCAGATCCATCCCGTCCGAGGCCATCTGCAGCACCTTCAACGGCTTCAGGGTCTGTGCGTCGTAGACCGACAGCGTCGAGCCGCCGCCGCCGACATAGATCTTCTTTCCGTCGCCGGACACGTTGACGGCGTAGCTGGTGCCCTCCTTGATCGGCACCGACGCGACATACGTCTTCTTCGCGAGATCGATGACGGTCAGATCGTCCATGACCGCATAGGCCTTCTTGCGGTCGGGCGCGAGAATCACCGAGTAGGCCATCACCGGCTCGCCTTCGAGCACGATGTCCTCGATGTCGCCGCTTTGCTGATCGACGAGCAGCAGGCCCATGAACTTCTCCGTGTAGTAGTTCATGCTGGCCACGCCGCCGTTGTCGAACGTGTAGTCCCAGAACGGCAGGATGTTCATTCCCTTGTCGAACATGGGCACGGTTTCGACGACCGTGAGCTCGCTGCCGGTCGTGTCGATCTTGTAGAGATCCTGTCCGAACGCGTAGATTGTCCTGCCGCCCTTGACGCTGACGAGGTGCGCGACACCCCAGGGCACCTCGACGCTGCGCAGCAGCTTGCCCGTCTCGAGCTCGAACTGCGCCACGACGGGCCTTCCGATCGCGATGTCGCCCTTGTGCGTCCGGCGCGACATGAACGCGCCGTAGGCGGTGCGGCCGTCGGGGTCGAGGACGAAGCCGAACATCAAGCGCTCCCAGCCGCCGTTGCTCACGTCGGCCGTCGCGACGACGCGGTTCGTGCCGAGATCCACCTTGTGCACGAGATGCCGGTTCGTCGCCACGTAGAGAAACTTCCTGTCCGCGCTGAGGCCGACCTCGCGCGTGGCGCCCTTGAGCGGAATGTCGGCGACGATGGCGTCGGTGTCGCCGTCGATCACTTGAATGACTTCGTAGCCGAGGTAATAGAGCCGCTCGCCGGCCTCGGCGCGCGCCGCCTCAGCGGCGCCCACGACCGCGGCCACGGCCAGCACGACAAGCCGCATCCATCGCATGATGTCCTCCTAGTCGTACTTGAGATTGCGCCAGTCGCGCGCAACGTTCGGACAGGCGACGTCGAAATCGACATGGTTGGTGAGCCCGTCCGGCATTTGGGCGGGCCACCAGCAGTCGCCTGCGCAGCCGTGGAAATCGCGCGCCGACGCCTGGCAGTTGCCGATCGGATACGTGGGCCGCGGATTGGTCTCCCAGCCGGTGTCGAAGATCGTCGTGCAGCCCTGGGGCATCGGACGCTGAGCCAGCGGCTGCGCGTTCTTCTGCTCGCCATCGGCCAGGCGCTCGATCGCCTTCGCCTTCTGATTCAGCGCCTCGATGACCTTCTTTTTCACTGCGTGCTCCTCCGAATGGAAATTCAGCCGTCGCCACGCCTCGCGAGGAAGGCGAGCACCGGGTTGGCGGGATCGTCGCAAAGCTGGGCGTATACGCGAATTCCGAGTTCGAGCCATCGCCGAATGAAATCGCAGGATCCGCCGTGGGGAAGCCCAAGCTCGGTCTCGCGCAAGTGATTCTCGTAGTGGCAGCCCCCGGCACAGAGGCTGCGCGCCCAGCACGCCGCGCACGCGTCCTGGCGCGGCATCGCCAGCGCGCCGAGGCACGCGCGGACCTTCGCGTGATCGATGCCGGCGTCGAGATCGCCGACGCAGAACCGCGCCACGCCGGCCAGCCGGTGGCACAGGAAAAAGCGGCCCTGCGCGTCCATCGCGAGGTAGCCGAGTCCGGCGCCGCACGGCGCGCCCTTGACTCGGCCCGCGTGCAGCCTGCCGAGAACGTCGAGGAGGTTCGAGAAGGGCAACACGCGGCCGTGCCCGGCCTCGCGCCCGAACCGTTCGGCGAGCCGCGAGAAGCCGGCGAGAAGAGCCTCGTCCTGTTGCGGCGCGGGCAGCAGTGTTGCAGTGACGGGACTCGAAGGGGCGATGCCCACCTCGAGGAAGCCCAGCCCGAGCACGTGCTCGAAGACCTCGGGCACGCGGTCCCATTGATCCGGCTTCAGGGTCACCCGGGCAGCAGGCCGTCTCCCCGTGCGTGCGCGCAGCAGCGCCACGCCATCGACGACGTCGACGTAGGTGCCGCCGCCGTTCTTTCCCGCGTAGCGGCGATTGGCGTCGTGGACGTCGGGCGGGCCGTCGATGCTCACCGAAACCGCGATCCGGTGCGCGCCCAGGAAGTCGAGCGCCTCCGATGTGAAGCGCGTGCCGTTGGTAGTCACCGAAACGACGAGCTTCTTGCCGAGGCCCGCTGCCGCCGCCTCGCCCTCCCGCACCGCGGCTTTCAACGCGGGCAGGTTCAGCAGCGGTTCGCCACCGAACAGCACGAGCGTGACGCTCTCCCGGTCGCCCGACGATTCGACGAGATAACGCGCGGCGCGCGCGGCGAGCTCGGGATGCATCATTCGCGCCTCGCCGCCGTACGAACCGCCGCCGGCGTAGCAGTAGGTGCAGTGCAGGTTGCACGCCTGCGCCGCCTCGAGCACGAGCGTGCGCAGCGGAATGCGTTCCGGGTCGATCGGCGGGGGCGTCGGCCGGCGCAGCCACGCGGCAGGAACCAAGACTTGCGCATCGCGCAGCGCGCTCAGGACTTCGCGGTCGGGGGCCGGCACATCGTGCAGAACGATGGCGTCGCGGCGCCGCCAGCGGTCCAGTATCGGCTGCGCGGAGGCGTCGATCGCGAAAAGGCTCGCCTCATCCGCAGCGAAGAGCACGGCCTTGCCGCCCGTCCCGGCGGACGGTGCGAATACCCGATGATCCGCCCAAGCGTAGGTATCGTTCATCGTATTCTCGCGATGAAATCGGGCATCGTAACGGCGAGCAACGCTTCCGCCCTGAACGACCGTGTGCCGTGCCGGTATCGCGCCACGACTTTCACGAGTCCGCTGTTCTCGACGGAGTACTTGCGCATCGGATTGGGCGCGTAGTCGCCGATCGGCAGGTACGTGCCGTTCGGCTTGATCGCACCCAGCCAGCGCAGATCGTCGTCGCCGGGACGCGTCTTTTCCTCGGCGAGCCGGAACGTCGCCGGGACCGGCCCGAGCGGCGTGGCGCCGGCGGTCTTCCCATTGCCGTCTTTCGCGTAGGCGATGGCCTCGAACTGGACGCCCTCCGCCGGGTAGTGCGTGCCACCCGACAGCCGCGCTCGTCCGGTTGGCGGCGTGATCGCGATGTAGTCGATCCGCGGCGCGAGCGTGACCATCCCTGCATCGATGCCCTTGATCGACACGCTCGCGACGCCGAGCTTCGGTGCGCTGCTCACGACGCTGAGCTCCAGCACGCCGGGTGCGACTCGCTTCACGGCGAGCACTTTGACGGCGCCGCCGCCGAACGAAACATCGGCGACGTTGGCATCCGGCAGATGCGTACCTTCGACGGTGATCTTCGTCTTCTCGCCTTTGAGGATGAAACGCGGCACGATCCGCGCGACCTTGGGCTGGTCGCCGCTGCGCACCCATCGCGCGCTCGATGTGCGGAAGTGGGGCGCCGGCAGATGCGACTCGCCCTCGAGTTCATCGCCGGACACGATGTACGCGCCGTTGCCGGCGAAGCCGTTGTTCCTCGTTCGCGTGCGTAGGGCGTATCCGCCGTAAAGCGTTCCCTCGCCGTCGAAGGTTTCGCTGGTGCCGTCCGCGTGCACGACGGCTCCGGCGAGCTTGTACTCGGCGTTGCCGGCGCCGGTGATCCGCGCTTCACCGCGATACGTCCCGCGGCCGGGCGCGTACCCGAACACGCTCCAGACGCCGTCGAGCTTCGAGGCGGGAGCCGACCACGCCTTGCCATAAGGCAGCTTCGAGGCGAGGTAAGCGAGCGCCGCATCCGCTTCCTGCACCCAGCGCATCTCGCGCATCTGGAAGACGACGGTCGGAACGGCGAACAGATGGAAGTCGCGCAGCCTCGCCCAGCTGTCGGACGTCATCCGGTACGAGTAGATCTTGCCCGCCGTATGACACCGCACGCAGGTCGTGAAGAGCTTCTCCTCGTCCTTGTCGGCGGGCGCCTCGACGTGCTGCGAGTTGTGCCAGAGGCTCAGGTACGACACCCGGGCCTGCTCCTGCGGCGTGAGAATCTGCGTGGCGGACAGCTCCTTCAGCAGCCGGTCCATTTCCCCGGGTCCGATCGCCATGCCGTGAAGCCGTCGCATCCGGTCGACGATGACCGCCCATTCCTCCGGGGTCGTGCGCAGCTCCTCGACACGGGAAATCCGGTCGTCCGCGTCCGCCGCGTGGCAGCGCGTGCACTTCTTCCACACGAGCGATTCGCGCTCGAATGCCTGCGCCCCGCCGGCCGCGCCCGCCGCCATACCGGCCACCAGTGCTGCCACGACAAGACTCGATCCCGCGGACATGCTGTTCTCCTCCGTCGCGCGCTCTTTCCTTCGCTTTGTTGTGCAGAGCGCGAGTGGGGTGGATTCTAGGCACGGGCCTCGGTTGGGCGTTATCCGAAAACGGCAAGCGCCGCGGCGCGGCACTGCTGCGCTGCAGCACGGCGCCGATTCACAAATTGCTTGCCTTCAAACAGTGCTTGGGTTTAAGTGAACAAAGGGGGAGCACCGATTCGGGGGGGTGCGAAGGTGGAGACAATTACACATCGGGCATCGAACGAATGCACCGGGGGAGGCGAATTCCCGCTGGTCCGTCTCGAAACCCGGGACGCGGACGAGCACGCCAGCCGGCTGCGGGAATGGGACCAGATCTACGAGCAGTTGACGGCCGGCCGCTTCGAAGGCCGTGTGATGGAAGTCTGGTTCAACCGCATCCAGTTGTTCCGGGAAGTCACCAACCTGTCCGTTCATGAGGCGGGACTGGTCCGCCGCGGCGCACGCGCCGTCGGTGTGCCCCTGGCCGTGGAAGGCACCGGCTATTTCTGCGGGCGGCCCATGGGCGCCGACGACATCATTACGCTGCGCGACGGCGAGGAGTTCGACTTCCGCACCCCGCCCCGACTCGACGTGCTGGCCATGTCCGTCCCCGTGGACGTGCTTAGTCGCTATGCCTCGGAAATCGAGCATCGCGACATCGAAGCCGAGCTGCGCGGGGTACGCATCATCCAGACGCTGAAACAGCGCGTCGACGAGTTCCGCCAGTTCCTGCTTACCGCCATGACCTCGATTGCGCGCACGCCCGGCATGCTCAAACACGAGGCCATGCGCAATGCCCTCGAGCAGGCAGTGCTGGGCAGTCTCATGGACCTGATCGGCACGCCCGACGGCCGCGACCGCGTCGCCCCGCCCGCAACCACGCGCCATGCCATGGTCGCCCGCGCCCAGGACTACATGCGCGAGCGCGTGGATCAGCCTCTCACGGTGGAAGATCTGTGCCGCGAACTGGGTGTCAGCAGGCGCACGCTGCAATACAGCTTCCAGGACGTGCTGCAGCTCAACCCCGTGAGCTACCTGCGCGCCGTGCGGCTAAACGGCGTGAAGCGCGCCCTGAGGAGCGGCGATCTCAGGCGCGTATCGGTTCAGGACGTGGCCGCCCGCTGGGGCTTCTGGCATCTCTCCCACTTCGCCGCCGACTACAAGCGCATGTTCGGCGAGCTGCCTTCCGAGACCTTGCGCGGGGCGGCGCAGCCGGCCCGGC
>CAYZLI010000036.1:5682-26835 GCA_964479195.1 uncultured Rhodocyclaceae bacterium
ATGTTCGGCGAGCTGCCTTCCGAGACCTTGCGCGGGGCGGCGCAGCCGGCCCGGCTTCTCTGAGGGCTCTTCTGCGCAATGGCCTGAACATCCATGCCGGCAGGGTGACCTGTGCGGCCGTTGCCGAAGCCCTGGCCCTGGACGATAAGCCGGCTGTCGATGCCCTGACAGCGTGAGCGGCCCGGCTACTCGATGTTCTGGACTTGTTCCCGCATCTGTTCGATGAGCAGCTTCAGCTCCAGGGCGATGGCCGTGATCTCCGTGGAGACGGACTTGGAGGCCAGGGTGTTGGCCTCGCGGTTGAGCTCCTGCATGAGGAAGTCCAGCCGTTTGCCGATGGCGCCGCCCTTGCCCACGACGCGCGCCACCTCGTCCAGGTGGGCGACGAGGCGGTTCAGTTCCTCCGCCACGTCGATGCGCGCGGCGAACAGGCCCACCTCCTGGCGGATGCGCTCCTCGTCCAGGCTCGCCGCCGCCTCGCGCAGGCGCACCGCCAGCCGCTCCTGGTAGTCGGCCAGGGCCTGGGGCAGCTTGGGTGTGGCCTCGGCCACGAGCGCGCGCATGCGCGCAACGCGCTCGAGGATCATGGCCGCCAGCTTCTCGCCCTCGCGCGCCCGGGTGGCGAGCAGCTCATCGAGGGCGGCGCGGGCGAGCGCCGCGCCTTCGCTCTGCAGCAGATCGGCGCCGAGCTGCTCGTCGCCCATCATGCCCGGCCAGCGCAGCACCTCGGCCGCGGTGAGCGGCGCCGCGTCCGGAATCTGCTCGCACACCGTCTGCTGCAGGACGGCGAGCTGGAGCAGCAGCGGACGGTTGAGCGCCGTCTCCCGGGGGGCCGCCGTGGAGGGCAGCAGGTTCAGGCGGCAATCGACCTTGCCGCGGTTGAGCTTGGCCGAGATCAGCTCGCGCAGGGCCGGCTCGACGATGCGCAGCTCCTCGCCGATGCGGAAGTTCATGTCCAGGTAGCGCGAATTGACCGTGCGCAGCTCCAGGTGGAGCACGCCCCGTCCCGTGTCGCGCATCTGCACGGCATATCCCGTCATGCTGTAGATCATGGGCCACCCGCCGCGCGGCTTACCGGGCCGCGTCAAAAGTGAGACAATCGAAGACGTATCTTAGCGCCTCGCATCATGCCGCCACAAGCCAACGTCCCGCTCGCGCCGGGATATCAGCTCGAGGACTACCGCATCGAACGCCAGCTCTCGCTCGGCGGCTTTTCGATCGTCTACCTCGCCTACGACGGTTCCGGCGCGCCCGTGGCCATCAAGGAATACCTGCCCAACTCGCTCGCCCTGCGCGAGAAGGGGGACGCGCTGCCGTCCATCGCCGAGGACAAGGTGGCGGCCTTCCGCTACGGCATGAAGTGCTTCTTCGAGGAGGGACGGGCGCTCGCCAAGCTCTCCCACCCGAACGTGGTGCGCGTGCTCAACTTCTTTCGCGCCAACGAGACGGTGTACATGGTCATGCAGTACGAGCGCGGCCGCACTCTGCAGGAGCACATCCAGCGCCACAGGGGCGAGATCCGCGAGAGCTTCATCCGCGCCGTGTTCGCCCGCCTGCTGAACGGGCTGCGCGAGGTGCACACCCACAAGCTGCTGCACCTGGACATCAAGCCCTCCAACATCTACCTGCGCCACGACGGCACGCCCGTGCTGCTCGATTTCGGCGCCGCGCGCCAGACCCTGTCCGCGGACACGCCCCTCCTGAAACCGATGTACACGCCCGGCTTCGCCGCCCCGGAGCAGTACCACAGCCAGCGCCGCGAGCTGCTCGGGCCGTGGACCGACATCTACTCGGTCGGCGCCACCATGTACGCCTGCCTGGCCGGCGCGGCGCCCCAGGCCGCCGACGTGCGCATCGAGCGCGACCAGCTCGCGCCGGCCGTCAAGCGCTGGGGCGGGAAATACTCGCCGCAGCTCCTGCAGACGGTCGACTGGTGCATGCGGCTCAACTACCTGGAACGCCCCCAGAGCATGTTCGCCCTGCAGAAGGCGCTGGCCGACAAGCAGCGGCGGGTGCCCCGTACGACCTGGCTGGGCAGCCTGCGCGCGCGCATGCGGAGTCTGATCGCCCGATGAAATTCACGATCTATCAGGAAAGCCGCCCGGGCAAACGGCCGAGCAACGAGGACCGCATCGCCTACTGCTACTCGCGGGAAGCCCTGCTCATGGTGGTCGCCGACGGCATGGGCGGCCACCTGCACGGCGAGGTGGCCGCCCAGATCGCCGTGCAGTACATCACCGAGGCCTTCCAGCGCGAGGCGCACCCCAAGCTGACGGACCCCTTCCTGTTCCTCTCCGGGGCCATCGGCAACGCCCACCATGCCATCCTCGACTACGCGGCGGACCGCTTCCTGCCCGAGGCGCCGCGCACCACCTGCGTGGCGGCCATCGTGCAGGATTCCATCGCCTATTGGGCGCACGCCGGCGACTCGCGGCTTTACGCCGTCCGCGGCGGGCGCATCATCGCCCAGACCCGCGACCACTCGCGGGTGCAGCGCATGGTGGAGGAGGGCCTGCTCACGCCCGAGGAAGCCGCCCGCCACCCGGCGCGCAACCGCATCTACAGTTGCCTGGGCGGGGTGCAGGCCCCCCAGATCGACTTCTCCAAGAAGATGCCGCTGCTCAGCGGCGACATCCTGGCACTGAGCTCCGACGGCGTCTGGGGGCCCCTGTCCAGCGAAATCATCGGGCGGGCCATGGGCGGGGGCAACGTCATGCAGGCGGTGCCGGCCCTGCTCACCCTGGCCGAGGACCGGGGCGGCGCCAACGCCGACAACCTGTCCATGATCGCCATGCGCTGGGAGGAAAATTACGCGGAGGATTCGCTCGGCAGCATCTCCACCAGGACCATGCCCATCGATTCCTTCACGACGCAGATGGAGGCCTTCGCCAAGGCCCGCAAGGGGGCGCAACCCCTGCCCAACCTGTCCGACGAGGAAATCGAGCGGGCGATCCAGGAAATCAACGCGGCGATCAAGAAGTATTCCAAGTGAGGAGTGAGAAGTGAGGAGCGAGGGGAAAAACCGGCCGAGCGGCCGCAAGGCGGACGAACTGCGGCAGGTGGCCATCACCCGCCATTACACCAAGCACGCGGAAGGTTCGGTGCTGATCGCCTTCGGCGACACCCAGGTGCTGTGCACCGCCAGCGTCGAGGAGGGCGTGCCGGGCTTCCTGAAAGGCCTGGGCCAAGGCTGGCTCACCGCCGAATACGGCATGCTGCCACGCTCCACCCACACCCGCACGCAACGGGAGGCGGCCAAGGGCAAGCAGGGTGGGCGCACCCTGGAAATCCAGCGCCTCATCGGCCGGGCGCTGCGCGCCGTGACCGATCTCGAGGCCCTGGGCGAGCGCACCATCCAGATCGACTGCGACGTGCTGCAGGCCGACGGCGGCACGCGCACCGCCTCCATCACCGGCGCCTGCGTGGCCGCCCACGATGCCTTCGCCAAGCTGCTCGCCGCCGGCGCCATCGCGCGCCATCCCCTCCGGGAGCTGGTCGCCGCCGTGTCGGTGGGCGTCTACGACGGCACGCCGGTGCTCGACCTGGACTACCCGGAGGACTCCGCCTGCGACACGGACATGAACGTGGTGATGACCGCCGCCGGCGGCTTCGTCGAGGTGCAGGGCACGGCCGAGGGCACGCCCTTCTCCCGCGGCGAACTGGACGCCCTGCTCACCCTGGCCGAACGGGGCATCGCGCAACTGGTGGCCGCGCAAAAGGCGGCGTTGGAGATCCCATGAAACTGAGCAAACTCGTCCTCGCCTCCAACAACCCCGGCAAGCTGCGGGAGTTCTCGGCGCTCTTCGCGCCGTACCACATCGAGGTGCTGCCCCAGTCGGCCTTCAATATCCCGGAGGCGGAGGAGCCCCACGGCACCTTCCTCGAGAACGCGCTCGTCAAGGCGCGCCACGCGGCGCAGCTCTCGGGCCTGCCGGCCATGGCCGACGACTCCGGCCTGTGCGTGGAGGCGCTGGGGGGCGAGCCCGGGGTGCACTCGGCCTACTACGCCGGCAAGGACGGCGACCGGGCGACGCGGGACGCGCGCAACAACGCGAAGCTGCTCGCCGCATTGGCCGACCGGGCGGACCGGCGCGCCCACTACTACTGCATCCTGGTGCTGGTGCGCCACGCGCAGGACCCCCAGCCCCTCATCGCCGAGGGGGAATGGTGGGGCGAAATCGCCCGCGAGCCGCGGGGGGCCGCCGGCTTCGGCTACGACCCCCTGTTCTTCGTGCCTTCCATGAACTGCTCTTCGGCAGAGCTGGCGCCCGAGGCGAAGAACGCCCTGAGCCACCGCTTCCTGGCCTTCCAGAAGCTGGCCGAGCGGTTGCGCACGGTGCTGTAGTCCCGGCGCGGGCCGCGCCGCCACCGCCCATGACCCGCCGCACCATCCCCATCGTTCCCGCCGGCACCCCGAGCGCGGGCGAAGCGCCGCGGCTTGTCGCTTTGCCACCGCTCGCGCTCTACGTGCACTTCCCCTGGTGCGTGAAGAAGTGCCCCTACTGCGACTTCAACTCCCACGAGGCGCGCGGCGGCTTCCCCGAGGACGAGTACGTCGCGGCGCTCATCACCGACCTGGAGCAGGCGCTGCCGGCGGTCTGGGGCCGGCCCGTGGTGAGCGTCTTCATCGGCGGGGGCACGCCCAGCCTGCTCTCGCCGCGCGCCGTCGACAGCCTGCTCTCGGCCGTCCGCGCCCGCCTGCCGCTCGCGCCGGAGGCGGAAATCACGCTCGAGGCCAACCCCGGCACGGTGGATATGGCGCGTTTCGCCGGCTACCGCCAGGCGGGCGTCAACCGCCTGTCGCTGGGCGTGCAGAGCCTCAACCCGCGCCATCTCGCCGCCCTCGGGCGCATCCACGACGGGCGGCAGGCGCGGGCGGCGATCGAGGCCGCCTTGACGCACTTCGACAACGTCAACCTGGACCTGATGTACGCCCTGCCGGAGCAGACCCTCGAGGAGGCCCGCGCCGACATCCGCGAGGCGGCCGCCTACGGCACGCCGCACCTGTCCGCCTACCACCTGACCCTGGAGCCCAACACCGCCTTCGCCCACGCGCCGCCGCCCGTACCCGACGCCGATCTCGCCGCCGCCATGCAGGACGCGGTGGAGGAAATCCTGGCCTGGCACGGCTACGGCCACTACGAGGTGTCCGCCTTCGCCCGGCCCGGATCCGAATGCCGCCACAACCTCAACTACTGGCTGTTCGGCGACTACCTGGGCATCGGCGCCGGCGCCCACGGCAAGCTCTCCTTTCCCGGCCCCACCGCCGGGCCGCCCCAAGGCGGGGCAAACCAAGCACGCGGAGCGCGCCCTGAAGGCGCGCGAACAACCGTCACCCCCGCCCCCGGGGCGGGGGATGGGGGGCGGGCTCTTGTCATCGTGCGCGAGATGCGGCACCGTCATCCGGACGCCTACCTGCGCGGCGTGGCGGCCGGCCGGCCGATGCAGGAAGCGCACGAGGTGAAAGCGGAGGAGCTGCCCTTCGAGTTCATGATGAACGCCCTGCGGCTCACGGTGGGCTTCCCGGCCCGGCTCTTTGCCGAGCGCACGGGCCTGCCCTTGGCGGCGATCCGCGGGAAGCTGAATGAAGCGCAGACGCGGGGGCTGATCGAACAGACGGCGCAGCGCATCGCGCCCACCGAGCGCGGCCGGCGCTTCCTCAACGATCTGCTGCAGATTTTCCTGGGATGAAAAGTTGTAGGGCGCAATAAGCCTGTCCTGAGCCTGTCGAAGGGCGAAGCGCATTGCGCCGCATCGGTGCATCCGGCGCAATACGCTGCGCTATTGCGCCCTACGCGCCCTACCCGCGCAGGATTTCTTCGCTGCGGCGCAGCCACCCCGCGACGATCTCCCCGCCGGCCTCGTCCTTGCCGGCCAGCTCCTGCCAGCGGCGGCGCAGTTCCTGCAGGATTTCGACGAGCTGCCAGCGCGATTCGTGCGCCAGCAGTTGCAGCTCCATCAGGGCCTCGGCATCGTTTTCGACCCCGACGGTCAGGGCCGCCAGCTCGTTGGGGTCGAAGCCCGTCTCGGCCAGTTCGCGCTCCAGGGCGCCGACGCGGCGATGCACGAAGTCCAGCAGCGGCGTCTCGGCCAGGGCCGGCGTGTCGATGGCGCATTGGCCATGGGTGCCGTCCCAGTCGCGCAGCACTTCGCCCAACTGGTCGAGCTGGGCGAGGACGGACTCGGCGGAGACCTGCTCCTGCTCCTGCTCCTCCCCGTTCGGGCCCGGCACCTGGCCCCCGCCCATCAGGCTGACCAGGTGCTCGGTGAGCTTGCGGTTGAACTTGCGCTGGTTGAGCTTGAGGACCACGGCGATGCGCGTCGCGTTTTCCGGATCCCGGCGGCACTCGACGAACTTGGCCACCACCTCGGCCAGCATGAGGATCTGGCCGTGGAAGCTGATCTCGTCCCCCTTCAGGCCCCGGGGATAGCCGCTGCCGTCGAGCCGCTCGTGGTGCTCGAGCACCGGGGTGCTGATCTCCGGGTGATACTGCGAATACTCCTGGAGAATGACGTAGGTGGTGACCGGATGGGCGTACAGGTGGGACCGTTCCGCGTCCAAGAGCCGGCGCCCCGGCTGCAGCAGCTCCGGGGCGATGTGCAGGATGCCCAGGTCATGGAACATGGCCGCCGCCGCGAGGCCCGCCAGTTCCTGGTCGGTGAGCCGGCTCTTGATGCCGAGGTAGAGGGCGACGAGGGCCATCTTCAGGCTGTGCTCGAAGAGCTCCGGGCGCTGCTCGCGCGCCACCGTCAGCTTGAAGGCCAGCGGCGGATTGAGGGGCGTGGCGTAAAAAGCGCGCAGCAGCCGCTCCACGCCCGGCAGGGCGCCGGCCAGCCGTTGAAAGCAGGGCTCGGTCTCGAGCATCCGCTTGGCCTGCTCGCGCAGGCTGGCCTGGGTGACGCCATCCTCCACCTCGAGGCATTGATCGAGCTGGGGCATCAGCTTGTGCTGCACCAGGCGGTCGTACAGCGCCGAATTGACGCGCACGCCCTTGTCCACCAGCTTGATGCCCTTGCGGGTGAAAATGGCCTGGCTGGTGACCACCGGGCGCTGGTCGCCCAGGGCGGTGACGCTGCGCACGTAATGCTCGTCATAGCGTTCCATCCGAGCTACGCGCGAAGCGCCACAACGTTCCCCTCTCCCTCGCAGGGAGAGGGGCTAGGGGTGAGGGGGCGGCGGTCGAATCTCATGCCGCGCTCCCGAGCCGCCTGCGGAAAACCAGGTCCCACACGCCATGCCCCAGCCCCAGGCCGCGCGCCTCGAACTTGGTGCGGGGGCGATACCCGGGGCGCGGCGCGTAGCTCTCCGCGGTGTTCTCCAGTTGGAGGCAGGCGCCCAGCACCTCCAGCATCTGCTCGGCGTAGTCCTGCCAGTCGGTGGCCAGGTGCACGTAGCCCCCCGGCTTGAGGCGCCCGGCCAGCAGCTCGATGAACCGGGGCTGCACCAGCCGGCGCTTGTGGTGGCGCTTCTTCGGCCAGGGGTCGGGGAAGAAGATGTGGGCGCCATCCAGGCAGCCGGGCGGGACCATGTCGCGCAGCACGTCCACGGCGTCGTGCTGGACGAGGCGCAGGTTGGTGAGCCCCGCCGCCTCGATCCTCTTCAGCAGGCTGCCCACGCCCGGGGTATGCACCTCGATGCCCAGGTAATCGTTTCCCGGGTGTTCGGCGGCGATGGCGGCCGTCGTCTCGCCCATGCCGAAACCGATCTCCAGGATCTTCGGCGCCCTCCGGCCGAAGATCTGCTCCAGGTCGAGCAGGCGGGGGGCATAAGGCAGCCCGAAACGCGGCAGGAGCTGCTCATGCGCCCTGGCCTGGGCCGGGGAGAGGCGCCCCTGGCGCAAAACGAAGCTGCGTATCGGTCGCCGGTCGGGGCAGGTCATGGGTCGGAAGCGGGATTGTGCGGTGCAGAAAAAAAGGTTGGGGCCAATTCCATTAAAGGCCGCCGGGACGCTGCCGTAATTGCACCGTGGGGGGAGTTTATCCGCGCACCCGAAAAACGTAAACCGTGACTCCGCCCCGCCACTCGATTGTCATCCCGGAGGCCGTCACCCATGGCGCAGCCGCTGCGCCCCGCCCAGCATGTTGCCCTCGCCTGCGCCGGCGCGGTGGCGGCGCTCGCCACGACGGTGCTGGCCGGCTGGGGGTTGGGCCTGGACCCCCTGCAGCGCGCCTTCATGGCCGGGGGGGTGCTGCTGCCCGATGCGGCCCTGGGCCTGCTCCTGGGGGCCGTCGCCCTGGCCCTGCGCACCGTGGGCGGCAGCCACCGCCCCACCCGCATCGCCTCGGCCGCAGCCGCCGGCGCCACCCTTTCCATCGGCCTGGCGCAGGCGACGGATGACCTGGTCAACCTGGTTTGGCCCCTGGCCGGGTTTCACCTGAACCTGCTGCCCGAACCGCCCTACCAGCTCCCGCCCTCCCCCCTCGGCACCCTGGCCCTGCTGCTGGCCGGCAGCGCGCTGCTCGCCGCCGCCCGGGGCGGGCGCCGCGCCAGGCTCGCCGCGGAAGCGCTGGCCTTCCTGCTCCTGTTCACCGCCCTACCCGGCCTGACGGGCTATTTCTACGGGGCGCCGGAATTGATGCTGATACGCGGCTTCGACGCCGTGCCCGCCCCGGGGCTGGTCGGCTACCTGCTGCTGGGCGCCGCCATACCGATCGCCCTCGAATCGCGCAACGGCCTGCTGCGGCTGCTCTCCGGGGCCACCGGCGGCGGCATGCTGATGCGCCGCGTGCTGCCCGCCGCCCTGGGCGCGCTGCTGGCGGCGGGCTGGCTGCAGTTGCGGGCCATCGACGCCGGGCTGCTCACCCCGCACACGGCCGCGGCGCTCTTCGGCACGGCCAGCTTCACCATCCTGTTCTTCCTCATGTGGTATGCGGCCGCCGGCATCAACCGCCTGGAGGCAGACAAGGACGAGATCGGCGCCAGCTACCGCACCGTCCTCGACACGGCCCCCGGCGGCGTCATGGTCGTCGATGGTGCCGGGCGGATCGTCCTGGCCAATCACCGCGCCGAGGAGATGTTCGGCTACGGGGCCGGCGAGCTGCCCGGCCTGCCCGTGGAGCTCCTGGTGCCGGCCGCCCAACGCGACCGGCACCAGGAACTGCGCGAGGGCTTCTTCGGCAGCCCGGCAGCCCGGCGCACGGCCACCGCCGCGAACCATACCGCCTTGCGCGCCCGCCGTCGCGACGGCAGCGAGTTCGTCGCCAACATCAGCCTGGGACCGCACCAGAGCCGCCACGGGCCGATGGTGACCGCGGTGGTGCACGACGTTTCCGACCTGGTGCAGCGGGAAACGGAGATCGGCCGGGTCAACCGGGCGTTGCGCCTGCTCTCGGCGGCCAACCAGGCGATCCAACAGGCGAGCCTCGAAGCCGAACTGCTCGACGAGTTGTGCCGCGTCATCGTCGCCGTCGGGGGCTACCGCTTCGCCTGGATCGGTTATGCGCAGAACGATGCCCGCAAGAGCGTGCGCCCGGTGGCCTGGGGCGGCGCCGAAGACGGCTTCTTCGGCGAGGCGACGGTGACCTGGGACGAATCGCCCACGGGCGCGAGCATGGCCGGCACGGCCATCCGCACCGGCACCGCCCACGTGGTGCACGACATCGCCGCGGAAGCCCGCCTGGCGCCCTGGCGCGAGGCACTGCTGGCCCGCGGCTGCGGCTCCGTCGCCGCCTTTCCCCTGGACATCGAAGGGCGCGTGCAGGGCGCGCTGGTCATCTACGCCGCCACACGGGACGCTTTCGTCCCCGAGGAACGGACGCTCCTCGAGGATCTCGCCGGCGACATCGCCTACGGCATCGGCGGCTTGCGCGCCGCCCAGAGCCGTTTCGAAACCGAGGCCGCGCTGCGCCGCAGCGAGGCGACCCTGGCCCGGGCCCAGGAGATCGCCCACATCGGCAGTTGGGAGTGGGACCTGGCAACCGGCGCCATGCGCTGGTCCGCGGAAAGCTTCCGCATTTTCGGCTGCGAACCGGACGAAACCGAGCCGAGCCTGGACCTCATCCGGGAGCGCACCCACCCGGACGATTGGGCGCGGCTCGAGGAGAAGTTCGGCGAGGCCAAGCGCGGCGACGTGACCTCGGCCAGGGCCGAGTTCCGCGCCGTGCGCGAGGACGGCACGGCGCGCTGGATCCACATGCAGGCCGAGGTGGAATTCCACGACACGGGGCCCTACCGCGTGGTGGGCGCGCTGCAGGACATTTCGGAACGCCGGCGCTTCGAGGAGCGGCTCGCCCAGCTCGCCAGCTTCGACGGACTGACGGGGCTGCCCAACCGGCACCTGCTCAACGACCGGCTGGAGCAGGGGCTCGCCCATGCCGGCCACGGCGGGCGCATGCTGGCCCTGGTGTTCGTGGACCTGGACCGCTTCAAGATCATCAACGATACCCTCGGCCACGACGCCGGCGACCAGCTCCTGAAGGAGATCGCCGGGCGGCTCACCGACTGCCTGCGCCCGGGCGACACGGTGGCGCGCCAGGGCGGCGACGAGTTCGTCGTCCTGCTCGCCGACCTGGCCAAGCCGGAGGATGCCGGCTTCGTGGCGCAGAAGATGCTGGAGTCCCTCGCCCCGCCCTGCGAGATCTTCGGCCATGAAGTGGTCCCCGCCGCCAGTCTCGGCGTCGCCCTGTACCCGCGCGACGGGACGACGATCCAGGAACTGATGTCCAACGCCGACAAGGCCATGTACGCCGCCAAGCAGGCCGGGCGCGGCCAGTACCGCTTCTTCGACGTGGAAATGAACCGCGCCGCCGCCGACTGGCTGGAGGTGGGGGCACTGCTCCACCACGCCCTGGAGCGCGACCAGTTCGAGCTGCACTACCAGCCGAAGGTGGACTTGCGCTCCGGCGCCGTCACGGGGGTCGAGGCCCTGCTGCGCTGGCGCTGCCCGGAGCTGGGCCTGGTCTCGCCCGACCGCTTCATCCCCATCCTGGAGGACACCGGGCGCATCCTCGAGGTGGGCGAATGGGTCCTGGCCGAGGCCTGCCGCCAGGCAAGCCAATGGCAGGAGCAGGGGCTGCCCCCCTTGCGCATCGCCGTGAACCTCTCCCCGCGCCAGTTCCAGCAGCGGGACCTGGCGGCGCGCATGAGCGCCATCATCGAGCAGGAGGGCATCCTGCCCGGCTTCATCGAACTGGAGATCACCGAGAGCATGGTGGCGCAGAACGTGGAGCGGGCCATCGCCGCCCTGCGCGAGCTGCACGACCTGGGCGTGCGCCTGGCCATCGACGATTTCGGCACCGGCTATTCCTCGCTGGCGGCGCTGAAGGGCTTCCCGGTGGACTGCCTGAAGATCGACCGGTCCTTCGTGCGCGACGTGCCCCACGACCCGGACGATGTGGCCATCACCCGCGCGGTAGTCCTGCTCGCCCACAGCATGGGCCTGTCGGTGGTGGCGGAAGGGGTGGAAACGGAGGCGCAGCGCGACTTCCTCATCGAATGCGGCTGCGACGAGATGCAGGGCTATCTGTTCAGCCGGCCGTTGCCGGCGGCGCAACTCGGCGAGCTGCTGCGCGAGACGAGCGTCCTGGCGGCCTAGGCTTGTCGTCCCCGCGAAGGCGGGGACCCAGTGTCGTTGAAAAAGCCGCTGGATTCCCGCTTGCGCGGGAATGACAAGGCGCCGCCTAGCCGATCAACCCCCCGGTAGGCGAGCTGGGGGAGGCGGCGTAGAACTTCTTCGGCATGCGCCCGGCGAGCCAGGCCTCGCGGCCCGCCTGCACCGCCTTCTTCATGGCCCCGGCCATCAGCACCGGGTCCCGGGCGCCGGCGATCGCCGTATTCATGAGCACGCCATCGCAGCCCAGCTCCATGGCGATGGCCGCGTCGGAAGCCGTGCCCACGCCCGCATCCACCAGCACGGGCACCTTGGCCGCCTCGATGATCAGGCGCAGGTTCCAGGGGTTGAGGATGCCCATGCCGGAGCCGATGAGGGAAGCCAGGGGCATCACCGCCACGCAGCCCAGCTCCTCCAGGCGCTTCGCCTGGATCGGATCGTCGGCGCAATAGACCATCACCTGGAAGCCCTCCTTGACCAGGGTTTCGGCGGCCTTCAGGGTCTCGGGCATGTCGGGGAACAGCGTGTGCCGGTCGCCCAGCACTTCCAGCTTGACCAGGGCGTGGCCGTCCAGGAGCTCGCGCGCCAGGCGCAGGGTGCGCACCGCCTCCTCCGCCGTGTAGCAGCCGGCGGTGTTGGGCAGCAGGGTGTATTGCGCGGGCGGCAGCGCGTCCAGCAGGCTCGGCTCGTTCGGGTTCTGGCCGATGTTGGTGCGGCGGATCGCCACCGTGATGATCTCGGCGCCGGACGCCGCCACCGCCGCCTGGGTTTCGGCGAAATCCTTGTACTTGCCGGTGCCGACGAGCAGGCGCGAGCCATAGCTCTTCCCGGCGATGATGAGGGGATCGTTCATCGAAAATTCCTCAAATGGTCTCTCGCAAAGACGCAGAGAAGAGCGGTGCGAGCCCTCGCTCATGCTTCGCGTACTCTGCGTCTCTGCGAGATGAATTGCAGTCGAAGGGGCGCTCAGCCGCCGCCCACGGCGGCGACGATTTCGAGGCGGTCTCCGTCGGCCAGCCCGACTTCGGCGTGGTGGCTCCTGGGCACGATCTCGCCGTTACGCTCCACAGCCACGCGTTTGCCCTCCAGCCCCATGTCGCGCAGCAGCTCGGCCACGGTCGGGGGCGCGGCAAACGCGCGCGGCTCGCCATTCACCCGGATTTCCATCACGTGAAATTCTAGCACGCCCACCCCTTCCGGCCGGGCGGCCACCCGCAGTAGAATGCCGCCGTACGCGGGCGTCGTATAACGGCATTACCTCAGCTTCCCAAGCTGATGACGAGGGTTCGACTCCCTTCGCCCGCTCCAGGTATTCGCCCGCTACAGACAAGAAAAGCCGACCCGACGGGCCGGCTTTTTCGGTTTAGGGGTGCGGCCGGAACACCTCCTTGCGGAGGCGGGCCTCAATTCCGGGGGAGGAGATCCCGGGACTCGGCCCAATTCCGGACGCGGTAATCGGTCGGTGCCGCGGGCCGGCTCAGGCCGGCAGGTAGGGTCTGTGGCGGTCGTGATCCTTGGCCTTCGCCTTGGGAGTGACCAGGGCCACCAGGGCATTGACTCCCCGCGCCAAGGCGCGCCAGGCCGCGACCATGTACTCGCCCACCGCTTGGCTGCGCAGACGCCGCGCCTCGGCGATGTAGGCCTCGATTTCGCTGTAGTCTTTGTAGTCTTTCATTTTCGCACTCCTTCGTGAGTCGGTCTTGCCGGCCCGTCCTTCGTCCTTTTGGGTTGAACTCCGTGCCCGCAATAGCAATATAGGGATTATGTTGCGCCGCAACAAACGATATATACTAGGCTAACGAGTTAGAAAAACTAAGTCACAGCAGCCATGGCATACCGTTTGCCCCCCCTCAATGCCCTGCGCGCCTTCGAAGCCGCGGCGCGCCACTTGAGCTTCAAGAAAGCCGCCGAGGAGCTGCACGTCACGCCGGCGGCGGTGAGCCATCAGATCAAGGCCTTGGAGGAATATCTGGGCGCGTCCCTGTTCCGCCGCCTGACCCGTGCCCTGGAACTGACGGACGAGGGGCGGGCCATGCTGCCCAAGGTGCAGGAGGGCTTCGAGTGCCTGGCCGCCGCCGTGGAGCGCACGCGCCGCCACGAAGCGGGCGGCACCCTGACCGTAGCCGCGCCGCCCTCCTTCGCCGCCCGCTGGCTCATGCCGCGCCTGCGACGCTTCACTTCCGCCCACCCGGATATCGAGCTGCGCATGTCCAGCAACCTCGCCACCATCGACAGCCACGACGGAAGCTCGGCCGGGGCCGAACCGGTGGACCTGCGGGAAGCGGGCTCGGACGTGGAAATCCGCTTCGGCAGCGGACGCTATCCGGGCCTGCGCAGCGACCTGATCTTCGGCGTGTCCTGGGTGGCCGTGTGCAGTCCGCGGCTGCTGAGGGGCATGCGCCCCCTGCGCACGCCGAAGGACCTGCGGCACCACGTCCTGATACATGACGACACCATTCCGGACCTCGCCGAGCGGGCCAACTGGGAAGAATGGCTGAAAACTGCGGGAGCGACGGAGGTGGATGCCTCCCGCGGCCCCCATTTCAGCAATGCCGGCCTGGCCCTGGAAGCGGCCATGGACGGCATGGGCGTGGCCCTGGCCCTGCGCCCCCTGGCCGCCGCGGACGTGGCGGCGGGCCGCCTGGCGATGCCCTTCGACATTGCCGTGCCTTCCGGCTACGCCTACTACCTGGTCTGTCCGGAGGCGACGGCGGACCGTCCGCCCGTGGCGGCCTTCCGGGACTGGCTGCTGGCCGAGGCCCGCTCGGAGGATGCGGTTTAGCGGGCGTGCCCCTCGGCACCGCCTCCCGGCCGGTTCAGCTCCTCGTCGGCATAGAGCTGGTTGCGAAAGAGATAGGCCGCCAGCATGTAGTAGCTGATCGCCTCCTCCTTCAGCCGCTCGTCGGAAACGCCCCGCTTGACCACCGGCGCGCCCTCCAGCGGCCGCACCTCGACCTGGCGGCGGGGCGCCAGGGTGACGATCCGCCCGTCGCGGATATAGCCCAGGGTCTGGTAGTTGGCCACGAAGGCCCGCTCCCGCCCCGGTTCGAGCCGCAGCATGTCATAGCCGAAGAACTTGGTCCGGTAGCTCATGTTGAGCAGGCCGAGCAGGGTGGGGCAGATGTCTATCTGCGACATGAGGCGGTCTATGCGGGCCGGCCGCACATGTTTCGGCGCATGGATCAGCAGGGGAATGCGGTAGCGCTCCACGGGAATGGCGACGGTGCCCCGGGCCGAAGCGCCGTGATCGGCGGTGATGACGAACAGGGTGTCGTCGAACCAGGCGTGGCGGCGGGCCTCCCGCAGGAACTGGCCGATGGCGTAGTCCGTGTATTTCACGGCCCCGTTGCGGCCCGTGCCGGAGGGGATGTCGATGCGGCCGTCCGGGTAGGTGTAGGGCCGGTGGTTGCTGGTGGTCATCACGTGCAGGAAAAATGGCTTGCGGCCGCCGTTTCCGGCATGGATCTTGTCCATCTCCCGCAGGGCGAGCGTGAACAGGTCTTCGTCGGCCACGCCCCAGATGTTCTCGTAGTGGATGTCCTCCTTGGCCAGGGCGCTGCGATCCACCACCTGGTAATCGTTGTGGCCGAAGAAATAGCCCATGTTGTCGAAGTAGGAGTAGCCGCCGTAGACGAACTCCGTTTCGTAGCCCTTGTCCTCCAGCACGGCGCCCAGCGTGAATAGCTCCTCGTTGCGCGGGCGCTTGACGATGGACTGGCCCGGCGTCGGCGGCAGGGACAGGGCCAGCGCCTCCAGGCCGCGTACGGTGCGGTTGCCCGTGGCGTAGACGTTGGTGAACAGCAGGCTGTCCCGGCCGAGGGCGTCCAGGTTGGGCGTGTTACCCCCGGTGTTGCCGAGCACGCCGAGGAATTCCGACCCCAGGCTCTCCACGCTCACCAGCACCACGTTGAGCCGCCGCTCCGGCCCCTGGGCGGGAATGGTCCGCTCCAGGTTGGTGGGCGCCGGGCTGAGGTAGCGCGCCCCGGGCGTCGCCAGCAGGTCCCGCGCCCGCGCCAGCACCTGCTCCTGGGGCAGCACGGCATAGAAGCGCTCGTAGTCCAGCTCGTTGTTCCAGGCGGCGGCGAAGAACTCGTAGATGCCGTTGCCGGACAGCTCATTGACCAGGACGTTGGCGCTGCGCTCCTTCATCTGCGTGCCGACCCACAGGAAGGAGGCGAGGGGCAGGGCCAGCAGCGCCGCGCCCGCCGCCAGGCGCGGCGCCAGGGGCGCCTGGGTTGCCACGCCGGCCGCAATGGGCCGGCGCCCGAGCCAGGCCGACGCCAGTGCCGGCAGCCAGAGGGCCAGCAGCACCTTGCCCACGGGGTAGGACTGCCAGATGTTGCCCAGCACCTCGTGCGTATAGACCAGGTAATCGACGGCGATGAAGTTGAAGCGCGAGGAAAACTCGTCCCAGAAGATCCACTCCGCGACGGCCACGACCCACAGCGCGTAGATCCCGGCGAGCATGCCGGCAAGGAAGAGCGCGCCGTGCCAGCGCCGCCGCGCCAGGCCGTTGGGCAGCAATGCGAGGTAGAGGACCAGCGGCGCGCAGAAGTAAGCGGCGGCCACCAGGTCGAAGAACAGGCCGAAGGCGAACACCTGCAGCAGTACGGCGGCCTCCACGGGCACGCTGTCGCGCGCCAGGACCCAGAGCGCGACCCGCGTCGCCAGGGCCACGAGCAGGAAGAGGCCCGCCAGGACGAAGGCGGGCAGATAGCGGCGCGGGACGGGGCCGGCCATCAGCCGGCGCTGTCGCGCAGGGCGCAATAGCGCCCGCCGTGGAAGACCAGCGGCGCCTTCGGCGATTGGCGGAAGCGCTCGATGCGGCCGATGAAAATGAGGTGGTCGCCGCCGGCATGCTGGGCCTCGTTGCGGCACTCGAACCAGGCACAGCAGCCGGGCAGCAGGGGGGCGCCGCCCAGGCCCGGCATCACCTCCAGGCCGGCGAACTTGTCCGTGTTGCGCACGGCGAAGCGCTCGGACAGGGCCTGCTGGTCGGCGGCGAGGACATTCACCGCGTAATGGGCGACGGCGCGGAAAGCCTCCACATTGGGCGAGCCGAGGGCCAGGCTCCAGACGATGAGGGGCGGATCCAGGGACACGGCGTTGAAGGAGCTCACTGTCAGGCCCATGGGCCGGCCGTCGGGCCCGAGGGCCGTGACCACGGTAACGCCCGTGGGGAAGGCGCCCAGGGCGTCGCGCAGGGCCCGGTGCGGCGCCTCGCTGGGGGCCCAGGCACTCATGGGAGGATCGAAGAAGGGTGTGTTCATTGTTGGAAGGGAATATCGGGCCGCGGCCGCCCGTGCTTTAGAATTCAACGAAGATAGCCGCCAGCGCGCATCCTGACAAGCCCGCCCTCATCATGGCTTCCCCCGACACGCCCGAATTCGCCCGCCGCCTCGTCGCCTGGCAGAAGAGCCGGGGCCGCCACGATCTGCCCTGGCAGGCGCAGGCGGATCACGACCCCTACCGCGTCTGGCTCTCCGAGATCATGCTGCAGCAGACCCAGGTGGCCACGGTCATTCCCTATTACGAGCGCTTCCTCGCCCGCTTTCCCGATCTCGCCGCCCTGGCGGCGGCCCCGGTCGAGGCAGTCCTGGGCCTGTGGAGCGGCCTGGGCTACTACGCCCGGGCGCGCAACCTGCACCGGGCGGCGCAGCTTGTCGCGGCTGGCGGCGGCTTTCCCCGCGCGCCGGAAGCCATCGCCCGGCTGCCGGGCATCGGCCGGTCCACGGCGGCGGCGATCGCCGTTTTCGCCTTCGGTGCGCGGGCGCCCATCCTCGACGGCAACGTCAAGCGCGTGCTGGCGCGGGCCTTCGGCATCGCCGGCTTTCCCGGCGAGAAGGCGGTGGAGCGCCGCCTCTGGGCGCTGGCCGAATCCCTGCTGCCGGCGGAGGATCTTCCCGCCTACACCCAGGGGCTGATGGACCTCGGGGCGACGCTGTGCGCCCGGGCCAAGCCCGCCTGCGCCGCCTGCCCCGTCGGCAAGCTGTGCGTCGCCCGCCGCGAGGATCGGGTGGCGGAGCTGCCCGCCCCACGCCCCAAGCGGGCCCAGCCGCGCCGGCGCGCCACCCTGCTCGTGCTGCGCAAAGAGGGCCGCGTGCTCCTCGAGCGGCGCCCGCCCGCGGGCATCTGGGGCGGGCTGCTGTCCCTGCCCGAGCTGCCGGAGGGCGAGGCGGACGCGGGCGGATTCGCCGCCCGCCTCTTCGGCTGCACGGTCGCCACGACCCGGGCGCTGCCCACGCTAAAGCACGCCTTCACCCATTTCCGCCTGGACATCGCGCCGCTGCTCTGCGAGGTGAGCGAAGAACGCCCGGCGGCCCGGGAAGCCGAGCTCGTCTGGCTTGGAGCGGAGGAGCTGGCCGCCGCGGCGCTGCCCACGCCGGTGCGCAGAATCCTGGCGGCACTCAGTTGACCAGGCCGCGCTGGGCGAGGAAGCGGAAAACGATCTCGAGCCGGGACAGGGGGTCGTCCAGCTCCAGCAGCTTCTGCCGGGCGATGACCGGCATGGGCAGCAGCTCGCAGAAGCGGTAGCCCACCCAGGCCGCGTCCGCGAAGCGGTGGGGCGGCGGCAGGCGTTGCGCGCCCGCGTCCGCCGCCATGGCCTGCAGCAGGGGCACCAGGGCGGCATAGGCCTGCGGCACCGGCAGCGCCGCCTCGGCGGGAATCGGCTCGACGCGCGCCCGGACCAGGCCCTCCCGGTCGGCCTCGCGGCTGAGGATGCGGAAGCGCTCCTCGCCACGCACCGTGAGGTTGAGCACGCCCAGTTGCAGCATGTCCCAGGCGACGATGCGCGCCACCACGCCCACGGCGTGGGGCACGGCGGGCGTGCCGGTCTCCTGCCCCTGGGCGATGAGGCAGACGCCGAAGGGCGAGTCGCGCTTCAGGCATTCCTTGGCCATGGACATGTAGCGCGGCTCGAAGACGCGCAGGCCGAGCAGGCCGCCGGGGAAGAGCACCGCCTGTAGGGGGAAGAGGGGCAGCTCGCGCGAGGCCGGCGCGCGCCCGGCAGAGAAGCCGAAGAGGGGCAAGGGCGCCATCCCGGGGCCTATTCGCCCGCGGCGCCCCAACGCCGCATGAGTTGGTGAGGGACGCCGATCTGGTCGAGGATGCGCGCGACGACGAAATCGACCAGGTCCTGCACCGTCTGGGGGTGATGGTAGAAGCCCGGGTTGGGCGGCAGGATGACCGCACCGGCGCGGGCCAGCCGCAGCATGTTCTCCAGGTGGATCGCGGAGAAGGGCGTCTCCCGCGGCACGAGGACGAGTTTGCGCCCTTCCTTCAGCACCACGTCGGCGGCCCGCTCGATGAGGTCCTTGGAAAGGCCGGCGGCGATGGCGGCCAGCGTGCCCATGGTGCAGGGGCAGACCACCATCGCATCCGGCGGATTGGAGCCGGAGGCGAGCGGCGCGAACCACTCCTCGCGGCCATAGACCTTGAGCTGCCCGGGCGCGGCGTTGAAGCGGGCGGCGAGGTCCTTCTCCACCTCGGCGGCGCGGGCCGAAAGGGCGAAGTCCAGCTCCTGCCGGGCGACGATCTGGGCCACCGGGGAGTAGAGCAGTTGCACCCGGGCGCCCGCCTGCAGCAGGCACTCCACCAGGCGCAGCCCGTAGGGCATGCCCGAGGCGCCGGTGAAGGCGACGGCGATGGTCTTCATGATGGTGAGCGGCAAGCGGTGAGCGGTGAGCAGTCTTCGGCGAGCAGTTTCGCCGCGGCCAGCCCGTTGGCCAGGCCGAAGACGAAGGCGGCCAGGGCGAAGACCGGCACCAGGTACCACAGCCCGTCGTGGGGCACCAGCCACAGGCGGGCGACGACGAGTTGGCCGGCGATGTGGGCGAAGGCGGCCAGGACGCTCTGTCCGACCGGGCCGAACCAGCGCGCCGGCAGGTGCATGGCCAGGCCCAGGGCCGTGAGGCTCGCCAGGGCGCCGGCGAGGCTGAGGAAGAAGCCGGGGGCGAGGAACTGGCCGAGCAGCAGGCTGCCCGCGAGGACGCGCAGCAGCGACACCCAGGCGGCATCCCGCCAGCCGTAGCGGGCCAGCACGACGATGGTGATGATGTTAGCGAGCCCCGGCTTCACCCCCGGCAGGGGCGAGGGGATCGCCGCCTCCACCACGGACAGGGCGATGGCCGCGGCGGCATAGCGGGCGATGCGGTGGTCGTCCGCCGTGGGGACGAGCTCAATATGCGAGGCTGTCATGGCCCGAAGCCCGCCCGACGATGGACAGGCTGACGTGGTTGGGCGCGCAGATGGCCACCGAGTTGGCCTGGGTGAGCCAGCCCTGGCGCACGCAATACTGGCGCGGGCCCGGGTCGGCCGCCACCCGGGCGCGGCCGGGCTGCACCTCGATGACGGTGGTGCCCAGGGGCCCGGCCACCTCGATGCGCCGCGCCTCGCGCAGGGGGAGTTCCGCCACCACCGTGCCGTCGCGCCGCACCACCGCCTTCTCCGCCGCGCCGCCGGAGAAGGCCAGGGGCGCCAGCGCGGCGGTGCCGGCGGCGGCAGCGGCGAGAATCAGCCAGTCGCCCGGCCGGATGAGCTGGAGGAGGGCCCGCATTCAGGGAATGGCCCGGTGGCGCACCAGGACCCGCGCCTGGTCGCGGAACTGCCCCGCCAGCCACTCGGCGAGATAGACGGAGCGGTGCTGGCCGCCCGTGCAGCCCAGGGCCACGGTGAGATAGCTGCGATCGTCGCGGAGATAACAAGGCAGCCAGTCGGCGACGAAGCGGCGGATGTCCTCGGCCATCCGGCCCACGTCGGCCTGCCCGGCGAGAAAGCGCGCCACCGGCTCGTCGCGGCCGGTGAGCGGGCGCAACTGGGGATCGTAATGGGGGTTGGGCAGGCAGCGCACGTCGAACACCATGTCGGCGTCCAGCGGGATGCCGTGCTTGTAGCCGAAGGACTCGAACTGCAGGGTGAGGCCGCCGGCCGGGCCCAGCCCGACGAAGTCCTTGACCCAGGTGCGCAGGGCGTTGGGATGCAGGCTGCTGGTGTCGATGCGGTTGCCCAGGGCGGCGATGTTCTCCAGCATCTGCCGCTCGCGCCCGATCGCCTCGGGGAGCGTGGTGTTCTCATCCGACAGGGGGTGACCGCGCCGCGTCTCGGAGAAGCGGGCGATCAGGGCTTCGTCCCGCGCTTCCAGGAAGATGAAGCGCAGTTCGATCTCGAAGGCGCTGAGGTCGCGCAACTGCTGGGGGAGCGCCGCGATGGAGGCGCCGGAGCGCACGTCGATGGCCACCGCCACGCGCCCGTAGCCCTCCTCGCTCAGGTAGCGCACGAGCTGCGGCAGCAGCGTGGCCGGCAGGTTGTCCACGCAGTAGAAGCCGGCATCCTCCAGCACGTTGAGGGCGATGCTCTTGCCGGAGCCGGACAGGCCGCTGATGAGGATGAGCTGCATGGGGCTTATGTTAGCACCGGCCGCTTGCGGGGGCGGCGCACCGGCGGTGGATATGTCATTCCCGCGCAAGCGGGAATCCAGCGTCGTCATTCAGAGGCGCTGGGTCCCCGCTTGCGCGGGGACGACAAGGGCGCCTCAGCTGCCCCCCTACCCGCGCATGCGCCCCAGCGCATCCTCCAGCCGCCGCACCGCGCCGGCCACGTCGCG
>CAYZLI010000037.1:0-1463 GCA_964479195.1 uncultured Rhodocyclaceae bacterium
CGTGTTCGAGACGGCCACACCCTTCGATACGCCGCGCTTGATGACGGAACTGGTCGGGTGGGTTCGAGAGGAACGTGAGACGGGCCGCCTGCATGCTCTTCTCATCATCGCCGTCTTCGTCGTCGTGTTCCTGGAAATCCACCCGTTCCAGGATGGCAACGGCCGGCTCTCCCGGGCCCTCACGACGCTGCTGCTCCTGCAGGCCGGCTACGCCTATGTGCCCTACAGCTCCCTGGAGAGCGTGATCGAACAGAACAAGGAGGCCTACTACCTGGCACTGCGGCAGACCCAGGGCACGATCCGCAGCGAAGCGCCCGACTGGCAACCCTGGCTGGAGTTCTTCCTGCGTTCCCTGGCCGAGCAGGTGCGGCGGCTGCAGAAGAAGGTGGAGCGCGAAAAGCTCGTGCTGGCAGCTTTGCCCGAGCTCTCGCTGCAGATTGTCGAATTTGCGCGGGAGCATGGCCGCGTCACCATCGGCGAGGCCATCAGACTGACCGGTGCCAGCCGCAACACCCTCAAGCAGCACTTCCGCGCCCTGGTCGAACGCGGATACCTGAACCAGCGTGGCGGCGGGCGCGGCGTCTGGTATGAATTGCACTGATCCAAAACGCAGGCTCAGATGCTCGCCGGAATGTCCCGCTCGCCGTGCAGCACTCGCCAGACGTCGATGTGATCGTCGCGCTCGATGTAGAAGGCCAGATAGGGATAGCGCTTCAAGGGCCAGGAGCACAGTCCGGGGAGGTTCAACTCGTGGGCGTAGCGCGGCGAGCCAGTCGCCGGATGGCGGCTGATATGGGAGTAAGCCTGCTCCAGGGCTTCAATGAAGCCCAATACAGCCTGCTCGGAACCCTTGCTCAGGTAGTACTCGATGGCCTCGTCGACATCCCGGTTGGCCAGGGAACGCGGTATGACCGGCTTGGACTTCACCCCCGAGGGCGTCGACGGACGCGGTCACGCAGGGCATCGAAGTAGGCGCTGTCAGCCGGGGCGGCCGGGGCAGAGGCCGCCCCTTCGAGCAGCAGGCCGCGCAGGCGTATCCGATCCTGGTCCCTGCGGATCAATTCGCGCACGTACTCGCTGCTGGTGCCGTAGCCGCGCTGGGCAACCTGTTCGTCCACGAAGGACTTGAGCGAATCGGGTAAGGAGATGTTCATCGTGCTCATGGCGCAAGATTAGACAGTTTGGCAAAATTTGGCAAGACAGGCCAACAGTAGCCTGCCCTGCAACTCCGAGCGGCCCGGAGCACTCAAAAACTGACTGGCCGGGGCGCTCGGCTTCGGACGGCGCTTCGCCCGCACGGTCTGCGATTCGATCGCGGAGGGTACCGGCATGGAAGGCCTGCTGCTCAAGGAGCGCATCGACGCCACTTCGGTGGAAGGCCTGGACAACCTGCCGTAGGGCGCATTAGGCCGCAGGCCGTAATGCGCCGGATGTCATCCGGCGCAATGCGCTGCGCTTATTGC
>CAYZLI010000037.1:1563-12333 GCA_964479195.1 uncultured Rhodocyclaceae bacterium
CATCCGGCGCAATGCGCTGCGCTTATTGCGCCCTACGGCTGGTGGCGTGATCTTGCCGGAACCGAAAGGAGGGTGCCATGGCAACCAAGGTGCAAGTGATCTTCTACAGCATGTACGGCCACGTCTGGCGCATGGCGGAGGCCGTGGCGGCGGGGGCGCGCGAAGTGCCGGATACGGAGGTAAGCCTCTGGCAGGTGGCCGAGCTGGTGCCGGACGAAGTGCTGGAAAAAAGCGGCGCCAAGGCGGCGCGCGCCGCCTTTGCCCACGTCCCCGTCGCCCAGCCGGCGCAGTTGGCGGAAGCCGACGCGCTCATCTTCGGCACGCCGACGCGCTTCGGCAACATGTGCGCGCAGATGCGCAACTTCCTCGACCAGACGGGCGGCCTGTGGATGAGCGGCGGCCTGATCGGCAAGGTGGGCAGCGTCTTCACCAGCACGGCAAGCCAGCACGGCGGCCAGGAGACGACGCTGACCAGCTTCCACAGCACGCTCCTGCACCAGGGCATGGTGATCGTCGGCGTGCCCTATTCGGAACCGCGGCTGCTGGCCATGAACGAGCTCACCGGCGGCACGCCCTACGGCGCCTCGACCATCACGGCGGGCGACGGCTCGCGGCTGCCCTCCGAGAACGAACTGGCCATCGCCCGCTTCCAGGGCCGGCACGTGGCGGAGATCGCCCGGCGGTTGAAGGCGGGCGGGTAGAACCTACTGCAAGGGCGCGAGCTTGCCCAGCAGGGTCGGGATCAATTCCGTCACGGTCGGGTGGATATGCACCGCCCGCTGGATGACGGTGTACGGCGCCCCGGCGTACATGACGTCGAGCAGGGAATGGACGATCTCGTCGCCGTCCACCCCGAGCAGCGCGGCCCCTAGAATCCGCTGGCTTTCCGCATCGACCAGGATCTTCATGAAGCCCTGGGTCTCGCCGCGCTCGCGGGCGCGCCCGACGCGGCTCATGGGCATCTTGCCGACGAGGACCTTGCGTCCGGAGGCGCGCGCTTCCCGCTCCGTCATGCCGGCCCGGCCCAGGGGCGGATCGACGAAGAGCGCGTAGGCGGGAATGCGGTCGGCCACCCGGCGCGGGTCGCCGTCGAGCAGGTTGGCGGCGACGATTTCGTAATCGTTGTACGCGGTGTGGGTGAAGGCGCCGCGCCCATTCACGTCGCCGATCGCCCACACGCCGGGCACGTTGGTGCGCAGTTGCTCGTCCACCAGGATGTAGCCGCGGGCATCCGTGGCGATGCCGGCCCGGTCCAGTCCCAACTCGTCCGTGTTGGGCCGGCGCCCGACAGCCAGGAGCAGATGGCTGCCCAGTACCTCGGGTGGACCGCTGGCACAGGCGGCCCTGACCGCGATGCGCTCGCCGCTCCGGGCCACGCCGATGCACTCGGCGTTGAGGCGGATCTCGACGCCTTCCCGCTCCAGGATGGCCTGGATCTCCGCCGAGACATCCTCGTCCTCGCGAGCGATGAGGCGCGGTCCCATCTCCACGACGGTGACGCGGCTGCCGAAACGCCGGTACATCTGGGCGAACTCCAGGCCGACGTAGCTGCCGCCGACGATGATCAGGTGCTCGGGCAGGACGTCCACTTCCATCATGCCGGAGTTGGTCAGATAGCTCACCGCGTCGAGCCCGGGCAGGTCGGGCACGAAGGCGCGGCCGCCCGCATTGACGAATATCCTCTCCGCTTCCAGCACTTCTTCACCGACGCGGACCGCGTGGGGAGCGACGAAGCGGGCATGGCCGCGATAGATGTGCAAGCCCCGCATGCCCTCGAGCCAGCCCATCAGCCCCTCGCGCGACCGGCGCACGATGGCGTCCTTACGCGCCTTGACCGCCTTCATGTCCACCCGCACCGGCGCGTCGATCAGGACGCCGAACTCCGCCGCCCGCCGCGCCACGAAGGCGGCATGGGCGCTCGCCACCAGCGCCTTGGTGGGAATGCAGCCCACGTTCACGCAGGTGCCGCCGAAGAGCTTGCGCTCGATGATGGCCGTCTTCATGCCGGCCCGGGTGAGGCGCGCCGCGAGGGCCGGACCGGCCTGTCCGGTGCCGACGATGATGGCGTCGAATCGCTGGCTCATGGCGTCGCTCCCGGTGCGAAATACTTCTTTTGTAGATCGGCCGGGGAGCGGCGTCAAACTTGACTATCCGTCGCGCCGCTATTGCCATGCGGCGCAATACGCTGCGCTATTGCGCCCTACGCTGACCATTCGCCGGTAGCCACGCCGTAGGGCGCAATAGCCGCTCGCGGCGTATTGCGCCGAATCGCCCATTCGGCGCAATGCGCTTCGCTTATTGCGCCCTACGCTCGATTTACGGTTACGGCCGATCACACGTAGGGTGCGTTAGCCGCTTGCGGCGTAATGCGCCGGATGAATCCCGTGACTATCCGTCGGCGGAACGGCGCAGCCGCAGCCCCGCCGGCACCAGCCAGCGGTCGGCCAGTTCGAACAGGCCCTGGACGGCGAGAGCCAGCACCGCCGCCGGGACCGCGCCGGCAAGCAGCATGGCGTGGTCGTTCAGGGCCAGGCCCGTGGCGATCCGCTCGCCGTAGCCGCCGGCGCCGATGAAGGCGGCGATCGTGGCCGTGCCGACATTGATCACGGCAGAGGTCTTGATCCCGGCGAGGATGGCCCGGGAGGCCAGCGGCAGCTCGATGAGCCGCAGCCGGGCGGCGAAAGGCAGGCCCAGCGCCTGGGCGGACTCGCGCAGCGGCGCCGGGATGTCGGTGAGCCCGGTGTACGTGTTGCGCACGATGGGCAGCAGCGCATACAGGAAGAGCGCCACCAGGGCCGGCACCGTGCCGATGCGCTGCAGGGCGGGGATCAGGAAGGCGAGCAACGCGAGGGCGGGTATGGTCTGGATCACCCCCACCGCGGCCAGCACCGGCTGGCGCGCCGCGGGCGTGCGCGCGGCCCAGATGCCCAGGGGCAGGCCGACGGCGATGGCGCCGGCCAGCGAAGCGAAGACCAGCAGCAGGTGCTCCCGCGTCAGGCGCCCGAAGTCGGGGCCGAACAGCACCGCGGCAAAGCTGCGTGGCGCCGGCGCGCCCGCCGCCCCGGCCTGGGCGAGGAAGTCCGCCGCCACCCGGGCGAAGCTCTTCCCCTCCAGCTCGGCCTGGGCATTCAGGGCCACCATGCGGCTTGCCGGGAGGCGGCCCTCCAGCCGGCCGAGGGCCGCCCAGGTCCGCGGCAGCCGCGCCGGCAGGTCGAGCCGGTAGAGCAGCACCGCCTCATAGGCCGGGAAATAGTTGCGGTCGTCCGCCAGCACGCGCAGCCCGTATTTGGCGATCTTGGCGTCGGTGGTGTAGACGTCGATCACATCCACCTGCGCCGCGCCGATCGCTTCATAGCTCAGGCCATGGTCGAGTCCGCGCGGCGTGGCGAAGGGCAGCGCATAGGTCCTTTTCAGCCCCGCCCAGCCGTCGGTGCGCCCGAGGAACTCCTGCGAGAGGCCGAGCCGCAACTGCGGGTGCCGCGCCAGGTCGGACAGGGTGCGCACGCCCAATCGCCGCGCCTGCTCCTCGCCCATCGCCAGGCCGTAGGTGTTGTCGAAGCCGAGCGGGACCGCCACGCCCAGGCCGAGGGGTGCGAGGCGGCGATTCAGCTCCGCCAGGTCCGCGGCGGCCCCGTTCCGGAGGATCTCCCGCTCGATGGTGCCGGTGTATTCGGGATAGAGATCGATGCCGCCGCCGGCCAGCGCCGCGAAGACGATCCCCGTGTTGCCGAGCCCCGGCTTGTATTGCACCTGCGCCTCGCCGGCCGCCTCGGCCACCTGGCGCAGGATCTCGCCCAGCACGTAGGACTCGGTGAAGCGCTTCGAGCCTACGGTCAGGGTCTCGGCGCCCGCCGCCGGCAGGGCGAGGGCGAGGGCTGCGCAGGCCAGCAGCGCGCCGAGAAGCCGGCTCATGGCGCGGCCAGCCACGGAGCGCGCTGGGCCCGGATGAACTCGGTCACGTAGGGCTCGGCCGGACGCTCCAGCAGGTCGGCGAGGACGCCGCGCTGCACGATGCGTCCGGCGCGCATGAGGACGATCTCGTCGGCCAGGTAAGCGGCCTCCCCCATGTCGTGGGTGACGAGCACGACGGTCTTGCCCAGCCGGGCGAAAATCGACTTCAACTGGGTCTGCAATTCGCTGCGGGTGATGGGATCCAGCGCGCCCAGGGGTTCATCGAGGAGGAGGATGGCGGGATCCAGCATCAGCGCCCGCATCAGTCCCACCCGCTGGCGCTGACCGCCGGAAAGCTCCACGGGGTAGCGCTTGAGGAGCGGGCGGTCCAGTTGCACCAGCTCGACAAGCTCGGCGAGGCGCCGCTCGATCCCGGAGGCGGAGCACTTCAGGAAGCGTGCGAGCAGCGTAACGTTCTGCTCGCCGGTGAGGTGGGGGAACAGCCCGCCGTCCTGGATGACGTAGCCGATGCGGTGGCGCAGCCGGTTCGCGCTCTCCCGCGTCAGCTCGGCGTCCGCCACGAAGATCCGCCCCGCATCAGGCCCGACGAGCCCCGTGAGGATGCGCAGCACCGTCGACTTGCCGCAGCCGCTCGGCCCGATCAGCACCGTCGTCGCCCCGCCGCGAAACTGCAGCGTGAGAGGCTCCAGCGCCGTCTGGCCGCCGAAGCGCTTCGCAACCTGATCGAGCCGGATCATGGCGGTCGTCACCGAGAGCGGTCCGCGAGGCGCAGATTCCTGAACGTCGTTCATGCGCTCACGCCGGCCCCATGAACTCGGCCAGCAGCTCGTGCATGCGCCGCCAGTGCAAGCCTTCCCAGAACACCCGCCGGCAGAGGTCGCAGGTGCTGAACCGCTCGTAGCGGCTGCGCACGACCGGCGGCAGGCGTTCCGCCACCTCCGTCTTGTCGACGGCGCGCAGCGGCGCATTGCAGTGCACGCACAGCGTGAACGGCCGGAAGCTGCGCGCAAGGTCGAGCCGCTCGAATATTTCCCGGAGTTGCTGTTCCGATTTCAGGGCGCGCACATAGCAGCCGTGGGTGATCCCGCGGCGCTTGAGCAATTCACGATCACGCGTAAGCACGATCCGGCCCTCGCGCACGGCGACGGCTTCGATTTCCGGATCGGGCAGATCCGCGGCATAAAGCGTGTCGAAGCCGGCCATGCGCAGCAGGTGGGCGAGCCCGCCCAGATGCACGTCGGCAACGAAGCGCGTCGTGCGCAGGGGCTGGCTGCGCACGCGCAACAAGGGCGTCACGTCGAGCGCCTCGAACTTGGGATAGACGGCCACGCGATCGCCTTCCCGCAGCAGGCGCTCGAAGCCCACCGACTCGCCGTTGACCAGGACCAGCTCGACCTCGGTATGGGGCACGCCGAGCGCCTCGATCATGTGTTTGGCAGTCGCCGCCCTCGCGCAGGCCACGGCGAACTCGCGCCGGCGCCGCGCGGGCGCCAGGAAGTCGTTCAGCTCCTCATAGAAGCGGAAGGTCGCGGTCACCATGGCGGATGTCCGACACAGGGACATTATTGACCCAAACAGGCGATTTGGCAGCGAAGGCATCGATGGCTGGAACCGGCATCGGCCATCGGGGTGATGGGCGCCGGCCTGTGGCAGAATAATCCTTGTGACTGCCATGGCCATCACCCTTCGACTCGCCCGGCCGTGCGATGCCGAAACGCTCGCGCTCATGGCGCGCGACCTCGTCGAGACGGGCCTGGGCTGGCAATACCAGCGCCAGCGCATCTGCCGCTTGATCGAGAACCCCGACACGGTGGCGCTGGTCGCCTGCGAGCGCGAGCGATTGGTGGGTTTCGCGATCATGGAGTTCGGCGATGAGCGGGCACATCTCGTGCTGCTCGCGATCAGTCCGGCGCACCAGCGGCACGGCGCGGGCCGGCGCATGATCGAGTGGCTCCTCGAATCGGCCAGGACAGCCGGCATCGCCTCGGTCCATCTCGAGTTGCGCGCCGGCAACGATCCTGCACGTGCCTTCTACCGCGCCGTGGGTTTCGCCGAAACCCACGTCGTGCCGGGCTATTACCGCGGCCGTGAACCGGCACTGCGCATGGTGCGCGTGCTACGCGGACCGGGACAGCCGAGCGTCCGCTGGCGACCCCCAGCAGTCCCAGGCTTCTAGGCGCCCGCAAGGGCGGGAAACAGTTCCTTGAGTCCGGTGGCCATGGACTCCACGGCAATGGCCGCGAGCAGCAGGCCGAGCAGCCTGTCGGCGACGTTGAGCCCGGTCGTGCCCATCACGCGACTGAGCGGAATCGCCAGGCGGAGCATCAGCCACAGGATCAGGCAGACGGCCCCGATCACAAGGATGATTCCCGCTTCGTGCTGCCATCTTCCACCGCTGGCCGCGATCATCACCGTGCTGATTGCGCCCGGTCCCGCGAGAAGGGGAACGGCGAGCGGCACCACGCCGCTCGCCTCGCTCGCCTCTTCCGCGGTCTGGCGCACGTTTCCGGGCCGGGCCTGAAGCATTGCAAGCGCCATCAGCAGCAGGACAAGGCCACCGCCGATCCGAAACGACGCCAGGCTCGTACCGAGCACGCGCAGCACCGCCTCTCCGGCAACCGCCGCACCCAGCAACACCGCGAATACGGTCAGACTGACGACCCGTGCCAACCGGTTGCGTTCAACATCGCTGCGACCGGCGCATATGCCGACAAATATCGGAACGGCTATGAACGGATCCAGCACCGCGATTAGCGCAACGAGGAAGCTCGCGTACTGGATCCAGTCGCCCAAGATGTCCACCGTCCTCAAACACCGACGAGCGGGGCCGTGAAGCGGCGCTGCGGTGCCAGACAACTGCAAAAATGGATGGAGGCGGGGGTCGGAATCGAACCGGCGTAGACGGCTTTGCAGGCCGCTGCATAACCACTTTGCTACCCCGCCGCTTGAACAAAAAGGGGGAAGAGCGGCTGCCTTCCCCCGGAGATTCTGGAGCGGGAAACGAGTCTCGAACTCGCGACCTCAACCTTGGCAAGGTTGCGCTCTACCAACTGAGCTATTCCCGCGGAACAGGCCAGCATTATAGCGGCGCAGCCTGGACTGTCAAGCTCGCTCAACGCGCTCGGCGATGTGCGGCCAGGCCATCTTCAGGTAGTAGACCATGGACCAGAGGGTCAGCAGCGCGGCGAGATAGATGAGCCAGGTGCCGGCGAATTGCGGCGAGAACGGCGGCAGCGGATCGTGGTACAGGAGCATGGGAATGGCCACCATCTGGCAGGCGGTCTTGATCTTGCCCAGGATGGAGACGGCGACGCTTTTCGCCGCACCGATCTTGGCCATCCACTCGCGCAGGGCCGAGATGGCGATCTCGCGCCCGATGATGATGAAGGCGATGATGGCGTCGGTGCGGTCCAGTTGCACCAGGACGATGAGCGCGGCGGCCACCATCAGCTTGTCCGCCACCGGATCGAGGAAGGCGCCGAAGGCCGAGGTCTGCTGCAGGCTGCGCGCGAGATAGCCGTCCAGCCAGTCGGTGACGGCGGCGGCCACGAAGATCACGGTCGCCAGCAGGTTCTGCTCCGGCGGCGTCAGCCAGTGGTGCGGGGCGTAGAAGACGCCGACGAACAAGGGGATGAGGATGATGCGGCCCCAGGTCAGCAGGTTCGGAATGGTCAGCGGCATGATGGGCGCGGGATCAGTGAAGCCGATTGTAAATCTCTTCGGCCAGCTTGCGGCTGATTCCTTCGACCCGGCACAGATCCTCGACGGTGGCGGCCACCACGCCCTGAAGGCCGCCGAACTGCGCCAGCAGCCGTTTGCGCCTGGCCGGGCCCACACCGGGCACGTCCTCCAGGCGCGACTGGCCGCGCGCCTTGGCACGCCGCGCCCGGTGCCCGGCGATGGCGAAGCGGTGCGCTTCGTCGCGGATCTGCTGGATCAGGTGCAGGGCCCCGTGATCTGCGGCTAAGCGCAGCGGCTCCTCGCTGTCCGGCAGCAGCAGCGCCTCCAGGCCGGGCTTGCGCCCCTCCCCTTTCGCCACGCCGACGGCGGGCAGGTGCCCGAGGCCCAGTTCGGCGAGCACGGCGCGCGCCGCGCCGACCTGTCCCTTGCCGCCGTCGATGAGGATGAGATCGGGCGAGATGCCCTCCCCCGCCGCCACCTTCTCGTAGCGGCGCGTGAGCGCCTGGCGCATGGCGGCGTAATCGTCGCCCGGCGTGATGCCGGCGATGTTGTAGCGGCGGTATTCGCCTTTCTTCATGGCACCGTCGGCAAAGACCACGCAGGAGGCGACGGTGGCCTCGCCCAGGGTGTGGCTGATGTCGAAGCACTCGATGCGCCGCGGCGACTCGGCGAGGCGCAGCACCTGGCCCAGTTGCTCCAGCCGGTTGCCGGCACTGGCGGCGCTGTGCAGGCGCGCCTCCAGGGCGAGCCGGGCGTTCTTCTCGGCAATGGCTACCCAGGCCCGCTCCATCTCGTTGCGGGGCAGGGCCAGGACGAGCGCATGGCCGGCGACGGACTCCAGCTCCGCCTGAACCTCCGCCGTCGCCTCCAGGTTGAGCAGGATGCGCGGCGGCGCCGGGTGGTCGGCATAGTGCTGCTCCAGGAAGGCGACGAGGCCGTCCGCGGCCGGACACTCCTGGGCATTCTGCGGAAAGTGCGCCCGGTCGCCCAGATGCCGGCCGCCGCGCACCATGGCGTGATTGACGACGAGCATGCCGCGCTCGGCCACGGCAGCGACGATGTCCACGTCCGCTTCCTTGGCGCTTTCCACGAACTGCCGGTGCAGGACCGTCTGCAGGGAACGGATCTGGTCGCGCAGCGCCGCCGCCTTCTCGAAGTGCAACTGGTCCGCCGCCGCCTGCATGGCCTGGGTCAGCCGCTCGATCACCTCGCCGTGGCGGCCCTTGAGAAAGAGCTCCGCCAGGCGCACGTCGGCGGCATAGTCGGCGGGTGCGATCAGGCCGACGCAGGGCGCGCTGCAGCGGTGGATCTGATGCAGCAGGCAGGGGCGCGAGCGGTTCTGGAAGACCGAGTGCTCGCAGGTGCGCAGCAGGAACACCCGCTGCAGCAACTGGATGCTCTCGCGCACCGCCTGGGCATTGGGGAAAGGCCCGAAGTAACGCGCCCCCTTGGCGAAGGCGCCGCGATGGAAGGCGATGCGCGGCGCCGCCTCGGCGGAGAGCTCGATGTAGGGATAGGACTTGTCGTCGCGGAAGAGGATGTTGTACTTGGGCGCGAGGCTCTTGATGAGGTTGTTCTCGAGGATCAGCGCCTCGGCCTCCGAACGGGTGGCGGTCACCTCCACGCTCTCCACCTGCCCCACCATGAGCTGGATGCGCGGGCTGAGATTGGTCTTCTGGAAGTACGACGAGACGCGCTTCTTCAGGCTCTTCGCCTTGCCCACGTAGAGCACCTGGCCCGAGGCGTTGAGCATGCGGTAGACGCCCGGCTCCTCGGGCAGCGAGCGGATCAGGGCCTTGGCATCGAGCATGGCCGCTCAGGCCTCGAGATCGGCCTTGATCGCTTCGAAGACGCGGGCGAAGGCCTCGCCGGTCAGCCGCCCCGTCTGCGTGTTGTAGCGGCTGCAATGGTAGCTGTCGTACAGGATGCGCCCGTCCGGCAGCGGATGGCGCGCGCCGTGGGCGAACTTGCAGGTGCTGCGCTTCAGGCCGAGGGCCGCCAGCACCGCGTTGTGGGCGACCAGGCCGAGGGCGAGGAAGACGCGCGCCTGCGGCGACTCCGCCAGTTCGCGGGCGAGATAAGGGTTGCAGGCGGCGATCTCGCCGGTCTCCGGCTTGTTCTCCGGCGGCACGCATTTCACCGCATTGGTGATGCGGCAGTCCGCGAGTTCCAGGCCGTCGTCGGCCGACATCGACTGGGGCCGGCTGGCAAAGCCGAAGCGATGCAGGGTCGCGTAGAGCAGGATGCCGGCATGATCGCCCGTAAAGGGCCGTCCGGTGCGGTTCGCCCCGTGCAGGCCGGGCGCCAGGCCGACGATCAGCAGGCGTGCCCCGGGATCGCCGAAGGGTGCCACGGGGCGCGCGTGGTAGCCTGGCCGCTCGCGCCGGCACCGGTCGAGAAAGGCCGCCAGCCGCGGGCAGGCACGGCATTCGAGCAGGGGGACGTCCAGGGTGCGCATCCCTACTCCGCCACCGCCTGGAGCGCGTCCAGCGCCGCCTGGTATGCGGCTTGCGCGCGCAGCGCCTCGGGCCCCGGGAAATCGACCGTCGGCACCAACGCTTCCAGGCGCCGGGAGCTCACCGCATCGAACGCCGGCTTCCATTCCGACAGCAGTTTCCGGGCCAAGGCCGGATTGTTGCATACGAGGACCATGTCGCAGCCTGCGCTCGCCGCCGCCTCGGCCCGCTCGACGATGCCGCCGGCCACACTCGCCCCTTCCATGGACAGGTCGTCGCTGAAGATCACGCCCTCGAAGCCGAGCTCGCCGCGCAGCACGTAGCGCAGCCAGTACGAAGAAAAGCCGGCGGGGTTCGGATCCAGGTTCTCGTAAATGACGTGGGCCGGCATGACGCCGGCCAGGCCCATCCGGCGGTGTGCGCGGTAGGGGGCCAGGTCCCGATAGAGCTCCGCCACCGGACGCGAATCCACCGGCACCGCCACGTGGGAATCGGCGGCGACGAAGCCGTGCCCGGGAAAATGCTTGCCCACGTTGGCCATGCCGGCCCGGCGCAGGCCGGCGATGAGCGCCCCGGCCAGCTCGGCCACCGCCGCCGGCTCGCCATGGAAGGCGCGGTTGCCGATGATCTCGCTCGCGCCCCAGTCCAGATCGAGCACCGGCGTGAAGCTGAGGTCCACGCCGCTGGCGCGCAGCTCGGCCGCGAGCACGTAGCCGACGGC
>CAYZLI010000037.1:12433-15096 GCA_964479195.1 uncultured Rhodocyclaceae bacterium
AGGCTGAGATGGGCGCGCAGCCGGCGCTGCGCCAGCCAGGCCGCCAGGGGCGGCGCGTACTCGAACGAGGGCCGGCCCAGCGCATCATGGCCGACCGAGATGTTGTGCAGGGTTGCCGGGTCGCGCAGCCCCAGGCCGAGGGCCTTGCCCAGCGCCTCCTTGGCGGCGAAACGCTTGGCGAGGAAGGCGGCGGGCCGGGCCGCGGCGCGGTAGTCGACCAGCTCGCAGTGGGCCAGGAGCTTTTCCGCCGCGCGCTCCCCGTGGCGCGCCAGCAGGCCCTCCATGCGCTCGACGGCGACGATATCGGTGCCGATCCCGGAGATCAAGCCTGGCGCCCTTCCCGCATCAACCGCTTCATGCGCCGCACCGCCTCCTCCCAGCCCAGGAAGAGGGCCTCGGCGACGATGGCATGGCCGATATTGAGCTCGGCGATTTCGCGAATGGCCGCCACGGGCTTGACGTTGCCGTAATGCAGGCCGTGGCCGGCATTCACCTTGAAGCCCAGCCCGTGGGCGTAGCGGGCGGCCGTGGCGATGCGCTCCAGTTCGGCCCGCACCCCGTCGGCATCCTCGGCCTCGGCGTAGCGGCCCGTGTGGATCTCGATGGCCGGCGCGGCGCAGGCCCGGGCCGCGTCGATCTGGGCGCGGTCGGCATCGATGAAGAGGGAGACCCGGATGCCCGCGGCGGCCAATTCGGCGCAGGCGGCCCGCACCCGCTCGAAGCCCTGCACCACGTCGAGCCCGCCCTCGGTGGTCAGCTCCTGGCGGCGCTCCGGCACCAGGCACACGTCCTGGGGCCGGATGCCCAGGGCGAAGGCGATCATCTCGTCCGTGACCGCCGCCTCCAGGTTCATGCGCGTCCTGAGCTGGCCGCGCAGCGCCTCCACGTCCCGGTCCTGGATGTGGCGCCGGTCTTCGCGCAGGTGCAGGGTGATCAGGTCCGCGCCGCTTTGCTCGGCGAGCAGGGCCGCGCGCACGGGGTCCGGGTAAGCGGTACCGCGCTGCTGGCGCAGCGTGGCGACATGGTCGATGTTCACGCCAAGTTCAATCACAGTTCCTGCAACTCCATGAAAACCCGGCGCGAGTTCAGGGCCTGTCCGCCGAGGTGGTGATGGATCAGCAGGCGCATCAACTGCTTGCCCTGCGCCAGGGTTTCGTCGTCGCTGAAGTCGTCCCGGGCCATGGCCAGCAGCGCCCGGCCGGAAAACGCCGGGACATCCCCGACCTCCTCGGCGAGTTCCACGGGTCCGCGCTCCGGGACGTAAATATAGCGCTTGTCGGCAGCAACCGGTTTGCCGTCCGGCTCCCGGTCGAGGGTGGGGCCATAGCCCAGTTCCTTGAGCAGGGTTTTCTCGAAGCGGCGCAGGGACGCCTCCGTCCCATGAACGTCGCGGAGCGACGCACGAAGTTCCCCTCTCCCTCCGGGAGAGGGGCTAGGGGTGAGGGAATGCGGCGGCCGCTTGTCTCCAGCCGTTTCCGCGAAGGCCAGCGCCCGCACGGCCTCGGCGTAGGCGTCGAACAGGGCCGGATGGGAATCCTCCCGCGGCAGGAGCTTGAGCAGCAGCTCGTTCATGTAGTAGCCCAGCAGCAGGGCCTGGGCCTGGAGCAGCGGCTGGCCACCCACCCACTCCGCCTTGGCCAGGGTGCGCATCTCGCCCTGGCCGAACCAGGCCAGTTCCAGGGGCTGGAAGGCCATGAGCAGCCCGCGCACGGCGGAACGCGGCCGGCGCGCGCCCCGCGCCACCAGGGCAAGGCGGCCGTGCTCGCGGCTGAACACCTCGGCGATCAGGCTGGTTTCGCGAAACGGGTAGCTGTGCAGGACGAAGGCTGCCTGCCCATCGACGCGGTTCTTCCCACCGTTGGCCATGGGCTACTCGTAGCCGAGGCTCTTCAGCGCCCGCTCGTCGTCGGCCCAGCCCCCCTTCACCTTGACCCAGACCTCGAGGAAGACCTTGCCGCCGAAGAGCGCCTCCATGTCCTTGCGCGCCTCGCTGGCGATGGCCTTGAGCTGTTCGCCCCCCTTGCCGATGACGATGGCCTTGTGGCCGTCCTTGTCCACGACGATCGCCGCATGGATCCGCCGCAGGGCGCCTTCCTGCTCGAAGCGCTCGATCTCCACGGCCATGCCGTAGGGCAGCTCTTCGCCCAGGCGGCGGAACAGCTTCTCGCGCAGGAATTCCGCCGCCAGGAACCGCTCGCTGCGGTCGGTCAGCTCGTCCTCGCCGAACAGGGGCTCGCCGACGGGCAGGTAGCGGCCCGCGGCCGCGAGCAGCTCCCCGGCCCCCGGCCCCCGTTCCGCGCTCACCGGGACGATCTCGACGAAGGGGAAGGCCTGGGGCGCCTCGGCGATGAAAGGCAACAAGGCACGCTTGTCGGCCAGCCGATCGATCTTGTTGATGACCAGGACGACCGGCTTGCCCTTCGGCAGAAGAGGCAGGATGCGCCGGTCCGCCTCCGTGAAACGCCCTGCCTCGACGACCAGGAGCACCACATCCACTTCGGCCAGCGCCCGGGTCACGCTGCGGTTCATGAGCCGGTTCAGCGCGTTCTTGTGCTTCGTCTGGAACCCGGGCGTATCGACGAAGACGAACTGGTGCGTCGCCGTCGTCAGCACGCCGTTGATGCGGTGGCGGGTGGTCTGGGCCTTGCGCGAGACGATGCTGA
>CAYZLI010000037.1:15196-25663 GCA_964479195.1 uncultured Rhodocyclaceae bacterium
AGCACGCCGTTGATGCGGTGGCGGGTGGTCTGGGCCTTGCGCGAGACGATGCTGATCTTCTGCCCGACCAGCCGGTTTAGCAGCGTGGACTTGCCCACGTTCGGCCGGCCGATGATGGCGAGCGTACCGCAGCGAAAGCCTTCGGCGCCGCTCATTTTTCCCCCAGTGCTTCGAGGGCGCGGCGGGCCGCCTCCTGCTCCGCCGCGCGGCGGCTCGCCCCGCAGCCGGTGGTGTGGATGCCCAGCTCGGCGATGCGGCACTCGACTTCGAATTCCTGGGCGTGGGCCTCGCCGCGGGTGGCGAGCAATCGGTATAGCGGCAGGGCCAGCCGGCGCCCCTGCAAGAGCTCCTGCAGGGCGGTCTTGGGATCCTTGCCCGAGCGGGGATCCAGGTTCGCCCACTGCGGCTCGTACAGGCGCAGCACGACTTCCCGCGCCTGTTCGAAGCCGCCGTCGAGGAAGACCGCGCCGAACACCGCCTCGAGGGCGTCGGCCAGAATGGACGGGCGGCGAAAGCCGCCGCTCTTCAGCTCGCCTTCGCCCAACCGCAGGTGGTCGCCGAGGTGCAGGCCCTGGGCGAGTTCGGCCAGGGTTTCCTGCCGGACGAGATTGGCGCGCAGCCGGGACAGGTCGCCTTCCCGCACGCCGCCAAAGCGCTCGAACAGGGTTTGGGCGATGACGCAGTTGAGCACGCTGTCGCCGAGGAACTCCAGCCGCTCGTTGTGCGGCGCGCCGTAGCTGCGATGGGTCAGGGCCTGCTGCAGGCGCTCGCGGCTTTCGAAAGTGTAGCCGAGCGCACGCTCGATCGCCGGCGGATTCATGGGGGACTTCAATCGGCGCGGGAGCGCCCGCCGGGCGAGCTGCTGCCGGCAAAATCGATGCAGATGCTGACGTTTCCGGCGATCGGGATCTTCTTGGCATAGGCGAAGGAAATGACCACCTCGTTGCCCTCCTTGGTCACTTCCAGGTCCGCCGGCACCACACTCGGGGTGTCGTCGACGGCCGCCCGCCGCTCATAGGCCTTGCGCACTTCGGCGACGGAGCCGCGTGTCTCGCCGCTCGCGGCGATGGCCTTGATGTTCTTCAGGATGGTGAAATACTCGATGACCGACGGCGCCACTTTCATGCCGAGGATGGCCAAGCCGATCACGACCGCGCCGGTGAAGATCAGGCCGATCAGCGTCATGCCCTTCTGCTTTCTCATCGCGCTCCCCTTATTTGAAGCCGCCGATCCGCCGCAGGTCGCCGAAGTTGAACCAGATCAGGAAGGCCTTGCCGACGATGTTCTGCTCGGGCACGAAGCCCCAGACCCGGCTGTCGCTGCTGGCGTCCCGGTTGTCGCCCATGACGAAGTAATGTCCCGGCGGCACTTCGCAGACAACGCCGGCGCTATTGTAGATGCAATTGTCCCGGTGCGGGAACGGCATGGCCTGGCTGACGAAGGCCGGCGCGTCATTGTCCACGATGATGGCGTGTTCGGCCCCGCCCAGCTTTTCCACGTAGCGCGCCGAATAGTAGAGCCGGTCCGGGTGCAGGTAGTCCGCCGCCTTGGCGGCCTGGATCTCCGCGCCGTTGATGAACAGGCGCTTGTTCTGGTAGGCCACCTTGTCGCCCGGCAGCCCGACCACCCGCTTGATGTAGTCGAGGGACGGATCCTCCGGGTAGCGGAAGACCATGACGTCGCCGCGCTGCGGCTCGCCCATATCGAGAATCTTCTTGTTGAGGACCGGCAGCCGGATGCCGTAGGTGTACTTGTTCACCAGGATGAAGTCGCCCACCAGCAGCGTCGGGATCATCGAGCCGGAGGGGATCTTGAAGGGCTCGACGAGGAAGGAGCGCAACAGGAAGACGACGAGGATGACGGGGAAGAAGCTGGCGCCGTATTCCACCCACCAGGGCTCCCTGGCATCTACGGCTCGGCGCTTCTTCATCACCAGGAGGTCGAACAGCCAGACGGCGCCCGTGGCAATGGTCAGCAGGAAAAGGATCAGGGCGAAGTTCAAGTTTTGTCCCCTATTTGGAGTCGACGCGCAGCACGGCGAGGAAGGCCTCCTGCGGAATTTCCACGTTGCCCACCTGCTTCATGCGCTTTTTGCCGGCCTTCTGCTTTTCCAGCAGCTTGCGCTTGCGCGTGATGTCCCCGCCGTAGCACTTGGCCAGCACGTTCTTGCGCATCGCCTTGATGTTCTCGCGGGCGATGATGTTCGAGCCGATGGCCGCCTGCACCGCCACGTCGTACATCTGGCGGGGAATTAGCTCACGCATCTTGGCCGCCAGCTCGCGGCCCCGATAAGGGGCGTTGGCCCGGTGCAGGATCACCGACAGGGCATCCACCCGGTCGCCGTTGATGAGAATGTCCAGCTTGACCACGTCGGCCGGCCGGTACTCCTTGAACTCGTAGTCCAGGGAGGCGTAGCCGCGGGAGACGGACTTCAGCTTGTCGAAGAAGTCCATCACCACCTCGGCCATGGGCATCTCGTAGGTGAGCATCACCTGGCGGCCGTGGTACTGCATGTTCACCTGGGTGCCGCGCTTCTGCTCGCACAGGGTGATGACCGCGCCGAGATACTCCTGGGGCAGAAAGATGGTAGTGGTGATGATCGGCTCGCGGATCTCCTCCACCTTGGACAGGTCGGGCAGCTTGGACGGGTTCTCCACGGTCACCACCGTGGCGTCGCGCATGGCCACCTCGTACACCACCGTCGGGGCGGTGGTGATGAGGTCCATGTCATACTCCCGCTCCAGCCGCTCCTGCACGATCTCCATGTGCAGCAGGCCGAGGAAACCGCAGCGGAAGCCGAAACCCAGGGCCTGGGACACCTCCGGCTCGTATTTCAGGGAAGCGTCGTTCAGCTTGAGCTTCTCCAGGGCCTCGCGCAGGGCGTCGTACTGGTTGGCCTCCACCGGGTAGAGTCCGGCGAAGACCTGGGGCTTGATCTCCTTGAAACCGGGCAGCGGTGCGGCGGCCGGGCGCTCGGCCAGGGTCACGGTGTCGCCCACCTTGGCGGCCTTCAGCTCCTTGATGCCGGCGATGATGAAGCCCACCTCGCCGGCCGAGAGCGCGGGGCGCGACTGCGACTTGGGCGTAAACACGCCGACCTGCTCGCACAGGTACTGGGCATTGGTGGACATGAGCCGGATCCGGTCCTTGGGCCGCAGGGCGCCCTGGACGACGCGCACCAGCATCACCACGCCGACGTAGTTGTCGAACCAGGAATCGATGATGAGGGCCTTGAGCGGCGCCGCCGGATCGCCCTGGGGGGCCGGTATGCGGGCAATGATCGCCTCCAGGATGTCCTCCACCCCGAGGCCGGTCTTGGCGCTGGCGAGCACCGCATCCGTGGCGTCGATGCCGATCACGTCCTCGACCTCCTGCCGGGCCCGTTCCGGGTCGGCCGCCGGCAGATCGATCTTGTTGAGCACGGGCACCACCTCCACACCCTGCTCGATCGCCGTGTAGCAGTTGGCCACGGTCTGCGCTTCGACGCCCTGGGAAGCGTCCACCACCAGGAGCGCCCCCTCGCAGGCGGCCAGGGAGCGCGACACCTCGTAGGAGAAGTCCACGTGCCCCGGCGTGTCGATGAGGTTGAGGTTATAGACCTTGCCGTTGCGGGCCTTGTACTGCAGGGCGGCAGTTTGCGCCTTGATGGTGATGCCGCGCTCGCGCTCCAGGTCCATCGAATCGAGCACCTGCTCCTCCATCTCCCGGTCCGAAAGCCCGCCGCAAAGCTGGATGATGCGGTCCGCAAGGGTGGATTTGCCGTGATCGATGTGGGCGATGATCGAGAAGTTGCGGATGTGCTCCATCATGCAAAAGGGTGCCTGTGGCACCCTTTTCCCGGCGTTCGAAAAAAAGAGAATTTTACCGGAAACTCAACAAATAAGCACGGACCGCCGCGGCGTCCAGGAAATAGTGGCAGAGCTCCGCCTCGCCGGCCACCAGCACCGGCACCAGTTCGCCGTAGCGCTCCTCCAGTTCGGGATGTGCATCCACATCGACCACCTGCAGCTCGAAGCCGAACTCCTCGCGCAGCGGCGCCAGGGCCGCCAGCAGGTCCTCGCAGAGGTGGCACCAGGCGCGGCTATAGACAGTCAGCAGCGGGGCCGTCTCCGGGTCGCCCGTCACCCCACCCCCTTGAGCGTGATATAGGTCTGCTGCTCGCCGCGACGCACCAGCAGGGTGAGGCTCGCCGTCTTGTCGAATTGGGCGAGCATCTTGTTGAACTGCTCGACGCTCTTCACGTCGGTGCTCGATCCCTTGTGCACCAGCGCCAGGATCACGTCGCCGGGGCGCAGGTCGCTGCGCGCGCCGTTGCCCTGCACGTCCTCGACCAGGACGCCGCCGGGAACCTTCAGTTCCTTCTTCTGCTCCACCGAAAGCTCGCTCAGCACCAGCCCCAGCCGGTTGGCCGCCATTTCGGCCGGCTTGGCCCGCTTGGGACCGCGCTGGGCGACCTTCTCCTCGGGAATCTCGCCCACGGTGACGGCCAGATCCTTCGTCACGCCCTTGCGCCACACCTGCAGCGGGACCTTGGACCCGGGCTTGGTGCCACCGACGATGCGCGGCAGATCGCTCGAGGCGTTCACGGTCTTGCTGTCGAACTTGAGGATGATGTCGCCGGCCTCCACCCCGGCCTTTTCCGCCGGGCTGCCCTTCTCGACCGCATTGACCAGCGCCCCCGCGGGCTTGGACAGGCCGAAGGAATCGGCCAGCTCCCTGGTGACTTCCTGGATGACTACGCCGATGCGTCCACGGCTGACGCGGCCGCTGTTGCGCAACTGGTTCTGCACGTCCATGGCCACGTCGATCGGGATGGCGAAGGACAAGCCCATGAAACCGCCGGTGCGGCTGTAGATCTGGGAGTTGATGCCGACCACCTCGCCCTTCATGTTGAACAGGGGCCCGCCGGAGTTGCCCGGGTTGATCGCCACGTCGGTCTGGATGAAGGGGACGAAGTTCTCCTGGGGCAGGGAGCGCCCCTTCGCGCTGACGATGCCGGCCGTGACCGAACTTTCGAAGCCGAAGGGCGAGCCGATGGCGACGACCCACTCCCCCACCCGGAGCCGGTTCGGGTCGCCCATCTTCACGGCCGGCAGGCCGCCCGCCTCGATCTTGATCAGTGCCACGTCGGTGCGCTTGTCGAAGCCGATCACCTTGGCCTTGAACTCGCGCTTGTCGTTGAACTTGACGACGATCTCCTCGGCCGCCTCGACCACATGGGCGTTGGTCAGGATGTAGCCGTCGGCGCTGATGACGAAGCCCGAGCCCAGCGACTTGCTCTGGAACTCGCGCGGCGTCCCGGGCTGGCGCGGCACGAAGCGGCGAAAGAAATCGAACATCGGATCGTCTTCATCGATGTCCGGGAATTGCGGGAAGAAGCGGTGGCCGCGCACCGTCTGGGTCGTGCTGATGTTCACCACCGCCGGGCCCTGCTTCTCGAAGAGATCGGTGAAGTCCGGCAGCTCCCGGCCCTGGCCGCTCGCATTCAGGGTGAACAGCGAAAAGACAAAGGCGAGAAAAAGTCTCCTGGTCATCGGCATGCTTCCTTGGCTGTACAGTTGGTTGAACCCTTGCGCACGAGAAGCGGCTGCATGGCCTTGCCCGGCCGGCCCTTGCGCAGCGCGAAACTCACCAGGGCGCCGGCCCCCAGGCCGAGCAGCGCGCCCAGCAGGGCGGCACCGTCGGCGCTTGCGGACCCGCCGCCCAGGGCGGTGCCGGCGAAAGCGCCCGCGACCAGGAACAGGACCGGAATGAGATAAACGAGCAGCGCGGCCCGCAGGGTCGCCCCCTCCGCAACTCGGACCACTACGCGCTCGCCGGGTTCCGCGCCGATGCGGTTGTCGATGCGGAAGTGCCGCGGCCCGGGCCGGAACAACTGGGTCAGGAGCCCGCTCTGGCAGCCGCCCGCCTCATGACAACGACCGCAGCCGGAGCCCTGTCCGCCCACTTCGATATAGGCCTGGTCGCCCTCGACGCGGGCGACGATCGCTTCCTGCTCGATCATTTCCTCTTCGGTTCGATGCCGTCGCCCAGGCGCTTCAGTGTGGCCATGGGGACTTCGCCCAGCACGGTCAACAGATGATTGCCGGCGACGCGCTTGTAGACGTTGATCGCCCCGGCCGAGTACAGCGCCGGCTCCGTCCGGTCCTGCCCGGCGGCCAGGGGTTCGATGAACACGGAAATGGCCGCCAGTCCGTCCGAGAACAGGAAATGGGTCGTTTCCACGCCCGCCCGCGCCGCCTGGCGCCTCATGCCGAGGCTACGGCGGAAACCGGGCAACTCGGCCTTGAACACCCAGTCCCCCCGGGACATGGACTGCGCCGCGCGGGCATTCTGCACCTTCCACTCGGCGCTCCGGGCGTCGAACTTCGGGCGCAGCGATTCCCGCTCGATCACGCCCCCGATCTGCAATTGGGTGAAGGCGAACTGCTCGATCGGTTCGTTCTTCTCATTCACCAAGCGCGCCTTCAACAGCAGGCCCGAGTTGATCTCGGCCCACAGGACATGGCCGTAGCGCAGGTTGTCCTTCGGCTCGAGCAGGATCTGCTGGCTGTCGAAGCCGGCGATGCGCGCGACCTCGCCCTTGCGTATCTGGTAGTGCTCCCCCAGCGCCGCTGCCGAGGACGGCAGCAGGGCCGGGAAGGCCTTGTACTGGCTGCGCTTCTCGACGATCACGACCTTGTCCTCGGGCAGGAAACACCGGACCTCGTCGTTGCTGCGCACCACCTCGCGCGGACTGCCGTCGAGCACCTCCAGCCTTTCATGCTCGCCCGAGGCGTCCACGAGGTGCGTGATGCGCGAGGTTTCCGCGCTGCCACCGCTCTGGTAAATGAAGGTGCCGGTGTAATTGAGCTTCTGCGCCGCCGCCGCCATTTTCTGCAGCCACGCCAGCGCATCGCCAGGGGAGTCGGCGTGGGCCGGCGAGGCGAGCAGGCCGCCCGCCGCCAGCAGCAACCACGCCAGCCTCATTGCTTGCCGCCCTGCCGGATCTCCGCGACGCTGCGCACGTAGGGTGCGACGCCCTGAATCCCGGCGCTCGCCGAGTAGGCCTGATGAGCCACCAGATACTCTTTCAACGTCTCCTTCACGGCGCCTGCCGCCGGCGGCGGCATCGGCGCCATCGCCGCGGCCGCCACAGGCCGCGGCGAAGCCGGCGCCGCCGCCACCGGGACCGGCTGGGGTCCTTGGAGCGACATGGCCACCCAGGCGACGGCGCCCATGCCCATCAGCGAAGCGGCCAGGGGAAGCAGGAAGCGCAGGGGACTTGCCTTCGGCGTACGCTGCGCCGCCGGCGCCAGGACCGTCGGCCCCTCCGCCAGAAGGGCCATGACCCGCCCGGAAAAGTCCGGCGAAAGATCGGGACTGCGACGCAGCGCGTCGCCGATCAGGTGATAGGTCTCCCAGGCGTCGCGCAAGTCCCAGTCCTGGTTCAGCGCCTCCAGGGTCCGTTCCGCCGCCTCAGGCGTGAGTTCGTCGTCCAGGAGAGCGGAAATTTCCGACTTCATAGCTACCACCTCTTGTCAGGAGCCGTTTCCAGCAACGGCCGCAGCTTCTCGGCCACCGCCTCGCGTGCCCGAAAAATGCGGGATCGCACGGTGCCGATCGGACAATCCATGATCTTCGCAATCTCCTCGTAGCTCAGGCCTTCGATCTCGCGCAGCATGATCGCGGTGCGCAACTCCTCCGGCAGGGCCTCGATGGCCGCATTCACCGTCTCGCCGATCTGCTTCGACTGGAGCACCCGCTCCGGCGTGTTGATGTCGCGCAACTGCTCGCCTTCGTCGAAGGTCTCGGCCTCTTCCGAGTCGAAATCCGTCGTCGTCGGCGCCCGCCTTCCCTGCGACACCAGGTAGTTCTTCGCCGTGTTGATGCCGATTCGGTAAAGCCAGGTATAGAAGGCGCTGTCGCCCCGGAACGTAGGCAAGGCCCGGTAGGCCTTGATGAACGTTTCCTGGGCAACGTCCTCCACCTCGGCTGGATCACGGATCAGCCGCGACAGCAAACGCGCGAGCTTACGCTGGTACTTCGACACGAGCAGGCCGAAGGCCTGCTGGTCGCCACGCTGCGCACGCAGGACCAACTGGTGGTCTACCTCGCGTTCTCCCATTCGAGCGGCTTATTGGAGGTTGGAATTGGCCCGGCATAGGCAGGGCCGGGTGCCGCAAGTATAACCGATACACTCAGTCGGACGCCGCACTGCGCAGTCGTCACAGCCAATGACAGCACCGCCTGGAAATAGTTCAGCCGGCGTAAGGGTTATCGTTCCCATGCGGCCCGGAAGCCCGCTTGCCCATGGTATAGTCGGCGCATTTTTCCCCTCGCCCCGGTCATTCCCGTGCAGGCTTTTGACGTTCTCATCATCGGCAGCGGACTGGCCGGCCAGTCCCTGGCGCTGCAACTCGCCGACCGCAAGCGGGTCGCCCTGGTGACCAAGCGCAGCCTGGACGACAGCGCCAGCAGCCGCGCCCAGGGCGGCATCGCGGCGGCCCTGGACGATCAGGACTCCGTCGAGGCGCACATCAAGGACACCCTGGTCGCCGGCGCCGGCCTGTGCGACCCGCGCACGACCCGCTTCGTGGTCGAGCGCGGCAAGGCCGCCATCGACTGGCTGATCGGCCTGGGGGTGCCCTTCACCCGCGACCAGGCCGGAGGCGGCTACCACCTGACGCGCGAGGGCGGCCACAGCCATCGGCGCGTCATCCACGTCGCCGACGCCACCGGCTCGGCCGTGCAGGACACCCTGACCCAGCGGCTGCTGGCGCATCCCAACATCGCCGTCTTCGAAGACCACATCGGGATCGATCTGATCACCGGCGCCAAATTCGGCCTGCCGGATACGGGCTGTCTGGGCGCCTATGTGCTGGACAAGCGGGCGGATCGGGTGGTCACCTTCGCCGCGCCCCATACCGTGCTGGCCACGGGCGGCGCCGGCAAGGCCTATCTCTACACGACCAACCCGGACACGGCCACGGGCGACGGCATCGCCATGGCCTGGCGCGCCGGCTGCCGGGCGGCGAACATGGAGTTCATCCAGTTCCACCCGACCTGCCTCTACCACCCGCACGCCAAGTCCTTCCTCATCAGCGAGGCGGTGCGGGGCGAAGGCGGCATCCTGCGCCTGCCGGACGGCACCCGCTTCATGCCCGGGCACGACCCGCGCGCCGAACTGGCCCCCCGCGACGTGGTGGCCCGGGCCATCGACTTCGAGATGAAGAAGCGCGGCCTGGACTGCGTCTTCCTGGACATCTCCCACAAGCCGGCGGATTTTGTCCGCGAGCATTTCCCGAACATCCATGCCCACTGCCTGTCCCTGGGCATCGACATCACGCGCGAGCCCATTCCGGTCGTGCCGGCGGTGCATTTCACCTGCGGGGGCGTGGTGACGGACCTTGCCGCCCGGACGGACATTCCCGGCCTGTACTGCGTCGGGGAAACAGCCTTCACCGGACTGCATGGCGCCAACCGGCTGGCCAGCAACTCCCTGCTGGAATGCGTGGTCTTCGCGGCGGCCGCGGCCGAGGATATCCTGAAGGCGCCGCCGCACCGCGCGCCCGCCCTTCCCGTCTGGGACGAGAGCCGCGTCACCGACGCCGACGAGGAGATCGTGATTTCCCACAACTGGGATGAGCTGCGCCGCTTCATGTGGGACTACGTCGGCATCGTGCGCACCAACAAGCGCCTGGAGCGCGCCCGCCACCGCATCCGCCTGCTGAAACGCGAGATCGACGAGTACTACGCCCATTTCCGCGTCAGCAACGACCTGATCGAGCTGCGCAACCTGGTCATTTCCGCCGACCTCATCGTGCGCTGCGCCCAGCGCCGGCGCGAGAGCCGGGGCTTGCACTTCAGCCGGGACTACCCGGCGACCCTGCCCGTCGCCCGCAACACCGTCCTGCGCAACGGCTTCAGGCGGTCTTAGTCGCCGATCCGGCCACCCAGCGCAGCCAACTGCGCAGGGAGCGGAAATCCTGCGCCGGCAAGGCGTCGGGCAGGATCACCACCGGCAGGAGCCGGCGCGCGCCGGGCGTCGCCAGCAGCACCACCACCAGCCAGGGAAAGCCCGTGCTGCGGGGGGAAACGCCCGCCGTGAGGCGGCCGCCATCGCGGCGTCCGGCGACGACGGAGCCGTCCGCCCCCAGGGCCAGTTCGCACACGGAGACAGGCGCCGCGAGCAGGGCGTGGCGCCGGATGGCGGCAACCGCCGAGGCGGCGATGATGGCGGCGCCGGCCAGCTTGAGCCACCACGGCAAGGCCAGGGGAACGAGGCTGCCCAGCGCGGCCAAGTGCAGCGCCGCGAGCAGCCCCAGAAGGAGGCGGGAGGGTTGCAGCTCGAGCCGGACGGGATGTTCCATCCGGCCCCGGATCAGACCCGCCGGAAGGCGAGGGTCCCGTTGGTGCCGCCGAAACCGAAATTGTTCTTGAGGGCGACGTCGATCTTGAGCCGGCGCGCCGTGTTGGCGCAGTAGT
>CAYZLI010000038.1:0-25428 GCA_964479195.1 uncultured Rhodocyclaceae bacterium
TCACCGTGAACCGGGTCGAGGGCGCCGATTTCTCCATCAACCTGATCCCCCACACCGTCGCCGTGACGACCCTGAGGCACCTCGAGGCCGGCGCCCGGGTGAACCTGGAGATCGATCTGGTTGCCCGATACATCGAACGCATGATGACGGCGGACGCACAAGCATGACTGCACTCTCCCCCATCAAGGACATCGTCGCCGACATGCGCGCCGGCAAGCTGGTCATCCTCGTGGACGAGGAGGACCGGGAAAACGAGGGCGACCTCGTCATCGCCGCCGAGCATGTCACGCCGGAAGCCGTCAACTTCATGGCGAAATACGGCCGCGGGCTGATCTGCCTGACGCTGACCGAAGCCCGCTGCCGCCAGCTCAACCTGCCGCTCATGGTCCGCGACAACCGCTCGCCCCACGGCACCGCCTTCACCCTGTCCATCGAGGCGGCCGAAGGCGTCACCACCGGCATCTCCGCCCACGACCGCGCCTGCACGGTGCGGGCGGCAGTCGCCAGGAACGCCAAGCCCGCCGACCTCGTCCAGCCCGGCCACATCTTCCCCCTCATGGCCCAGAACGGCGGCGTGCTGGTGCGCGCCGGCCACACCGAAGCGGGCTGCGACCTGGCCCAAATGGCGGGCTGCGAGCCGGCGGCGGTGATCTGCGAAATCCTCAAGGACGACGGCACCATGGCGCGGCTGCCGGACCTCATCGAGTTCGCCAAGTCGCACGGCCTGAAGATCGGCGCCATCGCCGACCTCATCCATTACCGCAGCGAGAACGAGAAGCTGGTGGAGCGGGTGGCCGAGAAGGACATCGTGTGCACCCACGGCACCTTCCGCCTGTGCGCCTACGTGGACAAGACCTCGGGCGAGGTGCATCTGGCCCTGGTGAAGGGCGAGATCCACCCCGAGGAGGAGACCCTGGTGCGGGTGCACGAGCCCATCTCGGTGCTCGACTTCCTCGACTGCCGCAGCCAGCGCCACAGCTTCAGCGTCGAGCGCGCCATGCGCGCCATCGCCGACCACGGCAGCGGCGTCATCGTCCTGCTGCGCCGCGCCGAATCGAGCCAGGACCTGCTCGGCGCCCTGGCCAACGACACGCCGGCGAGCCGCCCGGCGGTGAAGTGGGACCCGCGCCTGTACGGCATCGGCGCGCAGATCCTGCGCGATCTCAACGTGCGCAAGATGCGCCTGCTGGCCAGCCCGAGGAAGATGCCGAGCATGACCGGCTTCGATCTGGAAGTGTGCGGCTACCTCACCCCCGACGAGACCCAATGACATGGCGAGATACGACAACATCCTCGAGCTGGAACCCAACCTGAAAGGCCAGGGACTGCGCATCGGCATCGCCGTGAGCCGCTTCAACCAGGACGTGGGCGAAGGCCTGCTGGGCGGCTGCACCGCGGAGTTGCTGCGCCTGGGGGTGCGCCCGGCCGACATGCAGATCGTCACCGTGCCGGGCGCGCTCGAGCTGCCCATCGTGCTGCAAACCATGGCACAAAGCGGGCGCTTCGACGCCCTGGTGGCCCTGGGCTGCGTCATCCGCGGCGAAACCTACCATTTCGAGATCGTCTCCAACGAGTCGGCGCGCGGCATCACCGATACCGAACTGGCCACGGGCATACCGATCGCCAACGGCGTGCTCACCACCGAGGACGACGACCAAGCCCTGGTGCGCATGGCCCAGAAGGGCAAGGAAGCGGGTCAGGCCGCTATTGAAATAGCGAACCTGCTGCGCCAGTTCAAGAAATGAAATCGCCCAGACGCCGGGCGCGGGAGTTCGCGCTGCAGGGCATTTACCAGTGGCAGTTGACCGGCAACGCGCTGCCGGCCATCGAGGCGCACCTGGCCGAGGCGGCGGGTTTCGACAAGGTCGATCGCGAGTTCTTCGAGCGCCTCCTGCGCGGCACGCTGGAGGACGCGGCCGGGCTGCAGGCGCTCATCGAGCCGCACCTGGACCGGCCCTACGGGTCGCTCTCGCCCGTGGAACGGGCGATCCTGCTGCTGGCCGCCTACGAGCTGAAGAGCCACCTGGAAGCGCCTTACAAGGTGGTGATCAACGAGGCCATCGAGCTGGCCAAGGCCTACGGCGGCACGGAGGGCCACAAGTATGTAAATGGCGTCCTGGACAAGCTGGCCGCGGTCCTGCGGCCGGCCGAGACGGCGAAAGGCAAGAGAACCAAGGAGGAGTCATGACCGACCAACCGATCCAGCGCTCGCATCCGCAGACCGCGGAGGACAAGAAGCCGGCCCATTACGCGGCCGACTGGTGGGTCTATATCGCCCTCGCCATTTTCATCGGCGGGCTGGTCTTCCTCACCTACGCCCTCTCCCTGCGCGGCGACATGCTGAGCGAGTTCGGCAAGCCGGGCACCAAGACAGCGCCGCCGCAGGTCACGTCCCAGGCTCCGGCACCCCGGCGCGACTAGCGGGGCGCCGGCCCGTCGCCGGCGCAGAGCCTTGCCCTCCGAATTCGAACTGATTGCCCGCCACTTCACCCGACCGGTTGACCACACGGTGCTCGGGGTGGGCGACGACGGGGCGATCGTCCGGCCCGCGCCCGGCATGGACCTGGTGGTCAGCACGGACATGCTGGTGGCGGGCACCCATTTCCTGGCGGACACGGATGCCGCGGCCCTCGGCTGGAAGGCGCTGGCGGTGAACCTCTCGGACCTGGCGGCCATGGGCGCCCGGCCCCGCTGGGCGCTGCTGGCCGCCGCCCTGCCCGAGGCGAACGAGGCCTGGGTCGCCGCCTTCGCCCGCGGCTTCTTCGCCGCGGCCGAAGCCTTCCAGGTGGACGTCATCGGCGGCGACACCACGCGCGGCCCTCTCAACATCGCCCCCACGGTATTCGGCGAGGTGGCCCAGGGCCAGGCCCTCACCCGCTCGGGCGCCGCGGCGGGCGACGAGCTCTGGGTGTCCGGCGCGCCGGGACGCGCCGCCCTCGGCCTGGCCCACCTGCAGGGGCGCACCCGGCTGAACGCGGCCGCCGCGGCTGAGTGCGTCGCCGCCCTGCTCTGGCCGCAGCCGCGCGTCACCCTGGGCCTGGCCCTGGGGGGATTGGCGAGCGCGGCCATCGATGTTTCCGATGGGCTGCTCGCCGACATCGGCCACATCCTGGAATGCTCCCGGCTTGCGGCCGAGATCGAATTCGCCCGGCTGCCGCAACTCGCGCCGCAGACCTGCGCCGACGCGCCCCTGGCCCGCGACTGCCTGCTCGCCGGCGGCGACGACTACGAGCTGGCCTTCACCGCGCCGCCGGCCCATCACGCCGCCATCGCCGCGCTCTCCCGCACCCTGGAGCTGCCCCTGGCCATGATCGGCCGGCTGCAGGCCGGACCGCCCGGTCAGTTGGTCTTGCTGGATGCCGCGGGGCAGCCCATGCCGGTGGGCAAACGCGGCTACGATCACTTCCGGCAATGACCCCGAACCTGCGCTTCCTCTTCGCCCATCCCTTCCACTTCCTCGCCTGCGGCCTGGGCAGCGGGTTGTCGCCTTTCGCCCCGGGCACGGCCGGCACGGCTGCCGCCTGGCTCCTCTTTCCGCTGTTGCGGCCCCAGTTCTCCGACGCCGGCTTCCTCGCCTTCCTGGCCGTCGCCTTCGTCGTCGGGGTGTTCGCCTGCGACCGCACCGGCCGGGCCCTGGGGGTGGCGGACCACGGCGCCATCGTCTGGGACGAGATCGTGCCCTTCTGGCTGGTGCTGCTCATCGTCCCCGAGGGCTTCCTCTGGCAACTGGCCGCCTTTTTCTGGTTCCGCTTCTTCGATGTGGTCAAGCCGCAACCGGCGCGCTGGATCGATGGCCACGTCAAGACCGGCCTGGGTGTGATGGCGGACGACGTGGTCGCGGCGGGCTATACCCTGCTGACCCTGGCGCTGATCAAGCGGGTGCTCACCTGATGGACGCCGAGCTGGAACAACTCTCAAGGCGGGTGGGGGAGGTCCTGCTGGCGCGCAAGTTAATGCTCACCTGCGCTGAATCCTGCACGGGCGGCTGGGTCGCGGAAGTGGTGACCGCGACCGGGGGGAGCTCCCAGTGGTTCGAGCGGGGCTTCGTCACCTATTCCGACGCCGCCAAGCGGGAGCTCCTGGGGGTCCCGGCCGACACCCTGCGGCGGCACGGGGCGGTCTCCGAGGAGACCGTGCGGGCCATGGCGGCGGGCGCCCTCACCCGCAGCCACGCCCAGGTGGCGCTGGCCATTTCCGGCATCGCCGGCCCGACGGGTGGCTCACCGGATAAGCCAGTGGGCACCGTATGCTTCGCCTGGGCCTTGCAGGGCGAGGCGCCCATGGCGGAGACCCGGCGCTTTCCCGGCGACCGGGAGGCGGTGCGCCGCCAGTCGGTGCTCCACGCCCTGCGCGGCCTGCTCGGCCGGGTGGAAAAGAGCGAGCGCTAACACTCACGCAACACATTGATCGACAGGCTATTTTTTGCCTGGATCGGGTGGCGCCGACGCTTCTCCGGCCACGCAAAGACTGTGCCATAATTCAACCCAAATCCAGTGAGGAACCGACCATGGAAGACAACAAGAGCAAGGCGCTGTCCGCGGCGCTGGCCCAGATCGAAAAGCAGTTCGGCAAGGGCTCGATCATGCGCCTGGGCGACCGGGAGGTGGAAAGCGTGCAGGTCGTCTCGACCGGCTCCCTGGGCCTGGACATCGCCCTGGGCGTGGGGGGGCTGCCGCGCGGGCGGGTCGTCGAGATCTACGGCCCGGAATCCTCCGGCAAGACCACGCTGACCCTCCAGGTCATCGCCGAGGCCCAGAAGCTGGGCGGCACCGCGGCCTTCATCGACGCCGAGCACGCGCTCGATCCGGGCTACGCCCAGAAGCTGGGCGTGAATGTCGCCGACCTGCTCATCTCCCAGCCGGACACGGGCGAGCAGGCCCTGGAGATCGCCGACATGCTGGTGCGCTCCGGCGGGGTCGATGTCATCGTCGTGGACTCCGTGGCCGCCCTCACCCCCAAGGCCGAGATCGAGGGCGAGATGGGCGAGCCGCAGATGGGCCTGCAGGCCCGCCTCATGAGCCAGGCCCTGCGCAAGCTCACCGCCAACATCAAGCGCACCAACACCCTGGTCATCTTCATCAACCAGATCCGCATGAAGATCGGCGTCATGTTCGGCAACCCGGAGACCACCACGGGCGGCAACGCGCTGAAGTTCTACGCCTCGGTGCGCCTGGACATCCGCCGCACCGGCAGCATCAAGAAGGGCGACGAGGTGATCGGCTCGGAGACCAAGGTGAAGGTCGTGAAGAACAAGGTGGCGCCGCCCTTCAGACAGGCGGAATTCGACATCCTTTATGGCGAGGGCATCTCCCGCGAGGGCGAGATCGTCGAGCTGGGGGTGGCCCACCGCATCGTCGAGAAGTCCGGCGCCTGGTACGCCTACAATGGCGAGCGCATCGGCCAGGGCAAGGACAACGCCCGGGAGTTCCTCAAGGAGCACCCCGAGACGGCGCGCGAGATCGAGAACAAGGTGCGCGCCGCACTGGGCGTGGTCGAGCAGCAGGCGGCGGCGACCGCCGAGGCTTGAACACCGATCTCAGGGCGAAGGCGTTGCGGGCGCTCGCCCGGCGGGAGCACTCGCGCGCCGAGCTGGCCGGCAAGCTCGCCGCCCACGGAGCCTCCGAAGACATCCAGGCCGTGCTCGACCAGCTCGAACAATCCGGACTGCTCTCCGACGCGCGCTACGCGGAGAGCTATGTCGCCGCGCGGCTGGCCCGCTTCGGCACCGCCAAGCTGCGCCACAGCCTGCGCGCCAAGGGTGTGGCCGAGGAGACCGTCGCCGCCGCCGTGGGGGAGGACCCCGAAGCCGAGCTGGGACGGGCGCGCGAAGTCTGGCGGCGCAAGTTCGCGGCGCCGCCCCGGGACCGCGGCGACTACGCCCGCCAGGCGCGCTTCCTGCAGGGGCGCGGCTTCGCCGTGGAGGTGATCCGGCGGGTATTGAAAGAGAAAGACATCGACGAATGAATTGCGGCGGCCGAACCCCCATCCCCAGCCCTTCCGTCCCATGGACGGCCGCAGGCCGCTCGACGCCCCCTTCTCCTCTCGGGGGAGAAGGGATGGGGATGAGGGGGAATGAGCGCCGCACCCTCACCCCTAGCCCCTCTCCCTGGAAGGGAGAGGGGAACGTCGTGGCGCTGCGCGCGAGAATCGGACGGGAGCGATGAGCCTGCTCAAGGTCAACGGCCTGCGCAAGAAATACAAGTCGCGCATCGCCGTTAAGGACGTCTCCTTCGAGCTGAAGAGCGGCGAGGTGGTCGGGCTGCTCGGCCCCAACGGCGCCGGCAAGACGACCTGCTTCTACATGATCGTCGGCTTAGTGGCGGCCGACGGGGGCGAGATCCGCATCGACGACGCGGCGCTCACCCACATGCCGATCCATCGCCGCGCCCGCCTGGGGCTGTCCTACCTGCCCCAGGAGGTGTCCGTGTTCCGCAAGCTGACCGTGGCCGAGAACATCCGCGCCGTGCTGGAGCTGCAGAGCGTGAACAAGGAAGAGATCGACCGGCGCCTGGACGAACTGATGACCGAGCTGCACATCGCCCACCTGCGCGACAGCGCGGCGATCTCGCTGTCCGGCGGCGAGCGGCGGCGGGTGGAAATCGCTCGCGCCTTGGCCACTGACCCGCGCTTCATCCTGCTCGACGAGCCCTTCGCCGGCGTCGATCCCATCGCCGTGCTGGACATCCAGAAGATCATCCGCTTCCTCAAGGAGCGCGGCATCGGCGTGCTCATAACGGACCACAACGTGCGCGAGACCCTGGGCATCTGCGACCATGCCTACATCATCAACGAAGGAGAAGTGCTGGCGGCCGGCAAGCCGGAGGAAATTGTTTATAATGAAAGCGTACGGAAGGTTTATCTGGGCGAGCACTTCCGCCTATAAGCCGCTCCGAAGCCCCTTCCGACGAAACAACCGACAACCGCGTCGGTCATGAAACAAACCCTCCAGCTCAAACTCTCGCAGCACCTGGCACTGACGCCGCAACTGCAGCAGTCGATTCGCCTGCTGCAGCTCTCCACCCTCGAGCTGAACCAGGAGATCGAGAACTTCCTGCAGGAGAATCCCCTGCTCGAGCGCGAGGAGGAACCGGCTCCGGAAGCACCCGTCTACGCCGCGTCCGGCGACGCCCTCCAGGCCCCGACGGAGCGCCTCGACGGCGCCGAACAGGAGCCGAATTTCGGCGACAGCAGCCCGGCCGACTGGCTGGGCGAGCTGGGCGGCGGCGGGTCGCAGCGCGACGACCGCAACGACGGCGACGAGCCGTCCTATGCCGAGATCCAGGCGGCCACCACTTCGCTGCGCGACCACCTCGGCGCGCAACTGGGCCTGACGCCGCTCGCGGGGCGGGATCGCAGCCTGGTGCGCCTGCTCATCGAGGCGCTGGACGAGGACGGCTACCTGGCGCAGAGCCTGGAGGAGCTCGTCCAGATGCTGCCCGCCGAGCTGGAGGTGGACATCGAGGACCTGCAGATCGCCCTGAAGCACTTGCAGAACTTCGACCCCCCCGGCGTCGGCGCCCGCGACGCCCGGGAATGCCTGGCGCTGCAACTGGCCAACCTGCCGGCCTCGAAGACGCGGGACCTGGCGCTGAAAATCGTCCGCAACCACCTGGACCAGCTCGCCGCCCGCGACTACGTGCGCCTGCGCAAGGCGGTGGCCTGCAGCGAAGAGGAGCTGCGCGAGGCCCACGCCCTGATCCTCACCCTCAACCCGCGGCCCGGCGCCCAGTTCTCGCCGGCGGACACGCGCTACGTGGTGCCCGACGTCATCGTGCGCAAGCTGCGCGGCCAATGGACCGCCTCCCTCAACCCCGACGCCATGCCGCGCCTGCGCATCAACCGCCTCTACGCCGACATCCTGCAGGGCAGCCGCGGCAGCGGGCTGGCCGGCCAGTTGCAGGAGGCGAAGTGGCTGATCAAGAACGTGCAGCAGCGCTTCGAGACCATCCAGCGGGTCTCCCAGGCCATCGTGGACCGCCAGCGCCAGTTCTTCGACCATGGCGAAGTGGCGATGCGCCCCCTCACCCTGCGGGAGATCGCCGACCAGCTCGGCCTGCACGAATCGACCATCTCCCGGGTGACGACCCAGAAATACATGGCCACGCCCCGGGGCGTGTACGAGCTGAAGTATTTCTTCGGCAGCCACGTGGCGACGGAAGCCGGCGGCGCCGCCTCCTCCACGGCCATCCGGGCGTTGATCAAGCAGTTGGTGGGCGCCGAGGACGCCAAGCGTCCCCTGTCGGACGCCAAGATCGCCGAAATCCTGGGCCAGCAGGGCATCGTCGTCGCCCGGCGCACCATCGCCAAGTACCGGGAGGCCCTGAGCATCCCGCCGGTCAACCTGAGGAAGTCCATTTAAGCGCTCGCGCGCCGGGGCCGTTAAACCGAGTAAAGCAGGGATTTTTCCAAGGCCGAGGGGGCTCCCACCCGAGGCCACCATCCGCAAAGGAGCCATCATGAACATGAGCATCACCGGGCATCACCTCGAAGTCACCCCGGCCATCCGCGACTACGTCACCGCGAAGCTCGAGCGGGTCGTCCGGCACTTCGACCACGTCAGCGCGGTGCACGCGATCCTTTCGGTGGAAAAGCTCCGGCAGAAGGCCGAAGTGACCGTCCATGTGCGCGGCAAGGACATCTTCGTCGAGTCCCAGGCCGACGATCTCTACGCCGCCATCGACGCCCTGGCCGACAAGCTGGACCGGCAGGTGCTCAAGCACAAGGAAAGGCAGGCCGAGCATTCCCACGAGGCCCTCAAGCACCAGTCCGTGAAGTAACACCAGGCGGCGGGTTTATGGGTATAATCCGCCGCCAACCCAAGGAAGCCCCATAGCGCTTTCGTCCGAAAGACACCGATTCCATCCTGCGCTCCCGCGCTCCCCGTCGTTTTCCCATGAACCTGATCGCCAAGCTCCTGCCGCCATCGAATGTCCTGGTCGGGCTGGAGGCCAGCAGCAAGAAGCGGGTCTTCGAGCAGGTCGGGCTCATGTTCGAGAACAACCAGGGCGTGGGGCGCAGCACGGTCTTCGACAGCCTGTTCGCCCGCGAGAAGCTCGGCTCGACCGGGCTGGGCCAGGGGGTGGCCATCCCCCACGGGCGGATCAAGGGGCTGAAGGAGGCGGTGGGCGGTTTCCTGCGCCTGGCGAGCCCCGTGCAGTTCGACTCCCCGGACGGCAAGCCGGTCAGCCTGCTCTTCGTGCTGCTGGTGCCCGAGCAGGCCACCGAGCACCACCTGCAAATCCTCTCCGAACTGGCGCAGATGTTCTCCGACCGCGCCTTCCGCGAGCAGCTTGCCGCGGCCCCCGACGCGGCCGCAATCCACGCCCTCTTCGCCAACTGGCAGGCCAATGCGGCAGGCGAGCGTCGCGCAGCTCTTTGAATACCACAAGGAGCGGTTGCGCCTGACCTGGCTGGGCGGCAACCTGGATGTACCGATCATCGTCAACCACGAGCACGCCTCTCCGGCGGACCTCGTCGGCCACCTCAACCTGATCCACCCGGACCGCATCCAGGTCCTCGGCGCCCCCGAGATGAACTGGGCGACCAAGCAGCACGCGGTGCGGGTGTCACGCCACATGGCGGAGATCATCGGCTCGCGGCCGCCGGCGGTCATCGTCGCCGACGGCTGCGAAGTCACGGAGGTGGTGCGCACGGCCTGCACCAAGACCGACACGGCGCTCCTGTCCACGCCCTATTCGGCGGCCGGGGTCATCGACCTGCTGCGCCTGTGGCTGTCCCGCCACTTGGCCGAAACCTTCGAGACCCACGGCGTCATGATGGACGTGCTGGGCATGGGCGTGCTGATGACGGGGGAGTCCGGCGTCGGCAAGAGCGAGTTGGCGCTGGAGCTCATCTCCCGCGGCCACGGACTGGTCGCCGACGACATCGTGGAAATCGCCCGCGTCGGCCCCAATACGCTGGAGGCGCGTTGTCCGGCCATGCTGCGCGACTTCCTCGAAGTGCGCGGACTGGGCGTGCTCAACATCCGCACGGTGTTCGGCGAGACGGCCTGCCGGCGCAAGATGAGGCTCAAGCTGATCGTGCACCTGCAGCGGCCGCAACGGGGGGCAACGACGGTGGACATCGACCGCCTGCCCCTGGGCGCCGAAACCCACGAGATCCTCGGCGTGCCCGTCCGGCGCGTGGTCCTCCCCGTGGCGGCGGGCCGCAACCTGGCGGTGCTGCTGGAGGCGGCCGTGCGCTCCACCATCCTGCTGCTGCGCGGCATCGACAGCACCCAGGATTTCATCGAACGTCAGAAGCAGGCCCTGCAGGAGGGCTGGGACGACCCGGACCCGGACAACTAAACCTACGTCAGCCACGTATCCGTGAACGTGGTGCTGCCGGCCAGGCCGGCCACACCATAGGTCGTGCCGAGGAGCTGGACCATGTGGTCGGCGGCGGCCTGGATGGTGCCCGAGCTGACCGTCACCTGGTTGAGCAGGGTGGTGAGGTCATCCAGCGACATATCCGCCCCGTAGGCGTGCTGGGCATTGACCATCAGGGTCGCCGCCGAAATCTTGTTGTCGATATAGGCCTTGCCCGAAGTGCCCACCGGCACCCCCTGGGCCGCCGAGAGCATGTCGGCCACCACCTGGCCGCGGCCCCGCGCCGGGATGAGGCCAGCCCAGTAGCCGTTGTCGTCCGGCTCCTTGTCGAAGACATTGAGATAGATGGCGCGGATGAACTCGGTGGCGCTCTGCCCGTCCGGGTAGCCGTTGCTCTTCACGATGTCCAGCGTCAGCCAGTTGTCGATCATGGCGCCAAGCGTAGGGAAGGCGCTGCCCAACTGGGCCTGCCAGTACTGGTAGCCCGTGGGCTCGGGGGCGCGGCCGAACATGGCGAAGTAAGCGCCCGTGACGTTGCTGTCGCCGCTGCTCGCCAACTGCCCCAGGTTCAGGGTCTGGTTGTCGAAGCTGAGCCGTTCGATGCCTGTGAGGGTGTCGGTGCCATCCGGGCCGGAGACCCTGTAGCCGGAAGCGGTGCGGCTGACCCCGTAGTCCTGGCGCCCGCCGCCCAACCGCGCCGCATCCGCGCCGGCGCCGCCATCGAGCGTGTCGTTGCCGGCGCCCCCGGTCAATGTATTGTCCGCGGCATTGCCGGTGAGCCGATCGGCGCCGGCCCCGCCGATGGCGTTCTCGATGGTCACGCCGAAAGCGATGGCCGTGGCGGATTGGCTGCCGTGATGGATGAAGGCGCCGGGATTGAGGTCGATGGCCACCGCCTGGCCCAGGCCCGAGGCGTTCAGGGTGTCGATGCCGCCGGCGTCCCAGACGGTCTTGACCACGCCGTCGCTGGCCAGGGTATAGGTGTCGTTCCCCGTGCGATAGGCCATGTTGGCGCCATAGACGTGCTGGATCGCCAGGATGTCCAGGGGCATGGGAGTGGCTTGAGAGCCGCGGGCGGGATCGTAGCTCAACTGGCCGTGGCTCATGAGCGTCCACAGGCCCGTGTCGTAGGTGCCCATGCCGAGCTGGACGAAAGTGGGCCGGGCATTGGCCCCGTCGTCGTCGGGGTGCTTCAGCCCGAGGGCGTGGCCGATCTCGTGCAGGAACACGGCGAGGCCGGCGCCCCCGGAATGCATATGCTGGAACACCGGATGGTCGGCATTAAAAATGACATCGCCCTCGAGACGAGGCCACATGGTCCTGTCTATCCCCAGCTCCCCGAGGAAGAGATCAGCGAAATCCGGGGCCGGCGAAACTCCGATGCCGGCGAGCTCCAGCCCGCCTTGCGAGCCGTCGCCGGTCAAGGCCGCCGCAATGTCCGCCTCGCTTTCGTAGAAATACGCGCCCGAAAGGATCTCCCGGAAGGTGATGCCGGCGACATTGCTCCACGCCTGCAACGCCTGACGCAGCGCGTCGGCCTGGGCCGCGGTCCAGCCGCCGGGGTAGTCCTCGTCGACATTGAGGGAATAGGTGAGGATCGGCTCACCGGCAAAGCGCCAGGCGCCGCCCTGGATCAGGCCGTCCACGAACTTGTCGCCGGAAAGCGGAACGGAATCCGAAAGGGGTGTCGCCATCGACGCAAGCCTGAGCGCGTTCCGCCCTCGGGGCCATGCTGGCGAGCGCGTATTTGCGATGGGGTGATCTATCCATCCGGGCTAGGTCAGCCAGGTATCCGTGAACACCGTGCTGCCGGCCAGCCCCGCGACGCCGTAGCTGGTGCCGAGAAGCTGGACCATGCGATCGGCGGCGGCCTGGACGGTGCCGGAGCTCTCCGTGACCTCGCCGAGCAGGCCCGTGAGGTCGTCCAGCGACATGTCCGCCCCGTAGGCGTGCTGCAGATTGACCATCAGGGTGGCCGCCGAAAGCTTGTTGTCCACGTAGGCCTTGCCGGGGGTGCCGGCCGGCACCCCCTGGGCAGCGGCGAGTATGTCGGCCACCACCGTGCCCCGGCCCCTCTCCGGGATGAAGCCCGCCCAGTAGCCGTTGTCGTCCGGCTCCTTGTCGAAGACATTGAGATAGATGGCGCGGATGAACTCGGTGGAGGTCTGCCCGTCCGGGTAGCCGTGCGCCTGGACGATGTCCAGGGTCAGCCAGTTGTCGATCATGGCCCCGAGGGAGCCGAACGTGCTGCCCAGCTGCCCCTCCCAGTACTGGAAGCCGGAGGGCTCGGGGGCGCGGCCGAACAGGGCAAAGTAGGCGCCGGTGACGTTGCTGTCGCCGGTGGTGGCGAGCCGGACCAGGTTGAGGGTCTGGTTCGTGAAGCGCAGTTGCTCAATGCCGGTCAGCGTGTCCGTGCCCTCCGGGCCGGAGACCGTATGGCCCGAGGCGCTGCGGGTGATTGCGCAGTCCTGGCGCCGGCTGCCCGACAGCGCCGCATCCGTGCCGGCGCCGCCGTCCAGGGTGTCGTTGCCGGCCCCGCCGGTCAGCGTGTTGGCGGCGGCGTTGCCGGTGAGCCGATCGGCTCCGGCGCCGCCGATGGCGTTCTCGATGGTGACGCCGAAGGCGATGGCCGTCGTGGATTGGCTGCCATGCTGGATGAAGGCGCCGGGATTGAGGTCGATGGCCACCGCCTGGCCGAGGCCCGAGGCATCCAGGGTGTCGCTGCCGCCGGCGTCCCAGAGGGTCTTGACGATGCCGTCGGCGGCCAGCGCATAGCTGTCGTCCCCTGTCCGGTAGGCCATGTTGGCGCCGTAGATGTGCTGGATCGCCAGGATGTCCAGGGGCATGGGGGTGGCCTGGAAGCCGCGCGCAAGATTGGTGCTCGGATCGTTCGCGCTCATGAGCGTCCACAGGCCCGTGTCGTAGGCGGCTATGCCCAGCTCGGCGAAGGTGGGCCGGGCATTCCCCCCGTCGTCGGAGGGGTGCTTCAGTCCGAGGGCATGACCGATCTCATGCAGGAACACGAGGAAACCGGCGCCGCCGGGCTGCAGGTACTGGAAAGCCGGGTGGCGGGTGAGGAAATAGACGTCTCCCTCGGGGCCGGGGTAAGTGGTGCGATCGATTCCCCCAGCACCAAGAATGAGGTTGCCCAAATCCGTGTCGGGCGGAAGCCCGACGCCGGCGAGCTCAGGATGGTCCGGCACGCTGTCGCTGCTCAGCGCCGCGGCAATGTCGGCGCTGCTTTCGTTGGAATAGGTCCCCGAGGAAATCACTTGGAACGTAAGGTCGGCCACGCTGCTCCACGCCTGGAACGCCCGGGCGAGGGCGTCGGCATGAGCCGCCGTCCAGTCCACGACGTAGCCTTCGTCGAGATTCAGGGAATAGGTCAGGACCGGGCTCTCGGCAAAGCGCCAGGAACCGCCTTGGACCAGGCCGTCGACAAAGTTGTTGCCGGAAAGGGGAACCGAATCCGAAACGGGGGTCGCCATCGCGCGCTCCTCACCCGTCTCCCGCAGCTCAATCGCGGACCCGGGCCTTGAGGTAAGCCGCGGTCAAGAGCCGCACATCGAACGGGGGAAGGAACTCGGCGCGCACGGTCGCGTCGGGGCCGATCAGGAAGATCGAGGGGACTTGGCCCTGGCCGCCCACGGCGAGCGGTCCCGGCCGCGCCGTCACCCCGAGCTCTTCGGCCAGGCGCCGCAGGACGGGCTGGGGTCCGGTGGCGCCAATGAAGCGCGCGTCGAAGGAGGCGAGGTAGCGGCGCAGCCGCGGCGGCGTGTCCCGCTCCGGCTCGAGGGAGACGAACAATACCTGGGTGCTCTTGAGCGCCTCGCTGCCGCCGATGCGCCCGTACAGGCCGGCCAGGGCGGCGAGCGCCTCCGCGCAAGGCGCGGCGCAGGCCGTGTCGCCGAAGACCAGCAGGGTCCAGCGGCCAGCCAGGCGATCCTGGGTGTAGGCCTGCCCGCGGTGATCCCGCAGGCTGAACTCAGCCACCGGCCAGCCGGCCAGGCTGCGGTCGACGCGCTGGGTTTCGCCGTGGCCGGCCCATACGCTCGTCATGACGCCGAGGGCGAGCAACCCGCTCGCAAGCCAGCCGCGCCTCATGGCGCAACCTCCTGGACGGCGGCCGGCGCCGGCCGCGGCCAGGCGCCATCGCTGCGGGCGGCCCGGCCCGCCCGCAGCGTGCGCGCGACCACCACGAGGCTCGATCCCGCCATGAGCGCCGCGGCAAGCACCGGTTGCAGCAGTCCCGCCGCCGCCAGCGCCAGGGCGACGGCGTTGTAGGCGAGCGCCCAGGCCAGGTTGGCGCGGATCGAGCGGCGCACCGCCCAGGCCATGTCCATAAGCCAGGGCAGGCTCGCCAGCCCCGCCTCCGGCAGGACGACGTCGGCGCTCTCCCGCGCCAGATCGCTGGCGCCCCCGACGGCGATGCCGACCGCGGCGGCCGCCAGCACCGGGCCGTCATTCAAGCCATCCCCGACCATGGCCACCGGCCCGTGACGCCTCGCCCAGCGGCGCAGCGCCGCCACCTTGTCCTCGGGCAGCAGTTGCGCCCGCCATGTCCGGATGCCCAGCGCCGCCGCGACCGGCGCCACGGCCGCTTCGCCATCCCCGGAGAGCAGGAGGGTGCGCAGGCCGCGCTCGTCCAGGGCCGCGACCGCCGGGCCGGCCTCGGGCCGCAGCGCATCGGCCAGGGCCAGCAGGCCCCGTACTGCCCCCGCCCAGCCGACGCACACCCGGGTGGCGCCGGCCGGCGCCGACCTGTCCCAGCCCGCGGGCAGCCTCCAGCCGAGGGCGGCCATGAACGCCGCAGAGCCCAAGGCGCAAGGCGCCCCATCCACCGTCCCGGTGAGCCCGGCCCCCGGGTGAGCGCGGAGGTCCCGCGCCGGGGCGGGCATCAGGCCGCGGGCGCGGACCAGTTCCAGGACGGCGCGCGCCGCCGGATGAGCGGAGCCCGCGGCGAGCGCGCCGGCGCGGCGCAACACCTCCTCCTCGCCGGCCCCGTCGACGGCGATGGCCACGGGCTGCAGCTCGCCCCGGGTCAGCGTGCCGGTCTTGTCGAAGGCCACGGCGCGCACCCACGCCAGTGCCTCCAGCACGCCGCCGCCGCGCACGAGGATGCCCCGTTGCGCCGCCCGGGCGATGCCCAGGGCGGCTGCCAGGGGTGCGGCCAGGCCCAGGGAGCAGGGACAGGCCACCACCAGCACCGCCAATCCCGAAAGCCAAGCCGCCTCGAAACCGGCCCGGGAACTCCAGAACCATACCGTCGCCGCACTCAGCAGGAGCACGCCGGGGATGAAGGCCGCCGCCACCCGATCCACGGTCTCGCCCAGCAGGGACTTCGCCGCCAGCGCCTCGCGCACCAGGCGGCTCAACCGGACCCAGCGCGTTTGGCTCCCGGCCACCGTGGCGTGCACCAGCAGGAGCCCGGTGCCGTTGATGCTGCCCGCATGGACCGGCGCGCCCGGCGCCTTGGGCCGGGGCTGCGGCTGGCCGGTGAGGATCGCCTCGTCGCAGGCCGAGCGGCCCTCGATGACGATGCCATCGACGGCGACGCGCTCGCCGGGCAACACGCGCAGCACGTCGCCCGGCTGCACCACGCCGACGGGGCGCAGCACCCCGGCGCCCGCGCCGGTCCAAGCCGCGCCGCCGTGGCCCACGAGGTGCACCTCGGCCCGCTCGGCGGCGAGCATGGGGGCGAGGCTCCTCGCCGCCTGCGCCCGGCCCTGGGCTTCCAGGTAGCGCCCCAGGGTGAAGAGCATCAGCACCATGGTCGCGGTGTCGAAATAGACCAGGTCCGAGCCCCGCAGCACCTGCCAGGCCGAATAGCCGTAGGCCGACAGCGCCCCGAGGCATACCAGCGCGTCGGCGCTCAGCCGGCCCTGCCGTGCGGCCTGCCAGGCGCCGCCGAGGAAGGGGCCGCCCAGGATCACTAAGAGGGGCGTGGCCAGGGCCCACAGCAGCCAGGGCGCCAGCCGCGCCAGCCAGGCCTCGCCCGCCAGGGCGCCGGAATAGGCGAGCAGGCTGAAGAGCATGATGTTCATGGCGAGAAAGGCGCCCACGCCCAGGCGGATCAGCACGGCGGCGGCTTCCGGCTCCTCGCGCGCACCGTGATGCACCTGGTAAGCGAGGCAGCAGCCGTAGCAGCAGAACCAGTGGGCTTCCCCCAGCACTTCCCGCCGCCGGCCGAGCCGGCCCACGGGCAGTTGGCAGTGGCTGCAGGGCGGGGCGTTCATTGGCCGTGCAGGTGGGCGGTCAGGGGCACGATGCCCCGGGCGAAGGTGATCAGCCCGAGGGCGATGAGGAACGCGCCCGCGATGCGCACGCCGTGCAGGCGCCAACTCCCCTCCACCGCACCCGGCCGCCCCACCGCGGCCACCGGTGCGGCCCCGGGCAAGGCCCCCCGCCCCCGCAACCAGGTGCCGAGGCCGCCCATCAGGAGCAGGGCCGGAAAGGTGCCCACGCCGAAGGCCGCCATGGTGAGCAGGCCGGGCAGCGCCCCGCCGCTGGCGGCAGCCTGGGCGGCGAAGGCATAAACGAGCGGGCAAGGCAGAAAGCCGTTCGCCACGCCCAGGGCCAGGGGCGCGCCCGGCCCGGGCGAGCGCAGCAAGGCCCGCAAGGCTTGGGCAAGCAGCTCGCCGCCCGTGCCGGGCCGGGACCAGCGGCGGAATCGACCGAAGAACTGCAGACCCGCCCAGACCATGAGCAGGCCGGCGACCAGGGCGAGCGCCCGTTGCGCGAGACTCGCCACCGTGGCTTCGCCCGCGTGACCCACGAGCAGGAGGCCCAGGTGGCCGAGCACGGCGCCGAGGAAGCAGTAGGTGGTCACCCGTCCCAGGTTGTAGAGCAGGTGGCGGCCCAGGGTGGCGGCGCGCCCGCGCCCATCGGCGCCGAGGGCGCAGGCGAAGCCGCCGCACATGCCGATGCAGTGCAGGCTGCCGGCCAGGCCGGCGAGGAAGACGAGCAGGTAGTGGGTCATGCTGTGGCTCCGTCATTCCCGCCTGTGCGGGGATGACCCGTACGCCGGCTACTTCTTCTTGGCGAGCCAGGCCACCCACGCAAAGAAGCCCACCGTCATGATGACGAAGATCCAGAAGGCGATCGCTGCGGAAAGGGTCATGGACATGCCTCCGTATAGGAGCCGGCTCCTACAAGAACCGAACCCCAAGCACATTGAGCGCCAGTTCGCTGAACAGGAAGACCAGATTCAGGATGGCCAGCGCCAACAGCAGTCTCGCAACCATTGCGCGCCTCCTTCACTGGGAGAGGTCGAGCCCCGGCCCCAGGCCGCCCCAGTAGGTGTAGCCGTAGTAGAGGGCCCACAGGAAGATCACCAGATAGACCGCCAGCAGCCAGTAGTTGATGCGCCCATGGCGGGCCTCCACGTGGCCGCCGCCGTACTTCTCCGTCTGCTGGTGATGGGGGAGCTCCTGCGCCTCGTTCCGTCTTTCGCCCGGATCATTCATCGTCGTTTACCTCCGCACGGTAGGCCTTGTACTTGATCGCCTCCACGTCCTCGAACAGCCCCGACAGCACGGCCCAGACGAACAGGCACACGGCGCCCAGGCTCATGCACAGGGCGACGAGGAACTGGATGAAAGTCAGCTCGACCATCACTTACGCTCCTCACGCTCCTCGGCACGCGCCGCGCGCACGCCGGCAAAATCGAAGCCGTGTTTCTTCGCCCAGGCTTCACCGGCAAAGCGCACCGGCTCCTCGCCCCGCTCCAGCTTGTAGGCGTAGTGCGACTCCTCGGCCCGCAGGCCCGGATCGTTGAGCGCCGCCCGGTCCTTCTCCGAAATCCGCATGGGCTCGCCCGTGAGCGGGTCCTTGAAGGCGGACAGCGCCAGCACGTAGTAGGACAGGGCCCAACGGTCCTCCTCGCTCACCGTATCGCTGAAGGAGGGCATGGGCGTGCCGGAGAGCCCCGTGCTCATGGTGCGGAAGATGTCCTTCACGTCCGACCCCGACTTGAACTGGCCGGTGGTGAGGTTGGCCGGCGGGATGGGAAAGCCGAAGTCGTCCTTCAGCCCCGGCGCCTTCTCGCCGTCGCCCTTGCCTTCCCGGCCGTGGCATTCCCAGCACTTGGCGGCTTTCCACACCTCCCCGCCGCGGCGCACGAGCTCCGCGGAGGGCCGGGGCGGCTGGCCGATGTAGATGGGCGCCTTGGGCGGCTCCTCGATGAAGTAGAAGAGGGGCTTGCCGGGGTCGCTGCGGTCGGCAGTGAGCTCGTACTTGATGTACTGGATCACGGCGAGGCGGTCCTTTTCCAGCAGCTCGTGCCAGCTCGGCATGGCGGTGCCGCGCACGCCCCGCGTGATGGTGCGCAGCAGATCGCCGTCGTCGGGCATGGAGCCCGAGGGCGTGAGGCGGAACTTGAACACGCCCAGGGTGAAGTTGCGCGGCCGGTCCTTCTGCAGGAAGGCGGCAGCCGGCCCGTTGCCGTCGCCTTTCGCGCCGTGGCAGCCCAGGCAGCGGCGCTCGTAGACCTGCTTGCCGTAGCCGATCCACTCCTCCGAGCGGGGCACCGTCACCTGGGAGGCCTCCATGCGCTGCGGCTCGAAGCGGTCGCGCCACTTGCCGCGATTGGTGCCCAGCTTCTGCAAGTAGGCGACCAGCCCGCGCAGGTCCTCCGTGTCGCCCAGCAGCTGCACGGTGTCCCCTTTATATTCCTCGTTGGGCGTGAAAATCACGGGGTACTTGCCCCGCTCGGGCACGTAGAGCAGCCCCTGTTCGTTGGGCGTGAGCAGGATGATCTGGCTGCTCCGGAAGTCGAACAGGCGCGCCGTGGCCGCCGTCTGCTCGAGGCTGCGCCGGCCTTGCGCGTCGGTGACGATCTTCGCCGCGTGCGGGCCGTCGAACAGGGCCGCGAAGCGCGGCATGATGGAGTCGGGCGACAGCCAGCGCGGGTTCCAGAAATGGGCGATGTGCCAGGCGTCGCTGTACTTGAGCCCGACGCGGGAGAGGTCCGGGCCGATGCGCCGGGTGGAGAACATGTGCGGCACGTCGAAGGCGTATTCGCCCGCCTGGGTGACGGGGCCCCAGCGCCGCGTCTCGCCGGTCACCGGACGCACGTACTGGGAGTGGCAGTACCAGCAGCCCTCCCGCGTATAGACCCGGCGGCCGCGCAGCTCCAGCGGGGTGTAGTCGGCGGCCTGGTGCTCCATCCACTTCAGCTCGCCCAGGTCCGTGCGCACCACCTTGGTTACCTTGTCGGTGCGCGACTGGGGTTCCACCATGGGCAGCACCCCCTGCACGAAGGCGGCCAGCGAGATGGTGCCGAAGGCCCCCACCAGGGCGTAGAAGCGCAGGCCGTAGCGGTAGTGGATCATGCCCGCCGTCCGATTTTCGCGCGCAGCGCCACGGCGTTCCCCTCTCCCTCCCAGGGAGAGGGGCTAGGGGTGAGGGTTCGGCGGCTGCACATCACGCCCGCACTCCCTCGGGCACCGCCCCCGGCGCCGTTGCCATGTGTCCCGCGAGCACGGTGCGCATCAGGTTATAGACCAGCAGCGACATGCCGATGTCCATCGAAATGCCCGCCGTGGTGCGCACCAGCCAGTAGGGCCGGATGGCCGTCACCGTGTCCACCCATTCCGCGCCGGCCATCAGCATGTAGCCCTGCTGCAGGCCCGCCAGGGTGAGATCCAGCCCCATCAGGGTGATGCCGAAGGTGATCAGCCAGAAGGACCAGTTGCCCAGCGTGAAGGACCACAGGGGCCGCCCCACCAGCTTGGGCAGGGTGTAGACCGTGCCCCCGAGGGCCCACACCACGAAGGTGCCGAACACCGTGAGATGGGAGTGGGAGATGACGAAGTCGCTGAAGTGCGTCGGCTGCTGGATGGCGCGCAGGGCCTCCGTGGAGCCCTGGAAGCAGCCCGCCAGGTACATGAGCGAGCCCATGATGAAGAACTTGGCCGGCAGGTTCTCGCCGAAAGTCTGCCAGCGCCCGATCATGGTGCCGAAGAAGTTCTGCAGCACGGTCCACACCGGCACGATGAGCAGCATGGAGGTGATGATGGCCAGGGTCTCGGCCCAGTCGGCGATGGGGCTGTAAAGGTAATGGTGGATGCCGACGAAGGGATAGAACAGGGCGAGCGACCAGAAACCCACCAGGGAGAGCTTGTGGCTATAGACCGGGTTGCGCACGCTCGCCGGCAGGAAGTAGTAGATCAGCACATAGCCCGCCGGCGTGATCCACAGGCCGACGATGTAGTGGAGGAACAGGCCGTGGAAGGCCGCGCTGTTGATGCCGGTGATGGCGTAGGGCAGGATGAAGCTGCCCAGGATCAGGTTCATCACCGTCCACACGAAGGCGCCGATGAGGTACCACACGGCCACGTAGAGCTGCGGCTCCAGCCGCCGGGCGATGGTCATGAGGAACTGCACCGTAATGACGCCGATCACGATGAAGATGACGATGTCGACGAGAAGCGGAAACTCGCCCGCCTCCAGGCCCTGGTTGTAGCCCAGCAGCAGCGAGACCATGCCGGCGACCAGGCCCAGGTTCCACACCCATACCAGCCAGTGGCCCCACTCGCCCCGCCAGACGCGCACCCCGCACAGGCGCGGCAGCAGGTAGTAGCACAGGCCGAGGAAGAGCGTGGAGAAGGCGCCGAAGATGACGCCGTTCACGTGCAGGGGCCGCAGCCGCCCGAAGGTGAGGTACTCGGAAGTGCCCAGGTAGTCGGGGTAGTTGAACAGGCTGGAGATGGTCACGCCGATGCTGGGCGTGAGCATCAGCCAGAACAGGCCCCAGTAGAGCCACTTGAGGATCAGCGCCCGGTCGATGAGGGAGTCGAGATCGGGAAAGGTCGGGGCTGTGCTTGCGTCGGCCATTGCCCTACCTCAGCGGTCGCTGTCTTGTAGGAGCCAGTCAGCAAATACGATCAGTGTCTGCCCGGATCCAGCTTCGAGTTCCGGTTCGCCCAGTAGATGTAGGTCTCCAGCGCCTTCATCGCCTCGCTCTCGGGGTCGATCTTCTCGCCCTCGTTCGGCTTCTCGATGCACCAGTTGATCATGTCGCGCAGGGTGGCGAACTTGTTCATCTGCTCCTGGAACTTCGGGAACTCGTAGGGATGGTTGTCCGAGGCGAAGGGGTGGCACATGGCGCAGGCCATGCCGGTGTTCGACAGCTTCACGCCCAGGCGCTTCTCCGTGGCCGCATCGCCGTGGAAGAGCAGGTCGCCCGTGCGCACCTGCTCCATGAAGACCTGCTCGAAGGCCGCCAGTTGTTCCGCCGTGTGCCGCTCCTTGTGGGCGAACACCACCCCGGTGCCGATGGCGACGGGGAGCAGCGCGGCCACGGCCGCCACGATCAGCGGACGCCGTAGTTTCTTGTTCATGATCGTTTCCTTTCACCCTAGAGCCGGTCGGCGATGCGCGGGCTCAAGACCTGGTTGCGGTTGTCGCCGGTGCCCGAGTCATCCGCCGCGTCCGCGTACACGGCCTTGCGCCACATCTTGTATTCGTTCTCCACGCGCCCGGCGGCAGTGGTGGACAAGGTGCTCCAGCCGACGCCGTCGAAATGGTCGCCCGGGTCGGCGCGGATCATGGCCCTGGTGAGGGTGGGCACGCCTTCCGGCGCGTAGGGCCAGGGCCAGGAGGTGGCAAGCATGCCGATGGAGCGCAGCTTGCCGATCTCGTTGTAGAGCACCTGGTGCGTGTGGCCGTGGATGTTGGTGACGTTGCTGTAGGGCTTGAGCACCTCATGCACCTCGCGCCAGTCGCGCACCCAGAAGTTCCACGGCGGGTAGTATTCGTAGAGGGGGTTGTGGGTGAAGACGATGACCGGGGCGTTCTTCGGCCAGTTGGCCAGCGTGCTGTTCAGCCAGCGCAACTGCTCCTGGCCCACCGCCGCCCAGGCGCCGCCCAGGGTGCCGTCGAGAGTCGCCATGTGGCCCATGCGCTCCTTGGGCGAGAACTTGCGCGGCGTCCAGAAGTCCTCGGCGCGGCTCACCGTGTCCAGGCCGATGAAGCGCACGCCCTTGTGGTCGAAGGTCCAGGGCGCCTTGCCGAAGGTCTTGTTCCAGGTGGCGCCCATGTCCAGGTACCAGTCGTGCTCGCCGGGGATGAAGACCTTGCGGATCTTCACCTCCTTCAGGATGTCCGCGCCCACCTGGATCTCCACCGGGTCGCCCAATTGCGCCAGATCGCCGCCGAAGATCAGGAAGTCCGCCGGCGGGCTCATCGCCTGCACTTCCTTCACGGCCCGCGTGGCCTTCTCCACGAAGCGGCTGTTCACCTGCCGCGGATAGAGGTGGGTGTCGGACACCCAGGCGAATTTGAAGGCCTCGGCCCCGTAGGCCAGGTCGATGGTATTGATGAGCGGGAACCAGCCGTAGGCCGCCGCCCCCGCGCCCAGCAGCAGCGAGCGGTGCAGGAAGGTGCGCCGGGTGATCACCATCGAGCCGCCGGGCCGTTCGCCGGCAGGGCGCAACGTCCGCTCCATTTCCCGTCGCAGCAGTTCACGTTCGTTCATTTGGCACCTCCTTCTACTTCTTCAGCTCGATCGAAAGCTTCAGGGTCTCGCCGCTTTTCACGGTCACGGGCATCTCGGTGTCCCCCGTGTAGTTCTGGGTGGCCACCAGGGTGTAGCTGCCGGGCGGGACCTCCGCGATGCTGAAGCTCCCGTCCTCCTTGGTCAGCGCGTAATAGGGACTGTCGGCCACGTAGATGTGGGCGAGCATCCAGCCGTGGGCGTCGCATTCGACGCGCACCAGCCCCGGGCGCGGCAGCTCGCTCTTGATGCGCACGCCCTTGTCGGGCAGGGCCAGGTTGAAGGCCGTGCGCCGGCCGTAGAAGCCGTGGGTGTTGTGCAGGACGGGGTCCGAGCTGGTGATCTCGATGGCGCCCGGCCGGATCACCTGCACGGCCGGCTTGAAGATGCAGTGCTCCTGGTCGAGCACGGGAAGCTTGTCCGCCGGCCCCCAGGCCTTGCCCTTCGGCACCGCCTTCAGGTAGACCACCGCGTCGCCCACGGCCTTGTCCGGACCGACGCGGATCTGCGCCTCGTCGCGGGGACCGCCGCACACTTCCTTGTCCTTGGTGGGAATGACCTTCCGGATCGGCACGGCGCCCTGATAGACCACCTTGCCTTCGAGCTTGCCCCCACCGGCGACGCCGACCACCTCGTAGGCCAGGGCCGGACAAGCGGCGAGCAGTGCGAGCGCCACCGCCGGCATGCCCGCCTTCGCGCTCCACAATGTTTCGCCGCGTGGCCGCATTTGCGTAGTTACGTCGTTGTCCGGCGGGTCGAAACCCTATTGCCCGTTCGCATAGTCGCTTGATATCCTGCTTTCAGCTTAAGCAGCTCCGGTGCACAATCGCCAATTGAACCTGTCGATATTGGTTATCGATCTTCGCCCGCCTCCCCCGATGCGCCGTCTATATCCATGGCATGACGAACGGAACCTACGCTGGTCCCGGTATCCGCCGGGGAGCGCTTAGCGGCAAACGGGTATCCGCGTAACGGAAAGGCACTATGACGCTGCAGGAATTGCGTTATCTCGTGGCGCTCGCCGACAAGGGCCATTTCGTGCGCGCGGCCGAGGCCTGTCACGTGGGCCAACCCACCCTGAGCACCCAGCTCAAGAAGTTCGAGGACTATCTGGGGGTGACGCTCTTCGAGCGGACCAGGCACCACGTGGTGCCCACGCCCATCGGCGAGGAGATCATCAAGCGGGCCAGGGCCGCGCTCGACGCGGTGGAGGGGATCCGCGAGCTGGCCCGGCAGGGCCGCGATCCCATGGACGGGCCGCTACGGCTGGGCGTCATCCCGACGCTGGGCCCCTACCTGGTCCCGCACCTGTTGCCGGCCATACGCGATACCTTGCCCAAGCTGCATTGGTTCCTGCGCGAGGACCTGACCGCCAATCTGCTCGAACGGCTGCGGCAATGCCGGCTGGATGCGCTGCTGTTGGCCCTGCCGGTGCAGGGCGACGGCGTGGAAGTGATGCCGTTGTTCCGGGAGCCCTTCGTGGTGGCCTTGCCCTGGGGCCACGCCCTGGCGCGAAAGGAGCGCATCGAAGAACGCGAGCTCGCCGGCGAGAAAATGCTGTTGCTCGAGGAAGGGCATTGCCTGCGCGAACAGGCGCTGGCCATTTGCGGCTCAAGCCCGTCCCGGGAACGCGACGAGCTGAAGGCGACCAGTCTCGAAACGCTGCGCCAGATGGTGGCGGCCGGCGCCGGCTGCACCCTGCTGCCGGCCATGGCCGCCCTGCCCGGGGTGGGCTCGGTGCACAACGGCATGGTGCAGATCCGCCCCTTCGCTTCGCCCGTGCCCACCCGCACCGTGGGCCTCGTCTGGCGCCATCGCTACCCCGGGGACGCCACGATCCGCGGACTCGCCAGCGTCATGCTGGCCCACCTGCCGGCGCAAGTGGAGGCCATCCCGGCCGAGGTCGGGGCGCGCTAAGCGCGTTCGAGCCGCCGCGCCAGCCGGCTGTCAACCCGGCGCCGCCTCGGACGTTGCTCTCCTTGCGGCCTTTCGCCGCATTTATCCGACATAAAGGAGAGCACAGCATGAGAAAGTTGATCCTTGCCGCCGCGGCCAGCCTGCTGGCCGCCAATATCGCCCTGGCCCAGGCCCCGGCCGCCGCCGAGAAGAAGTCCGCCGCCGCCGCGCCCGCCGCGGAGAAGAAGGCCGAAGAGAAGGCGCCGGCCGCCGCCGGGAAAAAGGCACCCAGCGAGAAACAGGCGAAGCAGCAGGAAAGGATGAAGGCCTGCAACAAGGAAGCCGGGGAGAAGAAGCTGAAGGGCGAGGAACGCAAGAAGTTCATGAGCGGCTGCCTGAAGGCCGAGGCCGCCGAGGCCAAGCCGGCGGAGGCCAAGGCCGCTACACCGGCCACCCCCGCCACGCCGGCCACTCCCGCCAAGCCCGCCGAGAAGAAATAAGCCCCCTCGGGCGCAGCACCCGCGAGCCCCTGTGCAGCCGCATCTGGGCAATCCCATTTGGCGGCGTAGTCGGCTTTGCACCCCGCCCCCCTTTGAAAAAGGGGGGTTGGGGGGGATTCCCGGGCGGCATCGCAGATCAGACGGTCGCAAAATCGTAACCGGTAACTACCGGCCGTTCTTGCCTATGCGCGGCAAGTATGCAAGGGCG
>CAYZLI010000039.1:0-1446 GCA_964479195.1 uncultured Rhodocyclaceae bacterium
GCCCACTCGTTCTAATCTGACCCAGGTCAGTTAAGCGAACTGAACGGCCGCCTTCGGGCGGCCGTTTTTTTGGGAAAACCGGGGAAAACCGGGGACAGACCACGGTTTTCCGCGCTTTCCGTCCGGTTTTCTCCGCCGTGCTCATGCCAGGCCGATCCACACCGTCAGGGCGCGCGCGATGCGCAGCATTGCCTCGTCCTCCATGCGCCCGAACGGCTCGCCGATCTTCTCGCGTCTGACGGTGACTGGCTTGTCGACCGTCACCTGCGACACCTTGCGCAGGCCGTTGGAGGGCGACGGTTCGATGGTGATGCGGAACAAGGGCGCGCTGCGGATCTCGCTGGTAAGTGGCAGCACGGTGACCGATGGATGCGTTTCATTGAACAGGTCCGACTGGATGACCAGGGCGGGACGGGGTTTGCCTATATCCCCCTGCACGACAACGGTGACCAGGTCGCCGCGCCTCACTTCCAATCCTCGATATCGCGCAGCGCGGCTTCCACCTCATCCATGAGCTCGCGCTCGGGCTTTCCGGCAATCAGTAGCGATTGCCGACGGCATTCCTCTGCGAATCTGGACGGAAATAGGGGCCAGACCACGGTTTCCTGATTTCCGTTATGCTTCCGGAATCTTCCCTCCGCCAGATCGCCCCGATGCCCCGCCGCGCACGCATCGCACTTCCCGGTGTTCCGCTCCACATCATCCAGCGCGGCAACAACCGCCAGGCGTGCTTTTTCGCGGATGAGGATTACCTTTTCTATCTCGAGCAGCTGGTGCAGTGCGCGCGCAAAACGGGGTGCGCCATTCATGCGTATGTGCTGATGACCAACCACGTGCATCTGCTGCTCACGCCGCGGGAAGCGGATGGGGCAGGGCAGCTGATGAAGCGGCTGGGGCAGCGCTACGTGCAATACGTCAACCGGACTTACCGGCGCAGCGGCACGCTGTGGGAGGGCCGCTTCCGGTCGTGCATCGCCCAGGACGACGCATATGTGTTGGGGTGCTGCCGGTACATCGAGCTCAACCCGGTGCGGGCGGGGATGGTGGAACATCCGGCGCAATATCGTTGGTCGAGCTATCGGGCGAACGCGCAGGGCGAGGCGAATGCGCCCGTCGAGCCGCACGCGCTGTATCGGGCGCTGGGGGCCAAAGTGCAGGACCGGCAGGCGGCGTATCGCGAACTGTTCCGGCACGAACTGGAACCAGGGCTGGTGGATGAGATTCGCCGCGCGACCAACGGCAACTTCGCCCTCGGCAACAAGCGCTTCCTGTCCCAAGTGAGCGCTGCTCTCGGTCGTCGGGTAGTCCCTGGCCAATCGGGCCGACCGCGCAAGGCGGCCGGGGCGGAGACAGGCGATCTGTTCAAAGAGGGTGGATAGAAGAAAGAGCCCCGGGGGAAACCTCAGGGTCCGAGTGCTAGGAAAACCGTGGTCTGTCCCCGGTTTT
>CAYZLI010000039.1:1546-12349 GCA_964479195.1 uncultured Rhodocyclaceae bacterium
AAACGGAAACGGCGGGACTGCCTTCGGCGTAGAGCGGCTGCTGCAGGCGCAGCATGTCGGCCAGCTCGGCGCGCCAGGCATCGCCGAACTCGCAGTCGGCGAATTCTTCCTGCCAGGGCCCGCCGCGGGTGTAATGGACGATCTTCGCCTCCGGGTCGGGCGCATACTCGCCGACCAGATGGTTGTATTCCCGGGGCAGGGCGCCGATCTTCGCATCGGGCAGCCACTGGAAGCGGTGCAAGTCCAGGCCCGAGGCCGTGTTGACGTACTCCGGCGTGAGCCGCCGGCAGAGCTCGTTGTTGAACAGGATCACGCTGGACCAATTCTTGCGCGGGTATGCGGCCGCGGCCCCGTCCTTCGGTATGTAGTCGTGCTTCACCACGAAGGCCGCCTGGTACCAGTTGTCGAAGTTGCACCGGGCCGCCAGTTCGGCCACGTCGCAGCGCACCAGCACGTCGCTGTCCATGTAGAGGGCCCAGCCCTTGAAGCCGCACAGGGCCGGCACGAGGAAGCGGCTGAAGCTGAACTCCGTGCGCTGCTGCGGCTCGTGGGGGCGGTGGTACAGCCCGGTCAGGTTGCACAGGGCCAACGGTGTGGTGCTGACCGGGAGGGAGGCGCGGCGCAGGATGGAATGGGCGGCCACGTGGTAGGCGGCCGCCTCCCGCGGGTCGTAGCCGATGAAGATGCGGAACGGATGGATCACCGGTAGGCCACGCAGGCTTCGCAGGGCGTGCCGGTGACGTCGCGGCGCAGGTGCGCCTCGCGCAGGGTGCGGAACGCCGCGCTGTTCCAGCCGTCCATGAAACTCACCTGGGTGAGGTCGGCCATCACCCAGCGGCTGCCGGCATCGAAGCAGCAGGCGGACAGCTTGCCGGCCGAGGTGATGTGGCCTTCCGTGAAGGCCGACCAGCAGGGCAGTGGCTCGCGCAGCGCCCCGATACGCCCCTGGTTGCCGGCGATGGGCCGGTAGCCCAGTTCCTTTTCCCGCTGCGTGGCGATGCTGCCCATCGAGTACAGGGGCAGCCAGTAGTGCTGATCCACGTAGGGCCGCACCTCGGCGACGAGGGCCTCCATTTTCGTCTGCTGCTCGCCGTCGTACATGATGCTCGAGGCGTACAGGCCGCATTTGTAGCCGCCTTCGTCGCGCACCTTTTTGGCCGCCGTGATGTTCTCCAGGGAGTCGTGCCATAGCTTGGGCTTGACGCCGGCCATCTTGACGAACTGCTCTTCGTCGGCGTTGTTCAGGCTCCACTTGAGGGAGTCCAGCCCGGCCTCCATGCAGGCCCGGACATGCTCGGGCGTAGACAGGGAGCCGTTGGAAGTGAGGAACAGGTAGGGGAAGCCCACTTCCCGCTTGGCGTAGCGGATGGCTTCGACCAGCAGTTCCGGGTTCATGAAGGATTCGCCGAGAAAGAACATGCCCAGCTCCTCGACGCCCGCCTCCCGCATCTCGCGGGTGATGCGCTTGAAGAACTCCCAATCCATGTCGGACTTGGGCTGCGCTTCGCGCAGGCGCAGGGCGCAGAAGCCGCAGCGGTAATTGCAGCGCCCGGTGAGCTCGATCTTGACGCTCTTGGGCGCCGGAGCCGAGCCGTGCAGGTAGTCCGCGGGAATGCGCGTGATGTTGTCGATGCGTTCGATGATGCCCATGCCCCAATCTCCATTCCGAAAAATAACGCGATGCCTTGGGTTAACGGCGTGCCCGGCGACGGCCTTGAAACGCTTCGGCGTCGGCGCAAAACTTATTGTTTTTAAAAGCGTTGCCGCTTTAGTTGGGGGCGGGTGGCTTTCCCGCAGTCGGAACGATAGACCGGTTCACGCAAGTACGAAGGGCCGAATAGGGCCGGAAAATCCGCCCGTTTTCGCGTTTAGCGCAAGACCATGTTGTTACGGTGGATCATCTCCGGCTCGTCCACGTAGCCGAGGATGGCTTCGATCTCGTGGCTGGCGCGGCGCACGATGCGGCGCGCCTCGCTGGCCGAGTAATTCACCAGGCCGCGGGCGACCTCCCGGCCGTCGGCGGTGCGACAGGCCACCGCGGCGCCCCGCTCGAATTCGCCCTCCACGGCGACCACCCCCACCGGCAGCAGGCTCTTGCCCGAGCTAAGCGCTTTCACCGCGCCTGCGTCGAGGATCAGGCTGCCGGCCAACTGCAGGTGGTCGGCCAGCCATTGCTTGCGGGCGGCCAGCGGCGTGGCGGCGGCGAAAAGCAGGGTGCCCAAGGGCTCGCCGCGGGCCAGCCGCAGCAGCACCTCGGGCTCGCGTCCGCTGGCGATCAGGGTGTGGGCGCCGCTGCGGGCGGCCCGCTGCGCCGCGCGCACCTTGGTGAGCATGCCACCCTTGGCGATGCCGGAGCCGGCGCCGCCGGCCATGCCGGCCAGGACAGGATCGTCGGCGCGGTGCTCGCGCACCAGGGCGGCGGCCGGGTCCCGGCGCGGGTCGGCAGTGTGGAGGCCCTGCTGGTCGGTGAGGATCACCAGCGCGTCGGCCTCCACCAAGTTGGCCACCAGGGCGCCCAGGGTGTCGTTGTCGCCGAACTTGATCTCGTCGGTGACCACCGTGTCGTTCTCATTGATGATCGGCACCACGCCCAGCGCCAGCAGGGTCAGCAGGGTCGAGCGGGCGTTGAGGTAGCGCAGGCGGTCGGCGAGATCCTCGTGGGTGAGCAGGATCTGGGCGCTTTTCAGGCCGTACTGGGAAAAGCAGGTCTCGTAGGCCTGGGCGAGGCCCATCTGGCCGACGGCGGCGGCGGCCTGCAGCTCGTTCATGGCGTGGGGACGTGCCGTCCAGCCCAGGCGCTGCATGCCGGCGGCGATCGCCCCGCTGGAGACGAGCAGCACCTCGCGGCCGGTCTCCCGCAGTTGGGCGATCTGCCGTGCCCACTCGGCGAGATGGTCGAGGGCGAGGCCCGCCCCGTTGTTGGTCACCAGCGCACTGCCGACCTTGACGACGAGGCGGCGCGCTTGGCTAATTCTCTGTCTCATTGTCGCTTGCTGTCTCGTTTCCCTAGGTGCGGCTTCGGTCTGCGGCGCAATGCGCTGCGCCCTTCGCCAGGCTCAGGACAGGCTTATTGCGCCCTACGCGTTCCCGGCGGCGGTCTGCGCCTGCTTCTCCCGCTCAATGTGCTCCATGATAGCGAAAGTCAGCTCGCGGCAGCCGGCACCGTTGATCGCGGCGATGACGAAGTGCTTTTCCACCGCACCGTAGCCTCGCACCAGGGCGGCGATGCGGGCGGCGCGTTCCGCCTCCGGCACCAGGTCGATCTTGTTGATCACCAGCCAGCGCGGTTTCTCATAGAGCGCCGGATCGTATTTCTTCAGCTCCTCGAGGATGGCCCGGGCGTCGTGCAGCGGGTCGGCGCCGGGGTCGAAGGGCGCGACGTCCACGAGATGCAGCAGCAGGTGGGTGCGGGCGAGGTGGCGCAGGAACTGGTGGCCCAGTCCGGCGCCTTCCGCGGCACCCTCGATCAGGCCGGGAATGTCGGCGACGACGAAGCTGCGGTTGGTGTCCACGCGCACCACGCCGAGATTGGGGTGCAGGGTGGTGAAGGGGTAGTCGGCGACCTTCGGCCGCGCCGAGGAGACGGCGCGGATGAAGGTGGACTTGCCGGCGTTGGGCATGCCGAGCAGGCCCACGTCGGCCAGCACCTTCAGCTCCAGCTTCAGCTCGTGCCGCTCGCCCGGTGTGCCCGGGGTGCACTGCCTCGGCGCGCGGTTGGTGCTGGACTTGAAGTGGATATTGCCCAGGCCGCCTTCGCCGCCCTTGGCGATGAGCGCCTTCTTGCCGTCGGCATCGAGGTCGGCGATCAGCTCGCCAGTGGCGAGGTCGCTGATGACCGTGCCCACCGGCATGGGCAGGACGAGGTCCTCGCCGCCCTTGCCGTAGCAGTCCGAGCCCATGCCGTTCTCGCCGCGCTGGGCGCGGAAGATGCGCGTGTAGCGGAAGTCGATCAGCGTGTTGAGGTTGCGGTCGGCGATGGCCCAGATGCTGCCCCCGCGCCCGCCGTCGCCCCCGGAGGGCCCGCCCTTGGGCACGTACTTTTCGCGCCGGAACGTGGCCGCGCCATTGCCGCCGTCGCCGGCGATGACTTCGATCTTGGCTTCGTCAAAGAACTTCATGGGGTACCAATAACAACACGCGGCAAAGCCGCTTGTTGCGTTGTAGGCTAACCTTTCGCCTGCGAAAGGTTAAGGCCGCTTCAGCGGCCGGCCGGAAACAAAAAAGCCCTGCCGCGACGGCAGGGCTTTCTGTCGCGGCGAGGCTTGTCTTACGCCGCCGGGACGATGCTCACCGTCTTGCGCTTGTCGGCGCCCTTCGTGGCAAACTCGACCGTGCCCGTGACCTTGGCGAACAGGGTGTGGTCGCGGCCCATGCCGACGTTGTCGCCGGCGTGGAACTGGGTGCCGCGCTGGCGCACGATGATGCTGCCCGCGTTGATCAGTTGCCCGCCGAAGCGCTTCACGCCGAGGCGCTTTGCCTGGGAGTCGCGGCCGTTGCGTGAGCTGCCGCCTGCCTTCTTGTGTGCCATGAGTTTCTCTCCTTCCTTACGCCGAGATGCCGGAGATCAGGATCTCGGTGTAGTTCTGCCGGTGGCCCTGGTGCTTCTGGTAGTGCTTGCGCCGGCGCATCTTGAAGATATTCACTTTCGGATGCCGGCCTTGGGCGAGCACCGTCGCCTGGACAGAAGCGCCTTGCACCAGGGGCGCGCCGACTTTCACCGACTCGCCTTCGCCGACCATGAGGACCTGGTCGAGGGTGATTTCAGCGCCCACTTCTGCCGGTATCTGTTCTATTTTCAGTTTTTCGCCGGCGACGACGCGGTACTGCTTGCCGCCGGTTTTTATGACCGCATACATGATGGACTCCGGGTTACGTGTTACCGTTTCAATCCCCGCCCCGCCGCCTGGACGAGGCGCTCGAAAGAACCGCGCATTATACATATGCGGTGGCGGCAGGTCAAAGGCGCCTTGACGGTCCCCCGGCAGCCCCCTACCATGCCAGCTTTTCCCGGATCTTCGCCTTGAGCCTACACGCCCTTTACGCGCCGATCGCCGGCGACATGCAAGGGGTGGATGCGGTGATCCGCGCCCGCCTGCATTCGGACGTGGTGCTGATCCGCCAGGTGGCCGAGTACATCATCGGCGCCGGGGGCAAGCGCCTGCGGCCGGTGCTGGTGCTGCTCTCGGCCGGAGCGCTGGGCTACCGCGGCACGCACCACCACGAGCTGGCGGCGGTGGTGGAGTTCATCCACACGGCGACGCTGCTGCACGACGACGTGGTGGACGAATCCGAGCTGCGCCGCGGGGCCAAGACCGCCAACGCCCTGTTCGGCAATGCCGCCTCGGTGCTGGTCGGGGACTTCCTCTACTCGCGCGCCTTCCAGATGATGGTCTCGGTGGGCAGCATGCGCATCCAGCAGGTGCTGGCGGACGCCACCAACACCATCGCCGAGGGCGAGGTGCTGCAGCTGCTCAACTGCCACAACGCCGACATCGACGTCGAGCAGTATCTCCAGGTGATCCGCTACAAGACGGCCAAGCTGTTCGAGGCGGCGGCGCGCATCGGCGCCATCCTGGGCGGGGCCTCGGCGCAGATCGAGGACGGCATGGCGCGCTACGGCATGCACCTGGGGACCGCCTTCCAGCTGATCGACGACGTGCTCGACTACTCGGGCGAGGAGGCCGCCACGGGCAAGCACTTGGGCGACGACCTGGCGGAGGGCAAGCCGACCCTGCCGCTCATCCACGCCATGAAGCACGGCAGTCCCGAGCAGGCTGGGTGCGTGCGCCGGGCTATCGAGGAGGGCGGGCGCGAGGCCTTCCCGCAAGTGCTTGCGGCGATCCGCGCCAGCGGCGCCCTCGATGTGGCACGCCGGCACGCGGAAGAGGAAGCGCGGCTCGCCCTGGCCGCCATCCTGCCCTTGCCGCCTTCGACTTTCAGGGAATCTCTGGTACAATTGGCGTCGTTCGCAGTCGCACGCGACTTTTGAAGTACCGAGTCGCCGTCGCGGCTGCATTCGTTTCAGCGGTCGGACAACCGCGCACGCCGAAGCGAACGGTCGTCGGGGTGTAGCTCAGCCTGGTAGAGTACTGCGTTCGGGACGCAGGAGTCGGAGGTTCAAATCCTCTCACCCCGACCAACCCTCCCACCTACCGAGGGCGCCCGGGAAACGTCGTGTCCAAGCTCATCCTCCTGCTCCTCCTGGGCCTGCTCGCCTACCTGGTTCTCAAGGCACTGAAGCGTTCCGGCGAGCGCCGGGACGCGAAGCGGCCGAATCAGCCGTCGGCCGAGCGCATGGTGGCTTGCGCGCGCTGCGGGGTGCACCTGCCCGAGAGCGAGGCCGTCGAGAGCGCTGGCCGGCACTACTGCTGCGAGGAGCATCGCAGGATGGCGGAGTAGCCGCCGCGCCTCCCGCATGCCTGCGAACCAGCTTCCCGGCAGCTACACGGCGGAGCGCCCGGAATCGGTCTGGGCCTCCCTCAAGTATTTCAACCTCTACCGCCTCATCGTCGCGAGCGTGTTCCTGCTCGCGACCGTCCTCTACCCACGCACGTCCGGCCTGGGCTCGCAGAACCTGCTGCTGTTCGTCTGGACCAGCCTTGCCTACTGGATCTTCGCCCTCTTCTTCTATGCGGCCCTGAAGCAGCTGCGGCCGCACTTCAACCTGCAGCTGATGCTGCAGGTGACGGTCGATATCCTGGCGCTCACCCTGATGATGTACGCGAGCGGCGGCGGCAAGAGCGGCCTGGCGGTGATGCTGCTGGTGGTCCTGGCCGGTGCCGGTCTCGTCGGACAGGGCCGGCTGACCCTGTTTTTCGCCGCCATGGCGACGCTGGCCGTGCTGATCGAGCAGGGGTTTCGCGTCCTCGGTCTCGGTGCCGATCCGGCCGATTTCGTGCAGACCGGCTTCGTCTGCATGGGCTTTTTCGCCACGGCGACCTCGGCGCGGCTGCTCGCCCGCCGCGTCATCGCCAACGAGGAGCTGGCGCGCCGGCGCGGCATCGATCTCGCCAATCAACTGTCCATCAGCGAGCGGGTCATCCGCGACATGCAGGACGGCGTGCTGGTGGTGGATGCGGCGGAGCAGGTGCGCCAATTCAATCCGCAGGCCGAAGCGCTGCTCGGCGTGCGCGCGCCGGCACGGCCCGACCTGGCCTCCTTTTGCGTGGCGCTGGCCGAGCGCTTCCGCGCGCTGCGGCGGGAGCGGGGCGAGGAAGTCATGATCCTGAAGGTGCCGGGCGGCGGCACGCCGCTGCGGGCGCGTTTCGTGCGCGCGGGGGAAAGCGGCGATGCGCTCATCTACCTGGAGGACCTGGGGCGCGTCCAGGCCCAGGCGCAGCAGCTCAAGCTGGCGGCGCTGGGGCGGCTCACGGCGAACATCGCCCACGAGATCCGCAATCCGCTTTCGGCCATCAGCCACGCGGCCGAGCTCCTGCGCGAAGAAAAGCGCTCGGAAATGCAGGACCGGCTCTCCCGCATCATCAACGACAACGCCCAGCGCCTGGAACGGCTGGTGCGCGACGTGCTGGAGTTGGGGAGGCGCGACCGTGCCCGGCCCGAGCCGATCCGGCTGGCGCGCTTCCTGGAGGCGTTCGTGGAAGAATTCGCCCTGCACGGCAAGGCGGAGCGCCGCATCTTCGCGCTCGACGCGGCGCCCGATGCCGTCCTGATGTTCGACCGGGCGCACCTTAATCAGGTGCTGTGGAACCTGCTGGCCAATGCCCTGCGCTATTGCAGCCGCGGGCCCGATTCGGTCCGCATCCTGGGGCATGCCAACCCTTCCGCAGGCCGCACCGAATTGCATATCATAGACGATGGGCCCGGCATTCCCGAACACGTGCGGGCTCAAGTCTTCGAGCCCTTCTTCACCACGCACGGCCAGGGCACGGGGCTCGGGCTCTACATCGCCCGGGAGCTGTGCGAGGGCAACGGGGCCGCGCTGGAATGGGTGGACGGGGCGCGGGGCGCCCATTTCCGCATCGCGGGGAGGAACCAGGAGTGACGGAACGCAGGGGGCAGTTGGGGCTGGCACGGGTGCTCGTCGTCGACGACGAGGCGGACATCCGCGAGCTGCTGGACATGACCCTCTCGCGCATGGGCCTGGATTCGGATTGCGCCGCGACCGTGGCCGAGGCGCGCCGCCTGCTCGCCGAACGCCCCTACCAGCTGTGCCTGACCGACATGCGCCTGCCCGACGGCGACGGCCTCGATCTGGTGCGCCATATCGGCGAGCGCTGCAAGGACTTGCCGGTCGCCGTGATCACTGCGCATGGCAGCACGGAGAACGCCGTGTCCGCCCTCAAGGCGGGGGCCTTCGACTATGTCGCCAAGCCCATCTCCCTGGAGCAGCTGCGTGCCCTGGTGAAGTCGGTGCTCAAGCTGCCGCAGCGGGCGGCCGCCCGGGCCCAGGCGGCGGGCTACGACCTGCTCGGCGAGTCGGCGGCGATCCACCAGGTGCGGGTCATGATCGAAAAGCTGGCGCGCAGCCAGGCGCCGGTGTACGTCTCGGGAGAGTCGGGCTGCGGCAAGGAACTGGCCGCCCGCCTGATCCATGAGCTCGGAGCGCGCCGGGGCGAATCCTTCGTCGCCGTCAACTGCGGCGCCATCCCCGAGAACCTGATGGAGAGCGAGTTCTTCGGCTACAAGAAGGGCGCCTTCACCGGGGCGGAAGCCGACCGGGAAGGCTTCTTCCAGGCGGCGCACGGGGGCACCCTGTTCCTCGACGAGGTGGCCGACCTGCCCCTGACCATGCAGGTCAAGCTGTTGCGCGCCATCCAGGAGAAGCGCGTGCGCAAGGTCGGCGCCACCGGCGAGGACCCGGTGGACGTGCGCATCATCTGCGCCACCCACCAGAACCTGAGGGAACTGGTCGAGGCGGCCCGCTTCCGCCAGGACCTCTTCTACCGGCTCAACGTCATCGAGCTGAAGATGCCGGCGCTGCGCGAGTGCCGCGAGGACATTCCCCTGCTGGCGCAGAGCATCCTGGCGAGGCTGGCGCGCGACTCCGGCGTGCCCGCGCCGCGCCTGTCGGCCGCCGCCGTCCGGGCGCTCGGGAACTACCCTTTCCCCGGCAACGTGCGCGAGCTGGAGAACATCCTGGAGCGGGCGCTGGCACTGATCGGCGGCGCCGAGATCGACATCGAGGACCTGCACCTCGCCCCGCTGGCAGTCGCCGGGGATGCCGCCGGGCCGGCGGCGGAAGGCGGCACACCGCTGCAGGAATATCTGGACCGGGTGGAAAAGCACGCCATCCTGGAGGCATTGCAGAAGACGCGCTTCAACCGCACCGCCGCGGCCAAGCTGCTCGGCGTGACCTTCCGCTCGCTGCGCTACCGCATGGAGCGGCTCGGCCTGAACGAATGAGCCAGCCCGACGCCCTCGACGCGGATTCCTGGCTGCCTGGCGCCCGGCGCGTGCCTTCGCCCAACTGCGACGAGCGGCCGGAAGGCGCGCAGGTGGGGCTCATCGTCGTCCATGCCATCAGCCTCCCGCCGGGCGAATTCGGTGGCGACGCGATCGAGCGCCTGTTTACCAACCGCCTCGATCCCGGCGCCCACCCCTACTACCGGGAGATCCACCTCCTGCGCGTCTCGGCCCACTTCCTGATCCGGCGCGACGGCGAGCCGGTGCAGTTTGTGCCCTGCCGCCTGCGCGCGTGGCATGCCGGGGCGTCGAGCTGGCGCGGCCGTGAGTGCTGCAACGATTTCTCCGTCGGCATCGAACTGGAAGGCTGCGACGACCAGCCCTTCGAACCGGCGCAGTACCAGGCGCTGGCGCGCCTCGTCGGCGCCCTGCGGCGGGCCTATCCCATCGAAGACATCGTCGGCCATGCCGACATTGCGCCCGGCCGCAAGACGGATCCGGGCCCCTGCTTCGACTGGGCGAGACTGCGCACGCTGCTCGGTCGCGCGCAGCCGTAGCCATCCGGCGCAATGCGCTTCGCTATTGCGCCCCGCAAGCGGATCTTTTTCGCGCGTTCCGTTGCGTTTCCGTCAACAGCACAAGCACAATATGACGAAAAACGCAAAAAACGCTTGCATCCGAAAAGTCAAGCTACTACAATTAGGCAACAGAAATCGCCGGGGTACTACATCTAGTAGGTAGTGACGGGTGCCCGACAAGCCGCAGCGATGGCGCGCTGCTCGGGGAAGAGGTAGTCGAAATCTGGGTAACAGGGACGTACGGAGACCGCTTGATGCAGATTGCCATAGATGCTGGCCACCGGCCGCGACCTCCTGCCGAGTCGAGTCCCCCCTTGTTCCCCCTTTCCCTTTCCCCCTCCAGTTTTTTCCTCCTCCCGTTTGCCGCACCGGCCTTCCCGGTGGCCCCAGCCTCCTCCCGAATCAGTCCGACGGCTCGCCGGTCGTGCGCTGTCGGCGCGCGTCTGCGTGTTGGGGCGGTGAGGGGGATTGGGCGCGGCGCCTCGCGGCGGGTCGTGGCGGAAGTGCGCATGGCAAAGGATTCAACCGGTCCGGCTGCGCCGGGCCGTTGGATAGTCCGGGCTAGTCGAGACGGGCTGCAGTTGTTGATGTTTCTTTCCTGTTATTTCTTATAGGAGGTTCGAAATGGCTACTGCTAAGAAACCCGCTTCCAAGGCCAAGAAGCCTGCCGCCAAGAAACCGGCGGCGAAGAAGGCCGCCGCCAAGAAACCGGCCGCCAAGAAGACCGCTGCGAAGAAGCCCGCGGCCAAGAAGCCGGCGGTGAAGAAGGCTGCCGCGAAGAAGCCGGCGGCGAAGAAGGCTGCCGCGAAGAAGCCGGCGGTGAAGAAGGCTGCCGCGAAGAAGCCGGCGGCGAAGAAGGCTG
>CAYZLI010000039.1:12449-25174 GCA_964479195.1 uncultured Rhodocyclaceae bacterium
AAGGCTGCCGCGAAGAAGCCGGCGGCGAAGAAGGCTGCCGCGAAGAAGCCGGCGGCGAAGAAACCGGCTGCCAAGAAGGCCGCGAAACCCGCTGCCAAGAAAGCGGCGAAGAAGCCCGCTGCCAAGAAGGCGGCGAAGAAGCCTGCGGCGAAGAAGGCGGCCAAGAAGCCTGCGGCGAAGAAGGCGGCGAAGAAGCCTGCGGCGAAGAAGGCGGCCAAGAAGCCTGCGGCGAAGAAGGCCGCTGCGAAGCCGGCGGCCAAGAAGCCTGCGGCGAAGAAAGCCGCTGCGAAGCCGGCGGCGGCCCCCGCGCCTGCCCCTGCTGCGGCCCCGTCGACTGCCGCAGCCCCGGGCCTGAAGTCGTCGCTCAACCCGGCGGCGGCCTGGCCGTTCCCGACCGGCTCGCGTCCCTCGTAAGCCGTCGGCTTGGACCATCCAGGATGGGTGGCGTGGTCATCGCGTGACCCGCCACCCATCCGCGGTCCATTACCTTCCGGCGCGTTGCCGGATGGGGTTTGTTCCTGGCGCCCGGACGCCCAATGCCTTCGGCATTGTTTCTTCCGTTGACAAAATAACGTCAAATCAATAGAATACCGCCCATTGCGCCGCGGCGTATTCGTTCAGCCTGGCGGTAGGGCGCGGTGGATTCCCACCGGGGCGGCGCAGCCATCTTCGAGTCTCTGTCAGACGGGCTTTCCAGCCCGACCCCGGGGTCTTCCGGGGCTCGAAACTCAAGTGCGAAGCCCGCTTCGCACCCCTCGTGGATCCCCGGCGTTCCCAGGCTGCGGCGTCTCGCGTCAGGGCAGCGTATGCGGGCTTCTCGCCGTGACACCGGGAAAGGAGAAATCATGTCAAATGAATCGCACTCGACAAGGCTGCTGCATCGCCTCGCTTCGGTGTTCGTGCGCTTCGCCCACGGCGGATTGCTGGTCGTCGGCGTTCTCACGACCCTGTTTCTCGCCGGACGGATCGGCGCGCTCGACGGGAAGGACTTCGGCTCCCAGGAGGTCAGCGGCCTGATCGGCGAAGCCCGGTGGCTCGGCACCGCCGCGGCATCCGGCGCGGAAAACCTGCTTGCCCCGCCCGAGATGCGTGGCGTGGTCGACTACCTGTCCCGCCGCTACCGGGTCGCCGCCCCTGCCATCGAGCCCTTGATCTCGGCCGCGCGGATTGCCGGCGAGCGTGTCGGCCTCGATCCCATGCTCATCGTCGCCGTCATGGCCATCGAATCCGGCTTCAACCCCATTGCGGAGAGCCCGATGGGCGCGCAAGGCCTGATGCAGGTCATCCCGCGCTTCCACCAGGACAAGCTCGGCGAGGGGGCCGGACCGGATGCGCTGCTCGACCCGCTGGTCAACATCCAGGTCGGCGCACGGGTGTTGAAGGAATCCATCCGACGCGCCGGCTCTCTCGAGGCGGGGCTGCAGCAGTACGCCGGCGCCGCCAATGACGACGAGACTCAATACGCCGTCAAGGTGCTGGCCGAGAAGCAGCGGCTGGGCACCGCCTCGCGCCGGGGGCGCCCGCAGACCGGTGCGTAGGACCTGAGTTCAGGCTTGGCCGAGGAAGCGCGCAATCCGCGCCACGCCGTCCTCGAGTTTGTCGCGAGCCACCGTGTAGGCAAAGCGCACATGGCGCTGCGGGGCGTTGCGCCCGAAATCCAATCCGGGGGTGATGGCCACCCCCGCCTCCTCGATGAGGCTGCGCGCCAGGGCGTAACTGTCCGGTGCGAGTCCCGAACTGTCCGCGTAGAGGTAGAACGCACCGCGCGGTTCCGCGGCAACGCGAAATCCCAATGCGCGCAGCGCCGGCAGCAGGTAGTCGCGGCGCGCCTGAAACTCCGCACGCCGGGCCTCGAGGATGCCGATCGTCTCCGGCCGGAAGGCGGCGAGGGCGGCGTATTGCGCCGGGGTCGAAGGCGAAATGAACAAGTTCTGGGCCAGCTTCTCGATGTCCCGCATGAAGCGCGCCGGGGCCACCAGCCAGCCCAGCCGCCAGCCCGTCATGCCGAAATACTTGGAGAAGCTGTTCACGACGAACACGTCGGCCGAGAATTCCAGCGCCGTGACCGCATCGCAGCCGTAGGTCAGTCCGTGGTATATCTCGTCGACGATCATGTGGCCGCCGCGCTCCGCCACGCAGCGGGCGAGGGCAGCCAGTCGCGGCGGTTCGATCAGCGTGCCGGTGGGGTTGGCTGGCGAGGCGACGAGCAGGGCACGGGTGGCCGCGGCCCAGTGATCCGCTACCTGTTGTGCTGTGGGCTGGTAGTCCGTCTCCGCGCCGACGGGGATGGCGCGGGGCACCGCCTCCAGGACTCGGGCGAAATGCCGGTTGCAGGGATAGCCCGGGTCGGCGAGCAGTAGTTCGTCGCCGGGATCGAGCAGGATGGCCAGCGCCAGGAGCAGGGCGCCGGAAGCCCCGGCGGTGACGGCGATGCGCTCGGGCGGGACGGCCACGCCGTAGCGCTCGGCGTAGAAGCGGGCGATGGCCTCGCGCAGCTCCGGGATGCCGAGGGCCGGCGTGTAGCGTACGTTGCCGCCGCGGATGAATCCGGCCGCCGCCTCGACTACGGGCCCGGGGGTGGGGAAGTCGGGCTCGCCCACTTCCATGTGGACGATGGAGCGGCCGGCGGCCTCCAACTGCCGGGCGCGGGTGAGCAATTCCATGACGTGGAAAGGCTCGATGTCGGCCATTCGGGCGGCCGACGTGGGCAGATTGTCGCTGGCCATGGGTCCGCTGGCGGGGACGTAGGAGCTGGCTTGCCGGCGATGCGAAGGCCAAATCGCCGCCAAGCCTGCTCCGGACACCGATCCGGGGGAGGCTCCTACAAGGGGCGCTATTCCAGCGCGCCGAAGCTCATGCGGAACAGCTCGCGCTTGAGCACAAGCTGCTTGGGCAGACGCTCCTTGAGCTTCTCGAAAAGCTCGCCGTGCAGGTCCAGCTCCTCTTGCCACACCCGGGTGTCGACCCGGGTGAGTTCCTGGAATTGTTCCCGCGTCACCTCCTCCAGCCCGCTCCAGTCCAGGTCGTCGTACAGGGGCATCCAGCCCAGGGGGGTCTGGGAGGCACTGACGCGGCCCTTGACGCGGTCGACGATCCATTTCAGCACGCGCATGTTCTCGCCGAAGCCGGGCCACATAAAATTGCCGTCCCGGTCCTGGCGGAACCAGTTCACCGTGAAGATGCGCGGCGGGTTGTCGATGACATGGCCCATGCGCAGCCAGTGGTTGAAGTAGTCGCCCATGTGGTAGCCGCAGAAGGGCAGCATGGCGAAGGGGTCGCGGCGCACCTGGCCGATCTGGCCGGCGGCGGCGGCGGTGGTCTCCGAGCCGAGCGTAGCCGCCATGTACACGCCGTAGTTCCAGTTGAAGGCCTCGAACACCAGCGGCACGGTGGTGGAGCGGCGTCCGCCGAAGATGAAGGCGGCGATGGGCACGCCCGCCGGGTCTTCCCAGTTCGGGTCGAGCGAGGGGCACTGGCTGGCCGGGGCGGTGAAGCGGGCGTTGGGGTGCGCCGCCGGGCGGCCGCTGCTTTTGCCAATCTCCGGCGTCCATTCCTTGCCCGTCCAGTCCGTGAGCTTGGCCGGCGCCTCCTTGGTCATGCCTTCCCACCAGACGTCGCCGTCGGGGGTGAGGGCGACGTTGGTGAAGATCACGTTGGCGTGCAGCGTGGCCATGGCGTTGGCGTTGGACTTGACCGAGGTGCCGGGCGCGACGCCGAAGTAGCCCGCCTCCGGGTTGATGGCATAGAGCCGGCCGTCCTTGCCGGGCTTGATCCAGGCGATGTCGTCGCCGACGGTGGTCACCTTCCAGCCCTCGAAGGCCTTGGGCGGGATCAGCATGGCGAAGTTGGTCTTGCCGCAGGCCGAGGGAAAGGCGGCCGCGACATAAGTCTTCTCGCCCCGCGGCGACTCGACGCCGAGGATCAGCATGTGCTCGGCGAGCCAGCCCTGGTCGCGCGCCATGTTCGAGGCGATGCGCAGGGCAAAGCACTTCTTGCCGAGCAGGGCATTGCCGCCGTAGCCCGAGCCGTAGGACCAGATCTCCCGGGTCTCGGGGAAATGCACGATGTATTTGTGCTCCTTGTTGCACGGCCAGCGCAGATCCTGCTGGCCGGGCTCCAGGGGGTGGCCGACCGAGTGCATGCAGGGCACGAACGCCCCGTCCTCGCCCAGCACGTCATAGACCGCGCTTCCCATGCGGGTCATGATGCGCATGTTGGTCACCACGTAGGGGGAGTCCGAGATCTCCACGCCGATGTGCGCGATGGGCGAGCCCAGCGGGCCCATGCTGAAGGGGATGACGTACATGGTGCGCCCCCGCATGCAGCCCCGGAAGAGGCCCTTGAGGGTCTCTTTCATCTTGGCCGGGTCTTCCCAGTTGTTGTTGGGGCCGGCGTCGTCCTTGTTCTGCGAGCAGATGAAGGTGCGATCCTCGACGCGGGCCACGTCGGAGGGATCCGACCAGGCCAAGTAGGAATTCGGGTGCTTTTCGGGGTTGAGCTTGATCAGGCTGCCTGCCGCGACCATCTCGCCGCACAGGCGGTCATATTCCTCTTCCGAGCCATCGGCCCAGACGATGCGATCCGGCTGGGTGAGGGCGGCGGCCTCGGCCACCCAGGCCTTGAGCCGGGCATGGCGCACGTAGGACGGTGCGTCCGTCGCGGGATGGGGAATGCTGTGATTCATGATTCTGCTGTCTCCATGGCGGCTGCGGGCAGGAGTGGGCGCCGGTTGCCGCCGCGTTATCTTGTTTTGGTGCCTGCGAGATGTCCGCCCGTGCGCCGCACGAGGGACTTGTGCGGGCGAACCGGCGGTAGAGTAGTATGCCATATTGACGCACCCGATCCACGCCGTTTTTCCCGACACCCGATTCCCGGAGCCATGGACGAGACAACCAACAGAATGGACGAAGGCATCCGCGCCGCTGCCCTGGAGTACCACCGCAAACCGCAGCCAGGGAAGATCTCGGTCACCCCGACCAAGCAACTCATCACCCAGCGCGACCTGGCGCTGGCCTATTCCCCGGGCGTGGCCGCCGCCTGCGAGGAGATCGTCGCCAACCCGGCGCAGGCCCGTGACCTGACCGCCCGCGGCAACCTGGTGGGCGTGGTCACCAACGGCACGGCGGTGCTGGGCCTGGGCAACATCGGGCCGCTGGCCGGCAAGCCGGTGATGGAGGGCAAGGGCGTGCTGTTCAAGAAGTTCGCCGGCATCGACGTCTTCGACATCGAGATCGCCGAGCGCGACCCGGACAAGCTCGTGGACATGATCGCCGCGCTCGAGCCCACTTTCGGCGGCATCAACCTGGAGGACATCAAGGCGCCGGAGTGCTTCTACATCGAGCGGAAGCTGCGCGAGCGCATGAAGATACCCGTCTTCCACGACGACCAGCACGGCACGGCCATCATCTCCGGCGCGGCGGTGCTCAACGGCCTGCGCGTCGTGGGCAAGGAGATCGGGGAGGTGAAACTGGTCTGCTCCGGGGCGGGTGCGGCGGCCATCGCCTGTGTCGAGCTGATGGTGGCCCTGGGCCTGAAGCGGGAGAACGTCTGGATGACGGACTCCAAGGGGGTGGTGAGCAAGCGGCGCGCCGCCGAGCTGGACCCGAGCAAGGCGCAATATGCCCAGGACACGGCGGCCACCACCCTGGCCGAGGTCATCGTCGGCGCAGACGTATTCCTGGGCCTGTCCACCGCCGGGGTGCTGAAGGGCGAAATGGTGAAGACCATGGCCGACCAGCCGCTCATCCTGGCGTTGGCCAATCCGGTTCCGGAAATCCTGCCCGAGGAGGCCAAGGCGGCACGGCCCGACTGCGTCATCGCCACCGGGCGTTCGGACTATCCGAACCAGGTGAACAACGTGCTGTGCTTCCCCTTCATGTTCCGCGGCGCGCTCGACGCCGGGGCCACCACCATCACCCGCGAGATGGAGCTCGCGGCGGTGCACGCCATCGCCGAGCTGGCCCATGCGGAGCAGTCGGACGTGGTGGCCGCGGCCTACGGCAGCGCCGAGGCGAGTTTCGGCCCGGAATACCTCATTCCCAAGCCCTTCGATCCCCGCCTCATCGTCAAGATCGCCCCGGCGGTCGCCCGGGCCGCCATGGACTCCGGTGTGGCGACGCGGCCCATCGAGGACTTCGATGCCTACCGCGACCAGTTGCAGCAGTTCGTCTACCACTCCGGCATCCTGATGAAGCCGGTGTTCGCCGCGGCGAAGCGGGTCTCCAAGCGCATCGTTTATGCGGAGGGCGAGGACGAGCGCGTGCTGCGGGCGGTGCAGGTGGTGGTGGACGAGGGGCTGGCGCGGCCGGTTCTGATCGGCCGGCCGGAGGTGGTCGAGCACCGCATCGAGAAGTGCGGCCTGCGCATCCGCCTCGGTGCGGACTTCGAGCTGTGCAACCCGCAGATGGACCCGCGCTACAAGGACTATTGGCAGACCTACTACCGCCTGAGCGAGCGCAAGGGCGTGTCGCCCCCGTACGCCCAGCTCGAGATGCGGCGCCGCCAAACCCTGATCGGCGCCATGATGATCCACAAGGGCGATGCCGACGGCATGCTGTGTGGCGTCTTCGGCACCCACGCCCTGCACCTGCAGTACGTGGACCAGGTCATCGGCCGCCAGGCGGGCGTGTCGGGCTACTACGCCATGAACGGGCTCATGCTGCCCAAGCAGACGGTGTTCATCTGCGACACCTACGTCAATTACGACCCGAGCGCGGAGCAGATCGTCGAGATGACGCTGCTCGCGGCGGAGGAACTGCGGCGCTTCGGTCTCGCGCCCAAGGTGGCGCTGCTCTCCCACTCCAGCTTCGGCAGCTACGACACGCCGAGCGCGAAGAAGATGCAGCGGGCGCTGCGGCTCCTGTGGGAGCGGGCGCCGGATCTGGAGGTCGAGGGCGAGATGCACGGCGATGCCGCCCTGTCCGGGGAGGTGCGCAGCCAGGTCTTCCCCAACGCGCGCCTGAAAGGGGAGGCCAACCTGCTGGTGATGCCGACCCTGGATGCCGCCAACATCGCCTTCAACCTGCTCAAGCAGGCGGCCGGCGAAGGTGTCACCATCGGCCCCATCCTGCTCGGTGCGGCCGCCCCGGTGCATATCCTGACGCCGACGGCGACGGTGCGGCGGATCGTCAATATGACCGCCCTGACCGTCGTGGACGCGAACACGCCCTAAAGTCTGTCGTCCCTCGTGACGTTGTCTCCATAATCGGAGCGGCGGTGGGGGCGGCGGGGTAATGGAGGACGGCAAGACGGCGCTGGTGCTGACCGGGGGCGGGGCGCGCGCCGCCTACCAGGTCGGCGTACTGAAGGCGGTGCGCGAGCTCCTGCCCGAGCCGCGGCGCAATCCCTTTCCCATCCTGTGCGGCACCTCGGCGGGGGCCATCAACGCCGCATCGCTGGCCTGTGCGGCGGAGGATTTCGGCGCCGGCGTGGAGAAGATGCTGCAGGTCTGGGGGAATTTCCACGCCGGCCAGGTCTACCGGGCCGACGCCCTGGGCATCGGCGCCTCCGGGGTGCGCTGGCTGTCCGCGTTCATGCTGGGCTGGGCGATCAAGCACAATCCCGGCGCCCTTCTCGACAACGCCCCCATGAAACAAATGCTCGAACGCGGCCTGGATTTCGGCCGCATCGAGGCTGCCATCCGCGGCGGCGCCCTCTACGCCCTGTCCATCACTGCCTCGGGCTACACGTCCGGGCAGAGCATCAGCTTCTTCCAGGGCGGCGCGGGGGTCGAGCCGTGGCACCGCACGCAGCGCTCCGGGGCGCGGGTGCGCATCGGCGTCGAGCATCTGCTGGCCTCCAGTGCCATTCCCTTCATCTTTCCGGCCACCCGGGTGCACCGGGAGTATTTCGGCGACGGCTCCATGCGGCAGCTCGCCCCGGTCTCGCCCGCCATCCACCTGGGCGCAGAGCGCATCCTGGTGGTGGGGGCGGGGCGCATGGGCGACGAGAAGGAGCGCCGCAGCGGCGACGGCTACCCGTCGCTCGCCCAGGTCGCCGGCCACGCCCTGTCTTCGATCTTCCTGGACAGCCTGCACGTGGACCTGGAGCGCCTGCAGCGCATCAACAAGACCTTGTCCATCATTCCCGACGAGATCAAGGCGAAATCGGGCCTGCCCCTGCGGCGCATCGAGACGCTGGTGATCGCCCCCAGCCGGCGCCTGGACCACATGGCGGCGCAGCATGTGACGAGCCTGCCCTGGCCGGTGCGCCTGCTGCTGCGGGGCATCGGCGCCACCAGCAAGGACGGCTCGGCCCTGGCCAGCTACCTCTTGTTCGAGCAGTCCTACACCCGCGCCTTGATGGAACTCGGCTACGCGGATACGATGGCGCGTCGCAGCGAGCTGCGGGCCTTCCTGCGCTTGGACGGCGGGCAAATGGGTGCGAATTGACTTGAAAAGCAGGTCATAACGGTATATTTTAACGGTGGTTTCGCTGTAGGCTGTATACGTGGTAACGACCGGTGGGATCCAAGGAGACGGGGTGAAAATCAGGCTGTCAACCCTTTTGGTGCTGTGTGCGGCCGTCGCCGCGATGCTGATCGACGCCGTGCCGGTCCAGGCGGCTTCCAAGACCTATCCGGTGAAGCGCAAGGTCAGGGTGGCGAAGAGCGTGGAGCAGCACGACCCGGACAACCTCCTGGTGCAGTCCTCGGCCGTGCTGGTCCAGGACCAGTCGACCGGCGCCGTGCTGTTCGAGAAGAACTCGGATGCGGTGCTGCCGATCGCCTCCATCACCAAGCTGATGACCGCCATGGTGGTGCTCGATGCCAACCTCGGGCTGGAGGAGCAACTGGGCATTTCCGAAGACGACGTGGACACCCTGCGCGGCAGCCGTTCCCGCCTCAAGGTCGGCACCCGGCTTGCCCGCGAGGACATGCTGCGCCTGGCCCTGATGTCCTCCGAGAACCGCGCCGCCTCGGCCCTCAGCCGGCACTATCCGGGGGGGGCCCAGGCTTTCGTCGCGGCCATGAACCTCAAGGCCGAGGCGATCGGCCTGAAGGACACGCGCTTTTCCGACCCGACCGGCCTGTCCGCCGCCAACGTCTCCAGCGCCCGCGACCTGACCAAGATGGTGGCCGCCGCCTCCCATTACCCGCTCATCCGGGAGCTGTCCACCACGCCGGAATACCGGGTGCGGCTGGGCAAGCGCCCGCAGACCTTCCGCAACACCAACACCCTGGTGCGCAGCGGTTCCTGGGAGATCGGCCTGTCCAAGACCGGCTACATCCGCGAGGCGGGCAAGTGCCTCGTCATGCAGGCTTGGCTCAACGACAAGCCGATGATCATCGTGCTGCTGGACTCGTGGGGCCGGCTGACGCGGATCGGCGACGCCAACCGCATCAAGCGCTGGATCGAGCACGCCACGGGAAACGCGGCCCGGCCCAGCGCCTCGATCGACCGGCCTTCGGCCGGTTGAGTGGACGGCGCGTGGCGGAGACCGGGGTCGTCCGCTTTTGCGAGCTGGCCGCCCCGGAGGCCGATCGCCTGGCCGAAATCTTCGGCGGCCTCTCCCGCTCGCCCAAGGAACTTCCCCCGAAATATTTCTACGACGCCGCAGGCTGCGCCCTGTTCGACGCCATCTGCGCGTTGCCCGAGTATTACCTGACCCGGGCCGAGCTGCAGCTCATGCAGCGACACAGCGCGAACATCGCCGACTTCGTCGGTCCGGGCTGCGAGTTGGTCGAGCTGGGCAGCGGCACCAGCCGCAAGACGCGCCTGCTGATCGAGGCGGCCCGGCCGCGCCGTTACGTGCCCCTGGACATCGCCCGGGGGCAGCTCCTCGATGCCGCCGCGGCGCTCTCCGAAGCCTACCCCTGGCTGCAAATCTGCGCCGTCTGCACCGATTACACGAAGCGGCTGGACCTGCCTGTTTGGGAGGACTTGGCCGCGGCGCGGCGGGTGGCCTATTTTCCCGGCTCCACGGTGGGCAACTTCTCGCTGGAGGAGACCCGCGGCTTCCTGCGCCGCTTGCGGGCCCTGACGGGAGCGGGCGGGGCCCTGGTGATCGGCGTCGACCTGAAAAAGGATCCGGCCCGGCTGCATGCCGCCTACAACGATGCCCAGGGCGTGACGGCGCGCTTCAACCTGAACCTGCTTGCCCATCTCAACCGGCTGGTGGGCACGGACTTCGATCCGGCGGGATTCGAGCACGTCGCCTACTACGACGGGGCGCTGGGCCGCATCGAGATGCACCTGCGCTCCCGGCGGGAGCAGGCGGTCACGGTGGGCGGGCGCAGCTTCGGCTTCTCGGCGGGGGAGCTGATGCGCACGGAGATCTCCTGCAAGTATTCGGTCGAGGAGTTCCAGGCCCTCGGGGCGGAGGCGGGCTTCAGGCCGGAGCGGGTCTGGTTCGACGACGGGCGCCAGTTCGCGGTGTTCGGCTTTGAAGCGGCGTAGGCGGCGTAGGGCGCGATAGCCGCTTGCGGCGTATTGCGCCGAACATAGACATGCGGCGCAATACGCTTCGCTATTGCGCCCTACTTCTTAACGTGGCCCAGGGCGCCGGAGATGGCGTCGGCGGCCTGTTTCACCAGCGGCACCCAGTCGGGGTTGTAGCGTTCGGCCGGGGCCGACACGGAAAGCCCGGCGACCAGCTCGCCGGCGTCGTCGCGCACGGGCGCGGCGATGCAGCGCAGGCCCTGCTCGATCTCCTCGTTGTCGAAGGCCACGCCGTGGCGGCGCACCCGCTCCAGTTCCTTCTCCAAGGCCGGCAGCGTGGTGATGGAATTGGGCGTGAATCCGTGCAGGGCCGTGCGCCGGGCGTAGTCGCGCAGCTTCTGCGGGCCGTCCTCGACCAGGAAGAGCTTGCCCACGGCGGTCACGTGCAGGGGTGCCCGGGCGCCGACCAGATGCACCACCCGGATGGAGGAGCGGCCGCTCGACGTGCGCTCGACGTAGATGATGTCGTCGTCGTGGCGCACGCCCAGGTTCACGCTCTCGCCGATTTCGCCGTGCAGGCGCTGCATCTGGGGCAGGGCCACGTCGCGCAGGTTGATGCGCGACTTGACGATGTTGCCCAGCTCCAGCAGGCGGATGCCCAGGCAGTAGGCGCCCGGCTCGGCCCGCTCGACGAAGCCGTTCGAGGTCATGGCGCCCAGGATGCGGTGGGCGGTGGACGGATGCAGGCCCGTCTCCTGGGACAACTGCTTCAGGCTGATGGGGTCGTGGTAGTGGGCCAGGACGTCGAGCAGCTTCATCATGCGCTCGATGACCTGGATGGAGCTTTTTGCCTCGGGTTGGGTCACGCTGGCTTTCGTTCAATCGAATTGCGGAATACTATATCAGATCGTGAAATCCGCGCCCTCGGCGCCCCACGGCCAAGCGGCCAACGAACGGATGCGAATCGAATCGATGCACTTCAAGGCCCGCGCCGGTGTCGCCGTGGGCGATTCCCGCCTGCAGGGCAAGCTCGGCTCGGCCAAGGGCCTGTTCGTCGAGGGCCGCCGGCGCGGGCTGGGGGAAATCGACTTCGAGGCCACGCGCGAAGCGGCCAAAGCCATCCGCAACCGGGTGATCGAAAACCTGGACCTGTGGCTGGAGCGCTTCGAGCGGGAGGCGACCCGGCGCGGCGCGCAGGTGCTGTGGGCCCGGGACGGGGCCGAAATCTGCCGGCTGGTGGAAGAGATCGCCCGCCGCCACGGCGTGACCAAGGCGATCAAGTCCAAGTCCATGCTCTCCGAGGAGGCGGGGCTCAACGCGGCGCTCGCAAAGGCCGGGGTGCAGCCGGTGGAGACCGATCTCGGCGAATACATCCTGCAGATCAACGACAACGAGCCGCCCTCCCACATCATCGCCCCCGTCATCCACAAGACCAAGGAAGAGGTCGCCGAGCTCTTCGAGCGGGTGCACCACAGGCCGCGCAAGAGCGAGATCGCGCAGATGACGCGGGAGGCGCGGGAGGTGCTGCGCCCCCACTTTCTCACGGCGGAGATGGGCATCTCGGGCGGCAACTTCCTGGTGGCCGAGACGGGCTCCGTGGCCCTGGTCACCAACGAGGGCAACGGGCGCATGGTGACGACGCTGCCCAAAGTGCACGTGGTCGTCACCGGCATCGAGAAGGTGGTGCCGACCCTGGAGGACCTGGCCACCCTCATGCGCCTGCTGCCGCGTTCGGCCACCGGCCAGGCCATCTCCAACTATTTTTCCGTGCTGACCGGCACGCGCGCCGCGGCGGACCAGGACGGCCCGGAGCACCTGTACTTCATCCTGGTGGACAACGGCCGCGTCGGCCTGGTCGGAAGCCCGTTCCAGGACATGCTGCGCTGCATCCGCTGCGCCGCCTGCATCAACCACTGCCCGGTGTACCAGAGCGTGGGCGGCCATGCCTACGGCTGGGTCTATCCGGGGCCGATGGGCTCGGTGCTGACGCCGCTGCTCGTGGGCGTGGAGAATGCCCTCGACCTGCCCCAGGCCTCCACCCTGTGCGGGCAGTGCGCGGCGGTCTGCCCGGTGCAGATCCCCCTGCCGGAGCTGCTGCGCAAGCTGCGCGATCGGCAGACGGAGCGGGGGCTGCGCCCGCGCGGCGAGCGGCTGGCGCTGAAACTGTGGGCCTGGGTGGCGCGGCGCCCGGCGCTGTACGCGGCCCTGGCGCAGCTCGGCGCACGCTACCTCAAGTGGGCGGCCGACGGCGGCGCCCGCATCCGCGTGATGCGCTTCGCGCCCGGCTGGACGCAAGGGCGCGACTTCCCGGCGCCGGCGGGAAAGACGTTTCGGGAGCTTTACGCA
>CAYZLI010000040.1:0-11987 GCA_964479195.1 uncultured Rhodocyclaceae bacterium
TCGTCCAAGGACGGCCTGTTCGACCGGGCGCGCGGCCGCATGGTCGGCTCGGACGAGTACCTGACCAAGCCATTCACCAAGGACAGCCTGCTCAAGGCCGTTGCGGCGCACGCGCCGCAGCGTATTTCGTAGCCAGAAAGGTCATACACCATGCCAGTGCGGAAAATTCTCATCGTCGATGATTCTCCCACCGAGCGCCACGTGCTGAGCGAGCTGCTCGGCAAGAAGGGCTACCAGGTGGTCACCGCCGAGAGCGGCGAGGAGGCGATCATCAAGGCCAAGTCGGAAATGCCCGACCTCATCCTCATGGACGTGGTCATGCCCGGCATGAACGGCTACCAGGCCACGCGCACCATCACCCGGGACGACACCACCCGGCACATCCCCGTCATCATGTGCACCAGCAAGGGCCAGGAGACGGACAAGATCTGGGGCATGCGCCAGGGGGCCAACGACTACCTGGTGAAGCCCATCGACCCCAAGGTCCTGCTGGAGAAGGTCGCCGCCCTCGGCTGAGGTGGGTCCCGAGCCGATGGCCAAGAAAATCAGCCTGCGCGAGTTCCAGGAGGGCCTGGCCAAGCGCCTCTCCAGCGCCAAGGCGGGCGAGTCCTCGCGGGCGCTGCTCGGCGTGCAGGCGGGCCAGGAACACTGGCTGCTCGACCTGGCCGATTCGGGGGAGATCGTGCCGCTTGCCCGGCTCACCACGGTGCCGCTCACCAAGGGCTGGTTTGCCGGCCTCGCCAACATCCGCGGCACGCTGTACAGCGTGGTGGACTTCTCCGCCTTCCAGGGCGGCGAGGCGACGCCGCAGAACGCGGAGAGCCGCCTGCTCCTGGTGGGCGCGCGGCTGGGCGGCAACAGCGCGCTGCTCGTGAATCGCGCCCTGGGACTGCGCAACCTCGACCAGCTCGAGGCGCGGCCGGGGGCCGCCGATGCCCGGCCCTGGGTGGGCGAGCAGTACGCCGACGCGCAAGGCCACGTGTGGAAAAAGCTCAACCTGAGGAACCTGCTCGGCCAGCCGGAGTTCCTCGACATCGGCCTCTCCTGAGAGAGGCCGCACCAACAGAACATGGGAGACACCGCATGGCTTTCAAGCTTTCGGCCACCAAATCGTCGGACAGGCCGAACCCGGGCGCCGAAGCCGCCACGCACAGCACGGTCATGGACAACCTGCAGCAGGCCGCCGGCCGGGGTTTTCGCGCCAGGCTGCCGTTCATCGGCGACCGGCCGGTGGCCCAGCAACTGCAGATCCTGGGCATCCTGTTCGTCTTCTTCCTGATCGTCACGGCCTCGGTGGCCTGGATGGACAACCGCACGGCCACCCACGGTGCGGCCTACACCTCGGCCTCGGGGCAGATGCGCATGCTCTCCCAGGCGATCGCTAAGTCAGCCCAGCAGGCCCTGCAGGGCAACACCGCGGCCTTCAAGGAGCTGCGGGAGAACCGGGACACTTTCGCTTCGCTCCTGGAGCGGGTCTCCCAGGGCGGCGCGATCGACGAGATCGAGGTGCCGCCCAGCCCCGACGCCACGCAGCCGGCCCTGCAGGGCCTGGCGACCGAGTGGGCGAAGACCGAGAAGTACGCCAGTCAGGTACTGGAGCAGGAGAAGAACCTGACCACCCTGGGCAACTCGGTGGGCATCATCAACGGCAAGAACCCGGAACTGCTGGAGCTGGCCGAGCAGGTCGCCGCCCTCAAGCTGCAGACCGGCGCCCCCGCCCGCGAGATCGCCGCCGCCAACCAGCTCGTCATGCTCACCCAGCGCCTGGCGAAGAACGCCAACGCCCTGCTGGTGGCCGATGCCATCGACCCGGAGGTGGCTTTCCTGCTGGGCAAGGACACCAACACCTTCCGCGACGTGCTGGGGGCGCTGACCAAGGGTTCCGAGGCGATGCGCATCCATGCCGCCGCCGACCCGGAGACCAAGGAGAAGCTGGCAGAACTGGACGTCGCCTTCAAGGAATACCAGGAGGCGGTGGCCGGCATCCTCGGCAACATGCAGCGCCTGGTCGAGGCCAAGCAGGCCGGCAGCCGCATCTTCCACGAGAGCGGCGCGCTGCTGAAGACCACCACGGACCTCGCCGCCGCCTACGCGGCGGAGATCGCCGGACGAACCACCAACACCCTGGTCATCGGCATCTTCGCCCTCCTCGCCATCGTCACCCTGGCCCTGATGGCCAAGGCCTACAACGACGACACGGCGAGCCGCCGCGAGCAGGCGGAGCGGCAGCGGCACGAGGCGGAAGCGGCGAAGAACGCCACCCAGGAGGCCATCCTGCGGCTGATGAACGAGATGGGCGACCTGGCCGACGGCGACCTGACGGTGCGCGCCACGGTGACCGAGGACATCACCGGGGCCATCGCCGACTCGGTGAACTACACCGTCGAGGAGCTGGCCGTGCTGGTGCGGCGCATCAACGATGCCGCGGGCCGGGTGGCGGCGGCCTCCGAGGCGGCGCAGAAGACCTCCAACGAGCTGCTTGCCGCCACGGAGCGGCAGTCCCGCGAGATCCAGCAGGCCGGCGCATCGGTCCTCGACATGGCGAAATCCATGAACCAGGTGTCCGGCGAGGCCACGGAGTCGGCCCAGGTGGCGCGCCAGTCCCTGGAGGCCGCCGGCAAGGGCGCCCAGGCGGTGGAGAACTCCATCAAGGGCATGAACGAGATCCGCGAGCAGATCCAGGAGACCTCGAAGCGGATCAAGCGGCTGGGCGAGTCCTCCCAGGAGATCGGCGAGATCGTCGAACTGATCTCGGACATCACCGAGCAGACCAACGTGCTGGCCCTGAACGCCGCCATCCAGGCGGCCTCCGCCGGGGAGGCGGGACGCGGCTTCACGGTGGTGGCCGAGGAGGTGCAGCGGCTGGCCGAACGCTCGGGGGAGGCGACCAAGCAGATCGCCGCCATCGTCAAGACCATTCAGACCGACACCCAGGACGCGGTGTACGCCATGGAAAGCTCGACCCGGGGCGTGGTGGAGGGGGCGAAGCTGTCGGATGCCGCCGGCCAGGCGCTGCAGGAAATCTCCTCGGTGTCCAGCAACCTGGCCCAGCTCATCGCCTCGATTTCCGCCGCCACCCAGCAGCAGGCCGAGGCGGCGACGCGCGTGGCGCAAAGCATGGAAGGCATCCTGCGCGTGACGGAGCAGACCACCGCCGGCACCAAGGAGACGGCGGTGTCCATCGGCCAGCTCGCCGACCTCGCCGTGGAGTTGAAAGGCTCGGTCTCGGGCTTCAAGGTCTGAAAAAAATGACCGCCACCACCGACCTCGATCGCGGGCCCCTCGCCTGGGTCAAGGGGGAGATCGACCTCGCCCTCGGCCACGCCCAGGAGGCCCTCGGCCAGTTCGCCGAGAGCCCGGGCGATTCGGCCCCCTTGAAGTTCGCCCGCACGCACCTGCACCAGGCCCGCGGCGCGCTCTCCATCGTCGGCCTGGACGGCGTGACCCAGTTCGCCGAGGCGGTGGAGGAACTCCTGGCCGATGTGGATGCCGGCCGCCTCGCCGCCGCGCCGGATCTGGCCGAACGGGCGCAACGGGCCCTGGGGGCCATCCGCCACTACCTGGACGAGCTGGCCACTGGCGCCCCCAACCAGCCCCTCAGGCTTCTGCCCGCCTATGGCGACGTGCTCGCCGCCCGCGGCGTCGAGCGCGTCGCCGCCGCCGACCTGTTCTTCCCCGACCTCTCCCTGCGTCCGCCCCGGCGCGCGCAGGAGCCGGCGCCGCTGCCGGCCGCGGGGCTGAAGGCGGAGCGCGCCCGTTTCGAGCGCGGCTTCCTCAAATGGCTGCGCCATGCGGACGACCCGGCGGGGCTGGCCGAGATGCGGCAGGCCGTGGCCGCCATCGAGGCCACCCAGGCGCTGCCGGCGGCGCGCGCTTTCTGGTGGGTCACCCTCGGCCTGCTCGACGCCCTGGCCACGGGCCGCATCCCCGTGGATTTCCACCTCAAGAAGCTGTGCGCCCGGGTCGACCTGCAGATGCGCCGGCTGCTCGAGGGCTCCCCCACCGTGTCCGAGCGCCTGATGCGCGACGCCCTCTATTTCGTCGCCGTGGCCCGCGACGGCGGCGAACAGGTGCAGCGGGTGAAGGCAGCCTACCGCCTGGACGAGCTGGTGCCGGCGGCCGTTGCCGACATCGAGCCCTTGCAGCCGGTGCTGCGGGCCATGCGCGAGGCGCTCGGCGCGGCGAAGGAGGCCTGGAACAAGTTCTGCGCCGGGGCCGCCGTGGCCCTGCCCCAGTTTCACGAGCACGCGCAGGGCCTGGCCAGCCGCGGCGGCGGGCTGGTGCACGAGCACCTGGCCCGGCTGACGGCCGCCGTGGCCGAAGCGGCCCAGTGGCTGCGCAAGGACCCCCTCAAGCATAGCGACGCCGCGGCCATGGAGGTCGCCACGGCGCTCCTGCTGGTGGAAAACGCCCTGGACAACTACGAGCAGCTCGGCGCCGACTTTCCCCGGCAGGCGCAGACCGTCGTCGGGCGGCTGGGCGCCCTGATGCGCGGCGAGGCGCTGCCGGCGCTGGACGCACCCCTGCTCGACGAGATATCGCGCCGCGCCCAGGAGCGCCTGCTCATGGGGCAAGTGGCGCGGGAGATCCTCAACAACCTGGTGCAGATCGAGGAGACCCTCGATGGCTTCTTCCGCGACGCCTCGCACCGCGGCGATCTGCCCGCCCTGGCGGCGCCCCTGAAGCAGGTGGAGGGGGCCCTCACCATCCTCGGCCAGGACCGGGCCGTCGCCCTGTTGCGGGAGTGCGCGGCGCGCGTTCAGGCCTTCGCCGGCCCGGAGCATGTGCCGCAAGCGGAGGAATGCGAGGAGGTGGCCCACAAGCTGTCCGGCCTTGGCTTCTTCGTCGAGGCGCTGCAGCACGGGCCGGCCGACCTGGACGGCATCCTGCAGCCGCTGCGTCCGGCGGTCCCGGCCGCAGCGGAGACCGCGCTCGAGGAGGAAGGGCCGGCGCCCTCGGTGGAGGCGGAGCTGGAGCGGCAGAAGCGGGAGGCCCAGGCGCTGGTGGAAGCGCTGCGGGAGAAGCCCGGGGACGAGGGCGTGCGCGAGGAGCTGAAGCAGCACCTGGAGACGATGCGCCAGGACGCCAGCCTGGTGGCGGATGGCCGGCTGGAGCAGGAAGCCAAGGCCGCCCTGGCCGCCCTGGCGGCGGCGCCGGCGGAGGCGGCGGCCGGCCAGGTGGAGGAGGCCGTGGCGCGGGTCGCGCCCGCCGCGCCGGCGCCCTCGGCGGAGACCCTGCGCCTGGCCGAAGCGCCGCGGGAGGAGATAGACGCGGAGCTGCTGGCCATCTTCCTCGAGGAGGCTCACGAGGTGCTGGCGAGCATCGGCCAGGCCCTCGCCCGTTCCCTGGGCGAGTCCCACGACCACGATTGCCTGATCACCATCCGCCGCGGCTTCCATACCCTGAAGGGCAGCGGGCGCATGGTGGGTCTCACCGAGCTGGGTGAGGCCGCCTGGGCCGTCGAGCAGGTGATGAACCAATGGCTGCAGTTGGAGCGGGATGCCAGCCCGGCCCTGCATCGCCTGATCGGGGAGGCCCACGCCCGCTTCGGCGCCTGGGTCGCCGAGATCGAATCCGGCGGGGGGCGGGAAGGGCACCCGGATGCGGTTGCCCTGATCGCCCTCGCCGGGCGGCTCAGGGAGGGGGAGGACATCACCGCCGAGGCGGCCGCCCCGGCGCCGGCGGCGCCTATCGAGGCGGAGACGCTTGCGGCGCAAGCGCCCGAGGCCGTGGCCCTCGGCGACCTGGTCCTCTCGCGCACCCTCTACGACATGTACGTGGGCGAGGCGCGCGGCCACGTGGCCGCGCTGCGCGCCGGGCTCAACACGCTGAAGCTGGTGGCCCAGGTGCCGCCGGAGGCCATGGTGCGGGCCGCCCACACCCTGGCGGGCATTTCCGGTACGGTGGGCATCGGCCCGGTGAACCGCCTGGGCCTGGCCCTGGAACACGCCCTGCACCGGCTCGCCCGCAGCGGGCAACCTTGCTCCAGCGGCCAGATCGGCCTGCTCGGCAGCGCCGTGTCGACCCTCGAGGCGATGGTCGCCGCCGTGGCCGAGCAGCGCGTGCCCCACGACGCCGACGGGCTGGCGCGGGAACTGAACGAGGTGGCGCGCGCCCTGCAGCCCGCCGCCGTGGAGCTGACCCTGGTGCCGGCGGTCGAACCGCCCCCGGTCGCGGCCGAACCCCCCGCGCCCCCGCCGGCGGAAGCCGCGCCCGAGCCGGCGCCCGAGCGGCGCAGGCTGCGCCTGCACGATGAGCTCGACGCGCAGTTGCTGCCGATCTTCCTCGAGGAAGCGACGGACCTCCTGCGCGAGATCGGCAAGCAGTTGCGCAACTGGTCCGCCGATCCGAACGACGACCAGGTCGTCGCCGCGCTGGCGCGCCTGCTGCACACCCTCAAGGGCAGCGCCCGCATGGCCGGCGCCATGGGCATGGGGGAGCTCATCCACGGCATGGAAACCCGCATCGAGGAGGCGGTGGCGGCCGCTGCCATCACCCCCGCCTTCCTCGAAGAGCTCGACACCGCCTACGACCGCGCCAACGTGCTCCTGGAAGCCCTGCACGGGCGCGGCCCGGCCGGGGAGACTGCGGGCCAAGCCGCGGGCATGGCCGCGCCGCAGCCGGAGGGCGCCCCGGCGGAGGAGCCGGAAGGCGGCGAGGCGGCTGCCGGCCGCGCCCTGTTGCGCGTGCGCACCGAGCTCATCGACCGGCTGGTGAACGAGGCGGGCGAGATGTCCATCGTCCGCTCCCGCATCGAGGGCGAGATGCGCATCCTGCGCGACTCGCTGCGGGACCTGACGGAGAACGTCATCCGCCTGCGCGGCCAGTTGCGCGAAGTCGAGATCCAGGCCGAATCCCAGATGCAATCGCGCCTGGCCCAGGCCCAGGAGGTGCAAGGGGAATTCGACCCGCTGGAATTCGACCGCTTCACGCGCTTCCAGGAACTCACCCGCATGATGGCCGAGAGCGTGAACGACGTGACCACGGTGCAGCACACCCTGCTGCGCAACCTGGACCACGCCGATGCGGCCATCGTCAGCCAGGCGCGCCTGAACCGGGAGCTCTCCCAGGCGCTCATGGGCGTGCGCATGGTGCCCTTCAATTCGCTGGCCGAGCGTCTCTACCGGGTCGTGCGCCAGACGGCGAAGGAACTTTCCAAGAAGGCCAACCTGGACATCCGCGGCGGCCAGGTGGAACTGGACCGCTCCGTGCTGGAGAAGATGACCGGCCCCATCGAGCACCTGCTGCGCAACGCCGTCGCCCACGGCCTGGAGGATCGGCAAGGCCGGCTGGCGGCGGGCAAGCCGGAGATCGGCGAGCTCAGCCTCGCGCTGGCCCAGGAAGGCAACGAAGTGGTGATCGAGCTGGCCGACGACGGTGCCGGCCTGGACTTCGAGTGCATCCGCGCCAAGGCCGTCGGGCAGGGGCTGCTCGGCGCCGACGAACGCCCGGACGAGGCCGCCCTCACCCAGTTCATCTTCCAACCCGGTTTCTCGACGGCCCGCGAGCTGACGGAACTGGCCGGCCGCGGCGTCGGCATGGACGTGGTCAAGTCCCAGGCGGCCGAGCTGGGCGGGCGCATCGAGGCCGCCTCCTCCCGCGGCCAGGGGGTGCGCTTCCGCATCTACCTGCCGCTCACCCTGGCGGTCGCCCAGGCGGTGCTGGTGCGTGCCGGCGGCCGCAGCTACGCCATTCCCTCGGTGATGGTCGAGCAAGTGCTGGAGCTCAAGGCCGAGGCCGTGCAGAAGATCCGCGCCGGGGGGGCCGCCGAGTGGCTGGGCAACCGCTATCCCTACCACTTCCTGCCGCGCCTGCTGGGCGAGCCCCAGGCCATGCCCGAGCCGCAGCGCCGCTACTCGGTGCTGCTCCTGCGGGCCGGCGTCCAGCGCATCGCCGTGGAGGTGGATGAGCTGCGCGGCAACCAGGAAATCGTCATCAAGAACGCCGGGCCGCAACTGGCGCGGGTCGTCGGCATTGCCGGTGCCACGGTGCGCGGCGATGGCCAAGTCCTCCTCATCCTCAACCCGATCGCCCTGGCCGGCCGCGAGATCAAGGCGGTGCCGGGGGCGGCCGCCCCGGCGGCTGCGGCTGCGGCCGCGGCGCGGGGCGCCCACCTGCCGACGGTGATGGTCGTGGACGACTCCCTCACGGTGCGCAAGATCACCGGGCGCCTGCTCGCGCGCGAGGGCTACCAGGTGCTCACGGCCAAGGACGGCGTGGATGCCCTGGAGCAGTTGCTCGACATCGTCCCCGACGCGATGCTGGTGGACATCGAGATGCCGCGCATGGACGGCTTCGATCTGACCCGCCACGTGCGGGCGGACGCGCGCCTGAAGCGGGTGCCGATCATCATGATCACCTCGCGCATTGCCGAGAAGCACCGCAACTACGCCCGGGAGCTCGGCGTCGACCACTACCTGGGCAAGCCCTACCAGGAAGAGGAGCTGCTGCGCCTGATCGCCGGCTATGTGCGGCGGCCGGCCGCGGCGCCGGCCTAGAAAACGGTTTACAATGCCCGCGTGAGCACGAACGTCAACCTCACGCACCACTTCCTGATCGCCATGCCCAACATGGTCGATCCCAATTTTGCCCGCAGCCTGACCTACATCTGCGAGCACAACGAGCAGGGTGCGCTCGGCATCGTCGTCAATCGGCCCCTCGACATGACCCTGGAGGACCTGTTCCAGCGCATCGACATCTCCCTCGAGGAGCGGCGCTTCGCCGGCCTGCCGGTGTATTTCGGCGGTCCGGTGCAGACCGACCGCGGTTTTGTCCTGCACCGCCCGGTGGGCGCCTGGCAGGCGACCCTGTCGGTGCACGACGAGATCGGCCTCACCAGCTCGCGCGACATCCTGCAATCCGTGGGGGCCAAGGGCGAGCCGGAGGAGTTCCTCGTCTCGCTGGGCTACGCCGGCTGGGCCGCCGGGCAGATCGAGCATGAGCTGGCGCAAAACGCCTGGCTCACCGTGGCTGCCGAGCCTTACGTCATTTTCGCGCTGCCTCCCGAGGAGCGGCTGGCGGCGGCCATGCAACTGCTCGGCTTCGATCTTTCCAACCTCTCCGACACGGCGGGGCATGCTTGAAACCCGTGAGCGGTGAGCGGTGAGCAGGAAGCGGTAAAATAGCCGCCGCGATGCCCATCACTTGCCACTTGCCACTGACTACGCACCCGAGCACGGGAACCGTGCTGGGCTTCGACTTCGGCCTCAAGCGCATCGGCGTGGCCGTCGGCGAGGTTTCCCTCCGGCAGGCCCATGCGCTGACCACCATCCAGGCCGAGTCCAACGACGCGCGCTTTGCCGCCATCGCCCGCCTGATCGAGGAATGGCGTCCTGCCCTGCTGGTCGTCGGCCTGCCGCTTTCCCTCGAAGGCGCCGAGCACGGGCTCACCGCCCGCTGCCGTCGCTTCGCCAACCAGCTCCACGGCCGCTTCGGGCTGCCGGTCGAGCTGGCCGATGAGCGGCTCACCTCCTGCGCGGCGGAAGCCGAGCTGCGCGAGGCCGGGCTGGACTGGAAGGAGCGCAGGCGCCGCATCGACGCCCTGGCGGCCCAGCACATACTGCAAGGATATTTCAATGGCGCTGCCTGACGCCGAGCGGCTTTGCGCCCTGCTGGTCGAGAAGCTCCGGCCGGAGCTCGATCCCGACACGGCGCTGGTCGGCATCCACACGGGCGGCGTCTGGGTCGCCGAGCGGCTGCATGCCGCACTGGGCCTGAAGAGCCCCCTGGGCAGCATCGACGTCTCCTTCTACCGGGACGACTTCGGCCGCACGGGGCTGCATCCCCAGCTCAAGCCCTCGGAGATTCCCTTCGAGGTGGAGGACCGCCCGATCGTCATCGTCGACGACGTGCTCTACACGGGCCGCACCATCCGCGCCGCCATGAACGAGATCTTCGACTACGGCCGGCCGGCGCGCATCGACCTGGCGGTGCTGGTGGACCGGGGCGGACGCGAGCTGCCCATCCAGCCGCGCTGGGCGGCGCACGCCGTGGCGCTGGCGCGGGAGCGCAATCTGCAACTGGAACGCGACGACAAAGGCGCACTGACCTTGAGGCTCATCGATGCGTGATCCGCAACTGAACAGCCACGGCGAGCTGCAGCACCTGCTCACCATCGACGGCCTGCCGCGCGAGATCCTCACCGCCATCCTCGACACCGCCGCGCCGTTCACCGAGGTGGCCGAACGGGAAGTGAAGAAGCTGCCGCTGCTGCGCGGCAAGAGCGTGTTCAACCTGTTCTTCGAGAGCTCGACGCGCACGCGCACCACCTTCGAGATCGCCGCGAAGCGGCTGTCCGCCGATGTGATCAACCTCAACATCGGCACCTCCTCGACCTCGAAGGGCGAGACCCTGCTCGACACGGTGGACAACCTCTGCGCCATGCAGGCCGACATGTTCATCGTGCGCCATGCCTCGAGCGGCGCCCCGTTTCTCATCGCCCAGCACCTGGCGGCCACGCGGCGCGACCACATCCATGTCATCAACGCCGGCGACGGGCGGCATGCCCACCCGACGCAGGGCCTGCTCGATATGTACACGATCCGCCACTACAAGAAGGACTTCACCAGCCTGACCGTGGCCATCGTCGGCGATGTGCTGCACTCGCGCGTGGCCCGCTCCCAGATCCACGCGCTGACCACCCTGGGCGTGCCCGAGGTCCGGGTCATCGGCCCGAAGACCCTGTTGCCGCGCAGCGTGGAAAAGCTCGGGGTGCACGTCTGCCACGACATGGCGAGCGGCCTGAAGGATGCGGACGTGGTGATGATGCTGCGCCTGCAGAACGAGCGCATGCAGGGCGCGCTGCTGCCCTCGCCCCAGGAGTATTTCAAGTACTACGGGCTGACGCCCGACAAGCTGGAGCGCGCCAAGCCCGGCGCCATCGTCATGCACCCGGGGCCGATGAACCGGGGCGTGGAGATCGATTCGGCGGTGGCCGACGGCCCCCACGCCGTGATCCTGCCCCAGGTCACCTTCGGCATCGCCGTGCGCATGGCGGTGATGAGCATGCTGGCCGGCGCGTGAGAGAGTCATGAAAATCCATATCAGGAACGGTCGCCTCATCGATCCCGCCAACGGCATCGACGCGCAGCGCGATCTGTTCATCGCCGCCGGCAAGATCGCCGGCGTCGGCAGCCCGCCCGAGGGTTTCCATGCCAACCGGGTCATCGAGGCCGACGGCCTGGTGGTCTGCCCCGGCCTGATCGACCTCTCGGCGCGGTTGCGCGAGCCCGGTTTCGAGTATCGGGCCACCCTGGAGTCGGAGATGGCCGCCGCCGCCGCGGGCGGCGTGACCAGCCTCGCCTGCCCGCCCGACACGGATCCGCCGCTCGATGAGCCGGGCCTGGTGGAAATGCTCAAGCACCGGGCGCGGCACCCGAATTTCGCCCACGTCTATCCGGTGGGCGCGCTGACCGTGGGCCTGGCCGGCGAGCGCCTGACGGAAATGGCCGAGCTGTTTGAAGCCGGCTGCGTCGCCTTCGGCCAGGCCCATACCCCGGTGGTGGACACCCAGGTGCTGATGCGGGCGCTGCAGTACGCGGCAACCTTCGGCTTTCCCGTCTGGCTGCAGGCGCAGGACCCCTATCTCGCCCGCGGCGGCGTGGCGCACGATGGCGAGGTGGCCACCCGCCTGGGCCTGCCCGGGATCCCCGTCAGCGCCGAGACCATCGCCGCTTCCGCCCTGCTGCAGCTCGCCCGGGACACGGGCGTGCGCCTCCATGTCACGCGCATCTCCAGCGCGGCGGCCCTGGAGATGATCGTCGCCGCGCGGGCCGCCGGCGTGGCGGTCACCTGCGACGTGTCCATCAATCATCTGCACCTGGCCGAGGCGGACATCGGCTACTTCAACCCCCACGCCAACCTGGTGCCGCCCCTGCGCGCCGAGCGGGACCGGGACGCCCTGCGCCGCGGCCTGGCGCAAGGCCACATCGACGCCCTCTGCTCGGACCACACGCCGGTGGACGACGACGCCAAGCAAGTGCCCTTCG